>NZ_JAFBGL010000005.1 GCF_016811075.1 Oceaniferula flava
TGATGTTTGATACTATTGTTCATAAGGTGGTAGCATTCTACAGAAACCGTTGGCTCGGCCTCGACTACCTTCTCATTCAATCTTCGCTACGGGAGCATTTTTTGTCTGCACTACGATGGATAAAAAAAGACCGACTCACACAGAGGTGAGTCGGTCTTCGGGAAATGGTTCAACCCAATTGGGCGTGTTAGCGACGGCGACGTAGCACCAGTGAGCCCGCGCCGAGGAGCACCATCAGCGCACTGCTGGGCTCGGGAACAACGGACCAGCTGATAGCGGCGATGCCTGCACCGTCGTTTTCTCCGCCGGGGCCCGAACCGGTCGGTGTATTGTATTGGAAAATTTTATCGGAACCAAACACAGGAATGACGTCAGAGTTTTCGTCTGCGCTAACTCCGATGATATCAAAATTCACATTGTAGATATCAACGTCTTCCAAGAAGGTGACTTGGACCGTCTCACCTGGTTCGACTTCCAGCGACTGCTGAAAACTGTCGCTGTCGTTCTTAAATTGCGAACCCACAGCCACTGTGTAGGTTGATTCAGGGACGATTTCAAATCTTACCAAGCCGTAACCGGGAACGTTGACCTCCACTTGTTCTCCGTCGCTGATGGCCTGATCGCCAGCATTGTCAAAATCAAGAGCGATGACTCCCGTGTCCCCGGAAATCTGCATCGAGTTAAAATCAATGGTAAAGGCATTCGCTGCGGTGAGCATCGCTGCCGAAGCGATTAGGGTGAGAAATTTGGATTTCATGCTAAGGGTGCTTGGTTTACTTCTTTTTTATATCAGGAAAGCCTAACTAATAACAAGCCTGTTTTTTGAAAAAACGAGTCATGCTCCTTGAGTAGGCGATGATTTCCTGATTTTTAAGGGGTAAAATTTTATCTTTGTAGGTGCTTTCGGTGGAAATGAGCTTTATTGAAGTGATTTGATCCACTGCACCAGCTTCTCGGTGTCCTCCTTGCTGAATGACTCCGAGAGTGTCTGCGGCATGATCGGCTGGAAGCCGTCCGGATACTCGGCGCCAGGGTTGAGGATGGCGCGGCGGATATAATCTTCATCCACCGTCATCTCGATGACTTCACTGCCGCGGCGGACCTTCTGTTTTTTACCAAACATCCCCTTGAACGAGGGACCGACCAGTTTGTTGCCGTTGGTGGTGTGGCAGGAGGCGCAGAAAGTTTTGTGCAGCACGTCCACGCGACTGAGTTGGGTCTCGCTGACCTCACCCAGCACGACCGCGTCCGCAGGCAGGGGGCGGATTTCTCCGGCGAGCTCCTTGGGTTTTTCGTTCAGGTTATACCAGCACTCGCCGGCGAAGAGGCTTCTGCCGCTGGCGCTGGTCAGTGAGCGATTGAGCACGATGTGGGTGACGTAGCCGGTTTTCATCGTGGGCATTTTGAGGAACACACGCTTGCGATCGGCCGAGACGGAAATGGCTTCGGGTGTCAGCTTGTGCTGATCGATTTTCGGCCCGCCGTATTTTTCATTCGGTGCGTAAGTCCAGCTATCGATCAGGTAGTAGCCAGGGTCCCAGCCTTGCCCCTCGGCGAGCGGCTCGGTGAACTCAATTTCCAGACCGTCGCTCTTCGCACGCACGGCCAACATCTCAAAGGGGACCGGCTCGGCGTATTCGATGCGCAGCAGGCCGTTGCGCTTGGCATTGCCCCAGTTCCCCACGTGCCCGGCGATGCCGGCGTAGAGGTGGCCGTCGGGGCCCCATTCGAGTCGGTTGATGCCGCCGCGGAGTTTCTGCGCGTGGCGGAAGAGGGCGCCTTGCAGCTGCCCGTTGATCTCTTCCATGAAGACCCGCTTCAGGCCGCCGTGGTGGATGTCGCCATGGAGGATCTGACCGCGGTAGGGACCGCTGGGCACCTCGATGGGCTCGGTGGGGGAGTTGCCAATTTCATTCTGCGGCTGCCAGACGACCGGCTGACTCACGGGTCGGCTCGCCCACGGGTGTTCGGGGGTGTATTTATTGTTGAAAAATTTACCCGGGCGGATGTGCAGCATTTTGTTCGCTGGCAGGTAGTCGCCCTGGTTATCGGACACCAGGATCTCGCCCTTCGAGGTGATGCCGATTCCGTTCGGCGTGCGCAGGCCGGCGGCGATGATTTCGTATTCGCCGGTGTCGGGATCGACGGCGATGCAGGTGCCGCGGTCTTTCACCTGGGGCACGGTGGTCGCTCCGCCGGGGTTGATGGCGACGGCGAGGTTGAGGTAGAATTTCCCCTGGTGATAAATCGGGCCGAAGGTGAACTGGTGGAAGTTATCACTCACCTGCCAGGCATTACTGACGCAGCGGAAGGTATCGCAGACGCCGTCCTGATCGCTATCGATCAGCTCGGTGAGTTCCTGCTTTTGGCAGACGAAAATGCGGTCGTCCACGATGCTGATGCCGAGGGGTTCGGCGAGGCCGGAAGCGAACTCTTTGATCCGCATCTTTTTCGGATCGCCGCCGTAGCCTTGGATGAAATACACCGCGCCCTGGGAGGTCCATGAGCACACCACCATGGTGCCATCGCTGAGGAATCCGATGCCGCCCGCCTTGATCTCCAAGCCGGGGATGGAGATGTCGGTGACCTTCATCGCGGGGTGGGGGGCATCGAGCTTGCGCTGGAAACCGGGGGCTCCGCTGAACGGGTGGCCTTGTTCTACCACGGTGATCGGTAAGCGATCGCTCACCAGGTTCAGACCGGTGGAGTCTAACACTGCCTCATCGGCGGCCTTGGTGGCGCGCAGAGTGACGGTGTGGGTGCCAGGTGTGAGCTCGAGTTTTTTGAAATGCAGTGGCTCAAATGTTTTCCAGTCCTTGGTCTGTTTGGTGACGCCTTGGAGCTTTTGGCCATTGCATTCCAGCACCAGTTCACTGCCGGCGGCACGGGCGTGTGCGTAATCGAGCACCGGGTAAACGGTGACGGCTTCGGTAACGACGATGGTCCAGCTCGGGACCGATTCGATGGAGTGCCAAAAGCGGAAAAACTGGCCGTCCGCCGTGAGGTTGCCATTTCCTGAGGGGCCTTTGATGGTGGCTGCTGAGGGGGCGAGGTGCACGCTGCCGGCGTGGGCCGCCAGTAGGCTGCCGGCGAAAAAGAGAGTGGTGAGAAATTTCATCGCAGAGGTGTGTCTGTTAGTTGATTGAGGTGCTGTGGCTGCTGCTGCCATTGCGGGTCACGCGGAGCGCATTGTCGCTGACTCCCGACCATTCGAGGCCGCTGGGGAAATCGACCACGATGTGGTTCCCCGGTGCCAGTTCGCTGACTTTCAAGTGGCGTTTCAGCTGTCCTTTTTCCGTGCTGCGGCAGCTGTCTTCGATCAGCGCGAGATGTTTCCCTTCGGCATTGCGGAAGGCGAAGCTCAGGGTGACCACTCCATTTTTTTCGATTCGATGACCGAGGTAATGCAGCGTCGCGGAGCTGTCGGAGTGGTGGTAGCGCTGGCCATTTTTCGGCGACTTGTTTTCGAAAATCAGGGTGCCGTTGGTCTTCGGTTGCGGTCCGTGCGCACCGGTGAAAACGGCGCCTGTTAGTTCCACCGCCTTGCCGGCTTCGGCAGGTTTCCAGAGGGTGGAAATCCCCCCGTGCCAGGTGTCATAGGCCACCGCAATTTGCGGGCTGAGTTCGATCGCCAAGGATCTCGGTTGACCATTCAAGACACAGCGCAGCGCTTGGGGTTGCTTGGATTTCTGGATGTTTCGAACATCGTCTGCCAAGCTGTCGGCTCGGCTCGATGTGCTGATCATGGGGCCCGCCAGCATGACGCCAACGAGGGCGGCGAGTGGTGAGCGAAGTGGGATGGTCGTCATGAGAATGGATGTGGAATAGGTGCTGTAAAATGTGCAACGGAACCTCGGTAAAACGGACGAGTTGGGCGATGTTTTTCATCGCAAATTTCTGCTCCGGCCAGCCGCGTCGATGGCTGCCATCTTTGCCGTGGAGAATGCTTCTGCAAGGTTATTGATGATGAACGATAAAAAGCCGCACAGGGCTTGACCCAGTGGGATGGCTTGTTATCTTGCGCCTCCGTTTTCTAGCTGGAATTGTCACTTGGCGATCCTAACAGAAAAGGGAAAGTCTCTCACAATAAAAAACCATACACATGGCAACTAAAAAGAAGGCCGCAAAGAAGGCCACCAAGAAAACTGCTTCAAAAGCAGCCGCTAGCAAGACTACCGAGTCTGCTTCTTCCAACAAAAATGTCTACTTCTTCGGAGGTGGCAAGGCCGACGGTAACGGTTCCCAGAAAAACCTCCTCGGAGGTAAGGGCGCTAACCTCGCCGAAATGGGCCTGATCGGAATTCCTGTTCCTGCTGGCTTCACCATCACCACCGAGGTCTGCACCTACTACTACGACAACGGTAAGAAATACCCCAAGACCCTCAAGGCAGAGATCGAAGAAAACATTGCCAAAGTGGAAGAAGTCATGGGCAAAAAATTCGGTGACTTGGAGAACCCACTTCTCCTCTCCGTTCGCTCCGGCGCACGTGAGTCCATGCCCGGCATGATGGACACCATCCTCAACCTCGGTATCAACGACGAGGTGGTCGAAGCGCTGGCCAAGAAAACTGGCAACGCCAAATTCGCATGGGACTCCTACCGTCGTTTCCTCCAGATGTATGGTAGCGTCGTGATGGAAGTGGAAGCCGAAGAAGGCGAGCACCACGATCCTTACGAAGTGATCCTCGATAAAGCCAAGGCCAAGGCCAAGGTGAAAGATGACTCCGGTCTCTCCGCTGAAGAACTGCAGTGGGTGGTCGCCGAGTTCAAAGCACTCATCAAAGAGCGCTCCGGCAAGAATTTCCCAGAAGACCCACGCGACCAGCTCACCGGAGCGGTCAACGCCGTGTTCAACTCCTGGAACAACGACCGTGCCATCGTTTACCGTCAGAAATACGGTATCCCAGCCGCATGGGGAACTGCTGTGAACGTGCAGGCCATGGTCTTCGGTAACACCGGCACCACATCCGGCACTGGCGTTGCATTCACTCGTGACCCCGCCACCGGCGAAAACGTTTTCTACGGTGAGTATCTCATCGATGCCCAGGGCGAAGACGTGGTTGCAGGTGTCCGCACACCGAAGCCTATCGCCCAGATGGCCAAGGACCTTCCCAAGTCGCACAAAGAGCTGCTGAAAATCCGCAAGGTTCTCGAGAAGCACTTCCGCGATGTGCAGGACGTTGAGTTCACCATCGAAGAAGGCAAACTCTGGATGCTGCAGACCCGTAACGGTAAGCGCACCGGTTTCGCCGCAGTCAACATCGCCCTCGACATGGTCAAGGAGCGTCTCATCAAGAAAGAAGAAGCCATCCTCCGCATCCCTGCCGATGACTTGAGCCACCTTCTCGCCCCCATCTTTGATGCCAAGGCTGAGAAAGCTGCCAAGAAAGTGGGTAGCGGTCTCCCTGCCGGCCCTGGTGCTGCATGTGGTAAGATCTACTTCTCCGCTGAAGAGTCCGTCAAAGCTGCTGCCAAAGGTGAGTCGGTCATCCTTGTCCGCCAGGCCACTTCTCCGGAAGACCTTCGCGGCATGATCGCTGCCGACGGTATCCTCACCACCGAAGGTGGAGCTTCCTCCCACGCCGCACTCGTTGCCCGTCAGATGGGTAAAGTCTGCGTCTGCGGTGCTCACAACATGAGCATCGACTACAGCAAGAAGTCCCTCACCGGAAACGGCGTCACTCTCAAGGAGGGCGACTTCCTTTCCCTGAACGGATTTGTCGGTAGCGTCTACGCCGGCGAGATCAAGTCTTCTCCTTCACAGGTGATCCAAGGTCTCATCGAGAACAAGCCTGCTGCCAAGCGTTCCGACACTTACAAGAAGTTCATGGAGCTGATGCAGTGGACCGACAAGCTTCGCAAACTTGGTATCCGCACCAACTCGGACACCCCTGAGCAGGTGGAGCAAGCCATTAAGTTCGGTGCAGAAGGCATCGGCCTGACACGTGCCGAGCACATGTTCTTCGAAGGCAACCGTATCGACGCCGTCCGTGAGATGATCCTCGCTGACGATGACGAAGGCCGCGCCAAGGCACTCAAGAAGATCAAGGTCTTCATGAAAAAAGACTTCAAGGGAATCTTCAAGTCCCTCGAAGGTCGCCCGGCTACCATCCGTCTTCTGGATCCACCACTGCACGAATTCATCGGCACTATGGACACCGCTCAGAAGAAGGATCTCTCCAAGAAGATCGGCATGAGCGCCGCTGCGATCACTCGCCGCATCCACGCTCTCCACGAAGAGAACCCCATGCTGGGTCACCGTGGTTGCCGTCTCGGCATCAGCTACCCAGCTGTTACCGCCATGCAGGTTGAGGCCATCCTCGAAGCTGCTGCTGACGTGCAGAAAGCCGGCACCAAGGTTCTCCCTGAGATCATGGTCCCACTCGTTTCCTACGCCCGTGAGCTTGAGCTCCAGAAGCAGGTCATCGATGAAACTGCCGCTGAAGTCCGTAAGAAACTCGGTCTCAAGAAGAGCGAGCTGAAGTACACCGTCGGAACCATGATCGAGATTCCTCGCGCTGCCATCACCGCTGCTGAAGTGGCCAAGCACGCTGAGTTCTTCTCCTTCGGAACCAACGACCTCACCCAGACCGGTCTCGGCCTGTCTCGTGACGACTCCTCCAGCTTCCTTCCTGCTTACCAGGACGCCGAAGTGCTCAACAACAACCCATTCGCCAGCCTCGACCAAGAGGGTGTCGGACAGCTCGTTGAAATGGGTGCCAAAGGTGGCCGCACCACCAAGCCGAAACTGAAACTCGGCATCTGTGGTGAGCACGGTGGTGATCCGGAATCCGTGAAGTTCTTCCACCGCGCAGGACTCAACTACGTTTCCTGCTCGCCATTCCGTATCCCCGTTGCCCGTCTTGCCGCTGCGCAAGCCGCCCTCGAGGAAAAAGGCATGGCTCGCGGAGAGGTCAGCTAATGACGCATGAGGGGAGCAATCCCTTCGTGACCTAAACAATCACAAGCCCCCGGTGGAGAAATCCGCCGGGGGCTTTTTTTGTGTGGGGTTTTGACGAGGGGTGATTCCCCGAACACAAGCATTAGGATCTTGAGGTCAGCATGCGACCTAGCAGGAAGCCGGTTCCGACCAGTAGGGCGGCAGCGATACCTGGGCGGGCTTTGCCCTTGGCGCATATGTCATCGGCAAAATCCGAGGGCTTGGAGCGTTTCAGGTAGTCCGACGTGTCAGCCAGCTTTTCGCTCGCCTTGTGGATGGCGGGTGCCACTTTGCGCTGGTAGCCGGATTCGATCTTCGAGCAGGCTTTTTCACTGGCCTCGCTGAGGTGACCGATCGATTCTCCCAGTCGGGTCGAGCCGTCGTCGATCAGGGTGCTCGTCTTTTCTTTGGCCTTGGTGGTGGCGTCGGAAACGGACTTTTTGAAGCCCTGCGAGTTTTGCTCGGCATAGGGGGCGTCGGTAGCTGCTTGGCTGGTGGTGTTCGGATGGGGTTGGGCGTTGGGTTGCATGGAAGTGGGATTGGTTTCTATCGTTGTCATAACAAGTGATGAATTGCAGGAGTTACGCCAATCTTTAAGTGTCGTGGCTGAGAGGCTGCAGGCTAGGGAATATAATGGTTGCCGCGTGTTTGTGGCATTTTGGATGACGGTAGAGTGGCGCTCTTCATGTTTCATTTTGCATCGTGTAACATGCAGATCGCCAATCTTCGCTGGCCACTGAGCGCTTATTCATCTTCCTGTTCGAGGGCGGCTTTTTTCTGCTCCATATCGTAGCCATCGGTCAGCACCGAGCTATGCGCCAGGGCGCGGCGCATCACCAAGCGAGCCAATCCACCGGCGGCTCCAGTGAGGATGGACCAGGTCAGGGCGTCCTTCCATTCGGTGGATGGCGATGCGGGGTTTTTCGGCGGTTCGCGATCGGTGAAGGCGCGGTAGCCTTTGCCGATCACGCCCTTGGTGGCGCGGGAGGCAATGAATGGCACCGCCAGGCCGGCGGCCATGAGGATTTGTTTTTTGGATGGGGTGATGTTCATAGCGATTGGGTTTTACTGGGATTGGGCGACGGTGAAAGTTTTCGGCATCTTACGGGCCTCGCTTTTGCCTTGGGCCATATCTCGGTCAGGGGTCGATTCAACCTGTTCTTCCACTTGGTAAGGGGCGGGTTGAAGAGTGGTTATGTAGGCTGCGGCCATCCAAAGGCCGAGTGTCGTGGACGTGGAAATGATGAAGAGACGGATGGTTTTCATAATTCTTGGCCAGCCCTTGTTGGAAGGGCTGACGTCAGAATTGCACTTCATGTGCCAAAGCTATCGGGGCGGGTTTCCGCCCTGAAATACAAGTGTCTGGGCACGCCAGAGCGTCGCGCGAGGAGACCCAAAACGTGCACTCTGCAACAGTTCGGGGGTAGATTGCACCTGGCGGACTGGCTTCAGGGCCGGCCGGGGCGCTAGGTCGAGATGATACGCTCGATGCGTTTGAACCCCTGCCAGCGGGACAAGATAATGCGGCAGGTCATCAGCAGTGGCAGCCCGATCAGCATGCCGGGGATGCCCCAGAATGCTCCCCAGCAGAGCACCCAGACGAAGATGATGATCGGATTCACGGTGAAGCTCTCGCCGAGGATGGCGGGGGTGACAAAATTCCCTTCAAAGAGGGTGGTGAGGTAGTAAACGCCGGGCACCAAGATGATGAACATACTTTGATCGTAGTGGGTGGCGGCCACGAGGAAAACGATGCAGGTGCCGACGATGGCACCGATGTAGGGGATGAAATTCAGCACCGCGGCGAGCACACCCCAGAGCACCGGATTCGGCATGCCCAGCGCCCACATCGCCAGACCGATGACCAGGCCCAAGACGATGTTGATGATCGTGATGGTGAACATGTAGCGCGAGACCTCATTGGTCACCTCGTCCATCAGTTTCGCCGTTAGATCCACTTCCGTGATCCGGTTGAGCATCTTTTCGCCGTAGGCTAGGATGAAGTAGACCAGCGTCAGGGTGACCACGATGTAGTAGCCCACGGAGTTGATGATTTCCACCAGCTCGTCTATCGGATTAGTGGCGATATTCACCTTCACCGGGCTGAGTGGTTTGACAAAGGTTTCGTCGAGTGTGGCGATTTGCTGATTGGGGATCTTGCTTCGTTCCAGCGAGCCGGTCTTGGCATTGATAGACTCTTCGTTCTTGATGTCCTCTTGGTTCAGGCTGTCGTCGCCGCCTTCGTCTTCGCCCGTGTTGGTGATCTTTTCCACCTCGGTGGCCACCTGGGAAATCTCTTTCTGGATTTTGGCGATCGGGTAGAAGACGCTCTTGAGTCGATTCTTGACGATCTCGTTTCTCAGCTTGTCGGTGTATTCCACCGCGGGTGCCGAGAGGTAGTAAATCCCTGTTCCCAACAATCCCAAGACGGTCAGGATGATCAGCAGCGAGCTCATCGGCGAGGGCAGCTTGAGCTTGCACAGGTAGCGATGGATCGGTTTGAGAATCAGCGACAGCAGCAGCGAGAGAATGATCGGCAGCAGGACCGGGCGAATGAAATACAGGGTGTAAGCCACCGCCAACAGGAGGATGGCGTGCTGCACGAAGCTGAAGGTGGCCAGCCTCTCCTGAACCTTGTTTCCCAGAGAACTGCGGGAGGGAGGTTCAGGTGTGGTTGGTTCTTGGCTCATGGGGATGGCGCGAGGGTGGGCTGGATGCTTGGTCTGCTAGTATCCACCATTAATGGAGATGCCTGACCATGTCCAGCTTAGGAACACTCGGCGACGGTGTCGCAGAGCACCTGCATGTTCTCAGGCTTGGCCGAAGGCAGGATGCCGTGGCCGAGGTTAAGGATGTGGCCGTGGCGACCTTTCATTTTTTCTAACAAGATGCGTGTTTCCTCTCGCACCACATCCGCGCTGGCGGTGAGGATGAGGGGATCGAGGTTACCCTGCACGGCGACGTTGTCTGGCAGGCTGTCGTAGTAGCTCGGGAGGTCGATGGTCCAATCGACGCTGAGCACGCTGGCACCGGTGGCGCAGAGTGCGTCCTTCTGGTGTCCCATGCCCTTGGCGAAGATGATCACGGGGAAGTCTTCCGGCAGCGAGTCGGTGATCTTTTTGATCCACTTCAGCGACATTGCTTCGTATTGGTGGCTCGGGCAGAAGGCGCCTGCGGAGTCGAAGATCTGCACAGCATCGATGCCGGCTTCGATCTGCATCTTGAACAAGTCGATCACCGCATCGGTTACTTTGTGCATCAGTTTTTCAAACACAGCGGGCTCCGAGTAGAACAGCGACTTCAGTGCGGCGAGGTCCTTGAGCGAGCCGCCTTCGGTCATGTAAGCGGCGAGTGTCCATGGGGAGCCGCCGAAGCCGAGCAGCGTTTTGTCCTCGCCAATTTCCTGACGCGTCATGCGCAGGGCGGCGGGGAGGTAGGCGAGTTTTTCTTCGATCCCGGAGGCGTCGAGTGCGTCGATTTTTGCTTCGGAATCGAGCAGGTAATCCATGGCAATGCCGCCACCCACTGATTTATCGCGGAAGTGGTAGGGCTGGCCGAGCGCCTCCGGGATGATGAGGATGTCGGAAAAGATGATCGCAGCATCGAGAGGGAAACGTTTCAGCGGCTGCAGGGTGACCTCGGTGGCCAGCTCGGGGGTCTGCGCCAGCTCGATGAAGCTGTATTTTTCCTTGAGAGCGCGGTATTCAGGCAGGTAGCGACCAGCTTGGCGCATCACCCAGACGGGTGTGCGGTCGGTCGGCTGGCGGCGAATGGAGGCGAGGAAGCGTTCTCTGGATGTCATGGGATCTAAATTGGAAGATAGGCGGGGGCGCGGCAATATGATGTCAGGATACGCGGGAGGAAAGGGCGAATTTGCAGAAGGTGACTGCGAATCGCGGTCGATCTCCGGAATCGCGGACGGGGCGACGCGATATCGATTGCACTTGCACGGGTTCAGGAGCGAGGTTATGCGAAGCACATGATTCATAAAGCGATGCTTTTGATGGTGCTTTCCGTGCTTGCAGTCTCCTGCCGCAAGGCCCCGGAGGCGGTGGAAGTGACTGAAACCCGCGAACTGACGATGTGGGATGATGGCACTGACCCGCTGATCGCCCCGATGCCCCCCGAGTGGCGTCAGATTCCAAGCACTCAGCTACGACTCTACAACTATCGCTTCGGTGAAGGCTCCCAGGGAGGGGAAGTTTACGTCAGTCGCGCCCGCGGAGGGGTGCTGCCCAATGTCAACCGCTGGCTCGCTCAGTTTGGTAAACCTGAAATCGATTCGCTCGATGATCTTCCCAAAATTAAAGTTCTCGGCCTGGATGCTGTCGTAGTTTCTGCCTCTGGCCGTTTCGGTGGCGGCATGGGCAAGCCTGCGCAGGAAAATGCCGCCGTGCTCGGTGTCATCGCTGATCATGGCAGCGGACTGCTCACCGTGAAAATGATCGGACCCGCCGATCAAGTCGCTGCAGAGCGCGAAAGAATGCTAAAATTCTGCGAAAGCCTGCGTATCAAGCAATCCGATGCCGAAACCGGCAACTAAGCAGCAATTTCCCAACTCATCAGACACGTGGCAAAACCATCATCTCTCAGCTGGCCGGTCCGGATCTTCCGATTTTTATCTGGCTACGGACTCGCCGTTACCTGCCTGCTTCTGCTGCTTGTGCTCACTTGGCTGAGCACCTTGGAGCAGCCGTTCAAAGGCCTCTACGAAGTGCAGAAGCGTTACTACGATGCCGAAGCATTGTTCGTCACGCCTGACTTGCCGTGGCTGTATTTTGGAGGGAAACAAATCATCATCCCGCTGCCCGGTGCCTACTTGGTCAGCGCGGTATTGTTTGTGAACCTCTTTCTCGGAGGCATCATCCGCATCCGCAAGGGGTGGAAAAACATCGGGGTGATCATTGCCCACTTCAGCATGGTGAGCCTGCTCTTTGCCGGCTTTGTTTCCCACAAATACTCCAAGGAGGGCATCATGTTTGTGATGAAGGGTGATACCTCGGACTACGCCCAGAGCTACACCGAATACACCATCGAAGTGTGTGAAATCGTCGACGGTCAGAAAACCAGACCTTACGTCGTTCAAGCCGAGTATTTGAAAACGCTGGAGCCCGGTGAGACTCGGACGTTCAAGTTCCCCGAGCTGCCGTTCGACATCGAGGTCTCCGACTGGATGAGGAACAGCACGGTGGTCAAAGCTCCACTCGACGACACCAATCCACTGGCCATTGATGGCATGGCGCTGCAGTCGCAGGAAGTCGTTCCCACCGAAGAAGAAAACGCCGCTGGCTGCTACGTCGATGTGCTGCCGAAATCATCCGATGCCAAAGCGTCCAGACTGCTGCTCTACGGGCCGGTTGGCGATGCTGTGACCGCGACGGTGGATGGAAAAATCTACGGCTTCACCCTGGTGCGCGAAATCTGGCCGATGCCATTCCGTGTGCGCCTGGAAGAATCCGAAGGGGAATACTACCCTGGCACCAACAAGCCGAGCTCCTTCATGAGCGTCATCACGCGCCTGGCCGAGAACGAGGAGAACAAGTTCACCATCAAGATGAACGAGCCGATGCGTTACGGCGGCTACACTCTCTATCAAGCACGCTGGTCCGGCGAGACCGAGCGGCCGCAATCTGGCTTCGCCATCGTCAAAAACCCATCCGATCAGTGGCCGAAATACAGTCTCTACATTTCCATGCTGGGACTGTTCATCCACTTTGGCGTGAAGCTGTGGTCGTTCATTCTGCAGTCCGCAAAACGTCAGGGCCAGGGGCCAAAGGAAGGCGCTCCGAAAAACGCGTAAGTTAACCATTTCTGTGACCATGCAAGAAAACGAAATTCACTACCGCAAGCAACGCTCCAAGATGGGACGTTGGGCAGCCTTCATCCTCGTGCTGCTCTTCCTCGGCGGCTACGGGCTCTACACCATGCGGAAAAATGTGGTGTCTGCCAAGCCTGCCGAGATCGAGGGCTACCAAGTCTGGAAAGACAAGGCGCTTGATGCCTCCCGCGATATTGCGGTGCAGGACGGCGGTCGAATCAAACCTTTTTCCACCTGGGCCGGGTTCACCATGCTGAAGCTCCACGGCGCACGCAGCATGAAGATTTCAGTCGATGGCGAGAAGGTTAAGCTAGGGCCTGAAGCGGTGTTGTTAGACTGCTTGTTCCGCCCGGAGATGGCCAAGGACTTGCCTATTTTCCGCATCGACGACGCTAATGTCATCACCACCCTGGCCACTCACGACCTTCCTGAGGAGGTGCGTCGCGCGTCGGGGATCGATGATGCTTCCCTGGAGGCCGCGGTGAAGGAGCTGGAGAAGAAGAAAAACCGTCGCGATCGATACAGTTACAACGAGCTGGAACCTATCGCCCCCGCCTTGCTTGCCAAGGTGCAACAGATCCGCAAGAACCAGCCTGAGAAAGCCAAGATGACATCCGATCACCGTCGCACTGTGGACTTGGGTGAAAAAGTCTGGATGTTCATGCAGCTGATTTACCACATGGACTTCGCCAGAGCGGATGTCGAGATTAAGGAAGGCACTCCGGTGGTCGATAAGAAAAGTATGCAGCGCATGAGCTACTGGATTCGGTCCTTTCCTCTGCTCGCCGATGCGGTGCGCCAGATGGACCCGACCGGGCAGAAGCTGCCGCCGCATTTACGCAGTCTGTTTTCGGACCTTGAACTACGCATGCGCCGCTCGTCCGAAAACATCAACATCCTGCCACCTTACGAAGAAGACGAAAAAGTCTGGCTCCCCGTGGGCAAACGCATCGAGAAAGTGGTCAGTGGCAATCGCGAACACGCCGATGAGCTGATCGCCGATATGGAGATGCTGGAAGACGCCACCATCGCCCTGCGGGAAAAAGGTCAGAGTGCCTTTGCCGACGAGCTCAACGAGTGGAAAAAATCGGTGCACGGGCGCATTGGCAAAGACGCCACTTCCAAGCTCTCTACTGAGGTGGCTTATGCCAAGATGGATTACTTCTTCCGCTCGCTGGTGATCTTTATCTTCGCTTTCATCCTTATCATGTTCGGCTGGCTGGCACCACGCAGTCTGGGTGCGAAGATTTGTAACATCCTGGCCGCTGGCTTGGCGGTGATCGCACTCGCATTGATGATTGCAGGAATCACGCACCGCTGCATCATCATGGAGCGTTCGCCGGTGGGGAACCTCTACGATACCATCCTGTTCATCGCCACCACCGGAGTGCTGGTGCTGCTTCTTGTCGAGCTGATGACACGCCGCGCGGTGGCTCTCGGTCTTGCTGTTTTCATGGGGCTGGCCTGCATGTTCTTGGCTCGCCGTTACGAAATTGGTGACGCCAAAGACCATATGGATCCTCTGGTGGCGGTGTTGAAATCGAACTTCTGGTTGTCGACCCACGTGGTCACGGTGACCATCGGTTACATGGGAGGACTCGCTGCGGCGGGGCTCTCGGTGATCTATCTTTTCGCTCGGGTGTTGGGCATCGACGAAGGAGATGCCAAGTTCCGCCGTGCGATGACTCGCATTGCCTACGGCATGGTTTGTTTCACCCTCTTCTTCAGTCTGATTGGCACCGTGTTAGGTGGTATTTGGGCCAACGATTCCTGGGGCCGCTTCTGGGGCTGGGATCCCAAGGAAAACGGAGCTTTGATGATCGTGCTCTGGTGCCTGGTGGTGCTACACGCCCGCCTCGCCGGTTACCTGCGCGAGTGGGGCATCCACATCGCCGCTGTGTTCGGAGCAAACATCGTCGCCTTCTCCTGGTGGCACGTGAATTCACTCAGCACCGGGTTGCACTCCTACGGATTCATCGATGGCCTCGGTGTGATCTGGGGCTTCTACGGCCTAATGACCGGCGTCTGCCTCATGGGCATGATCGCCGCGGTAGTGACCAGAGCGAACAAGCCGATTAATCAGAGTTTGGAAGCTGGTTAGGGCTTCGATTTCGCTTTGATGGTGTAGGGACGCGGATGGCGTTGCCCGGCAGCATGAGGCTATGCTGCCCTACCTCCTAGCTTCGCTACGGGGGTTAGACGAGTTTTTCGGCGATGGCGTCGACTAAGAGGATGCCGGTGTTAATCAGGCGGAGCTTGCCGTCCTTGATTTCTGCCAGTTCGTTCTCGATCAGGGTGTCTACTTCGCCTTCTGGAGAGCCTTCGAGGTAGTGATCCGGCAGGCCTTCCGTGGTGCGCAGCAGGAGGGCGATGCGCTCGATGCGATACGCTTCGGCATCGATAATTTCCTCCTCGCGCTTGGCGTGGCCCACGGTGTTGATGGCGTGGATGTAGCCGGCGGTGTCAGGGAGATTGCGCCAGCGCCGATCGCCAACGGTCGCGACCGCCGAAGGTCCGAGGCCGAGGTAATCGATCCCCTGCCAGTAACTTTGATTGTGCCGCGACTCCATACCGGGTTGCGCGTAGTTAGAGGTTTCGTAGTGCAGGAAACCGGCGGCCGTCAGGGTGTCGTGGGCTTGCTGGAATTGGACCGCATTGGTGTCTTCGCTCTGTGCGTAGTCACCTTGGGTTAGTTTTTCAATGAACTCGGTGTCCTCCTCGTAGGTGAGGTTGTAGGCGGAAATGTGGTCGGGCTTCAGTGCCACCGCCGTGTCCAGGCTATGTTGCCAATCGGCGTTGCTGAGGCCGGGGATGGAGAACATCAGATCGATGTTGATTTCGTCCATGCCGGCATCGCGTAGGATTCTCACCGATTCGGCGGCCTGCTCAGGGTTGTGTTCACGGCCGAGGGTTTTCAGCACATGATCGTTAAAGGACTGGATCCCCAGCGATGTCCGGTTGACTCCGAGTTCTTTGAATAGGGCGGCTTTGTTGGGGCCGAAGGTGGCAGGATTCGCCTCCATCGTGATGTGAGTGTTTTCTAACGGTAGCGTCCGGTGGAAGCCTTCGAAAAGCTCTGTGAGATGTTTCGGCGATAGCATCGATGGCGTGCCGCCGCCGAGGTAGAGGGTGTCGATGGGTGGCAGGCTGCTAGAAGACGCTGTCTCTTTCGCCTCGTGCAGGATGGCACGGATAAACGCCTGGATATCGGTATCCCCGGGCGTGTGTTTGTAGAAGGAGCAGTAGGGACAGATCCGGTGACAAAAAGGGATGTGGACGTAGAGAATCAAACTTTGTGATTTAAGTCCCAATAACCAAGGGGGAGATGGCTTGCACAGCTGGTAGTGAGCTCGTCTCTGCCGGGTCTAGATGGTCATCGCGGAAAATCCGCCATCAATGACGATCTCTGAGCCGGTGATGAATGAGGACGCGGCGTTGGATGCCAGCAGCAGAGTTGCACCGGTGAGCTCATTGGCCATGCCGAAGCGTGACATTGGCGTGTGGCGAAGGATTTCCAGTGCGCGTGTTTCATCGCCTTTTTGGGAAGCCTGGGCGGATGGGAAGAAGCCGGGGACCAGGGTGTTTACACGGATATCGTGCTCGGCCCACTCGCGCGCGAGGTTCTTGCTGAGGTTATGCACCGCGGCCTTGGCGGCGGAGTAGGTGAACAGACCAGAGATGGGCATCTTTCCTGCCATCGATCCCATGTTGATGATGCTGCTGGGCTCGTGACGTTTGATGAAGTAATCACCGAAGATCTGGCAAGCACGGAACACGCTGTGGAAGTTGATGTCCATAAGGCGGGCGTATTCCTCTTCGTCAATCTCGAGGAAAGGAGTGCCGGAGCCAAGACCGGCACCATTGACGAGGATATCTACTTTTCCAGAGCGGGAAACCACCTCGGAGAGAAGGTCCTCGAGGTCGCTGCGCTTGCTGACATCGGCTTGGTAAAACCACGACTTGCCACCGATCTCATCGATCGCGGCGAGCTTTTCAATCGCGCTTTCGGGATTCCGTCCGACGAGGATGACCTCGGCTCCCGCCTGAGCGAGGGCGATGCCCATGCAGCCGCAAAGATTGCCTGTGCCGCCGATGACCACGGCGACCTGGCCCTTGAGATTGTAGAGTGAATTAAGAAAGTCCATGGTGTTCTAAATGTTCGGAAAGTGAGATGAGAGAATGGCGGAATCGGGTGTAGGGACTGAGGGTTCCATTTCGAAATCCCTCATGCCACCTGCCATTTTGAAATTAGATTTTCTTCTGAATCATCGCATTGCTGCGGAGGCGTTTCATCCAGCGGTCATGCTTGGCCTTGTTCTTGCGAGCGCGGACGCGGGACTCGATGACCTTGCGCACCTTGCTGAGAGGAGGCACTGGGCCGTAGCGTTTTTTATCGACGCGCACGATGGTAAACCCGCGCCCGTCTTCAAGTGGCCCGAGCACCTTGCCTTCGGGGGTTTCCATGAGGATAGAGGCGAAGGCGGGTGAGAGATCGGTGCGTTTCTGATTGACGATCTTACCTCCGTCTTCGGCGTAGGAGTCGGCAGAGTATTCTTTGGCCAGAGTGGCAAAGTCCTCTCCCTTTTTCAGACGGTCAACGATGCTTTCAGCAAGTTCCAGCTGCACCTTGGGGGTGACCAGTGCATTGCTGGGGTCATTTTTGAGAATGTAAATCTTGTGGTAGTCCATGGCATCGCCTGACTGATCACGCATTTTCAGCTTATGGCGGTTGTACTCTGCCTGCACTTCGCTGGGCAGTGGAGGCACGGCATTTTTGAACTGTTGGGCACGCATCGCCTGAACGATCAGCTTTTTCTCAGTCTCTTTGCGGTGTTGGGATGGGGTGACGCCTGCTTCCTTGAGCGACTTGTTGAATTCTCTGCGGCTGTTGTTATAAAGTTCGCGCACTTGGCGATCGATCTCGGAGTCGATGGCGTGGGCTGGGATGCTGCCTTTGATGGAGTGCTTGAATTCCGACAGGATGAGCTCGCGCTCGATCAGGTTTTCAAGGATTTCGCCGCGGGCTTTGGAGAGCAGCTGGTTGTATTGAGTGCCTTTTCGTGGCATGGCTGCATCGAGCTGCTGGCGGTAGGGCGTGAGGTGGTAATTGACCTCATTGATCGTGATCACCGAACCATTCACCTTGGCAGCAATGCCGGTGACTTGACGAGCATCCGCCGTGACGGCGAGCATGGGGAGAAGGGCGGCAATGACGAAGAGTCGCTGAATGAATTTCATAACTTAGGAAAATGTGGGGGTCGATTTCGTGAGGACACGAATAGTGTGCGAAATATTGCGCCGTCTGGCAAGGATTCATCAAATAGACGGCATGAAGACCATGATTTGTTCAAATTATATCGATCTTAACATTTCCAATGTCTCTGCCAATTTTTCTTCCGGAGTGATCGATTTCAAGCGGGGAAATCGCTTGCCGGTGAGGAAAATATATTCGCCGTTGCGCGTTAGCATCAGGCGTTGTTCGCGGATTTCCACAGTGGAAATTCCGGCCGCCGCCGCGGCGAGTTTCACGGCGGTGGCGGTGAGCAGATTGGCGGTGGACTCCGGAGGCCTTCCAAATCGGTCGATCCAGCGGGTTTTCAGATTTTTCAGCTCCTTCTGAGTGACCAATTCCGCGAGCTCTTTGTAGGCGGAAATTCGCAACCTCGCTTCCGGCATGTAGCTCGCGGGAAGGTAGGCGGGGAGGTTGCCAATACGATCGTCGCCCGTCTCGTCGCCGGACGCCTGGATGTATTCGGCTTCGCTGAAACAGATGAAATCCGCCCGAAATGTGACGTCCACACGCTCGGTGATTTTTCCGTCACGTAAGCGATCGATCGACTGCCGAAGCAGCTGACAATACAAATCGAAGCCGACGGCGGCGATGTGGCCGGACTGTTTGGTGCCGAGCAAATTGCCAGCTCCCCGGATTTCCAGATCGCGCATGGCAATCTTAAATCCCGAGCCCAGGGCGGTGTATTGCTGGATGGCGTTGATGCGTTTGCGGGCGTCGCCCTGGATGAGATCCGAGGGGAGGAGCAAGACGGCATAGGCCTGACCTCCGGCACGACCGACCCGACCACGAAGCTGATAGAGATCGGCGAGGCCAAAGCGATCGGCTCGATCGATGATGATGGTATTGGCGTTGGGGATATCGATGCCGCTCTCGATGATGGTGGTGGCTAACAAGATGTCCGCCTCGCCGGAAACGAAGCTGCGCATGACCACTTCCAGCTCGTCCTTTTCCATCTGGCCGTGGCCAACGACGATGGAGGCTTCCGGCACGAGCTTTTTCAACCCGGCCTGCACCACATCGATGCTCTGCACCCGATTGTGCAAAAAGAACACCTGCCCGCCGCGCTTGAGTTCGCGGCGGATGGCATCGCGGATGATGCGCTGGTCGTAGCCGTGGATGGAGGTATTGATAGGCACCTTACCGGGCAGCGGGGTGTCGATGGTCGACATATCACGCGCGCCCATCAGTGAGAGGTAGAGGGTGCGTGGAATGGGGGTGGCGGAGAGCGTGAGGACGTCGATGTTGCGGAACATTTCCTTGAAGCGCTCCTTGTGTTTGACGCCGAAGCGTTGTTCTTCATCGACGATGGCCACGCCGAGATCCTTGTAGTTCACATCCTTGGAAATCAGCCGGTGGGTGCCGATGACGATGTCGACGCTGCCGTCGGCCAGACCTTTTAACGTTTCCTTCACCTCACGGGTGCTGCGGAAGCGGTTGAGCAGCTCGATGCGGACCGGGTAGTCGCTCATGCGCTCGCGGAAGGTGCGCCAGTGCTGCTCGGCGAGCACGGTGGTGGGCACCAGGACGGCGGCCTGTTTGCCACCGGTCACCGCTTTGAACGCCGCGCGGATCGCGACCTCGGTTTTGCCAAAGCCGACGTCGCCACAGATCAGGCGGTCCATCGGCTTGGGCGATTCCATATCGGCCTTCATGTCCTCAATGGCATCGCGCTGGCCGGCGGTGATGGTGTGGTGGAATGAGTTCTCAAACTCCCACATCCAGCGGCTGTCTGGCGGGTGGCAGTAACCTGGCTGGGTATTGCGCTCGGCCTGCATCTGCAGAAGTTTCGCGGCGTAATCGAGGATGGATTTCTCCGCAGAATGCTTCGCCTTGGTCCAGGCGGCGGTGCCCAGACGATTCAACTCCGGATCCTTGCCGCCGAGGCCGACGTATTTTGAAAGCAGATGCGAGTGGTCTAACGGAACGCTGAGAATGGCGCCATCGCGGTAACGGATGTGGATTTCCTCGTGGCCGTCCTCATCGCGATCGATGCCTTGAAATCTCCCGACGCCATACTCGGTGTGCACCACCAGATCGCCCTTGCTGATGTCTTCCAGCGCGGTTTGCTGTCTGGCGCGGCGTTGGTGATCGATCCGTGATGCGCGCTTTCGCGTCTGCGGCGTCTGGTAGCGACCGAACAATTCCGCCGAGGAGAGAAAAGCCAGCTTGGCTGCCGGCACGGTGAATCCCTGAACCAGATCACCGGCGAGTGGGGTGATAGCCCCGGAGGTGAAGAAATCTTGATCGACCAATTCCTCAAAACGACTGCGTTCACCTTGGTTGGCAAAGGTGAGGAAAATCTGCCAGTGGTCCTGGCGCCAGTCGGCAATTTGTTGGAAAAAGCGATGTCGTCTGGTTTCGTTGAGGATGAAATCTCCGGCATCGAACACACCGAGGGGAGTGCCCGGGCAGATCGATTCGCTGTCGCCCGCTTGCCGGATGTAAGCGTGGGCGTCAGCTGGCGTCTCCTCATCGCCTGCGGCGAGCCAGCGGTCGTTGGGCCGAATGTAGTCGCGCACCGTCGCGGTCTGTTCCGGCTCGGCAATGGTGATTTCAGCGGTCTTGACCTTGCGGGTGGAGACCTGGGTATCGATGTCAAACTCGCGCAGGGAATCAATTTCGGTATCGAAAAATTCCATCCGCAGCGGTGCGGCCGCGTGCCAGGAGAACAGATCCATGATGCCGCCGCGCCGAGCGACCTGACCGTGGGCATGCACCTGGGTGACCCGCTCGTAGCCGTGGTCGAGTAGACGTTTTTCTAACAAGTCTGGATCGAGGTCGTCACCTAGGTGGATCGCCTGCGCCGATTCCCGCAGCGTTTCTGGCGACGGAGATGGGGCGTCCAGCGCGTCGGGTGAAAGGATGACCACCTGGCTTTTGTTTCCCACGGGGGCTGAGCTGAGCACATTCATCACGTCCAGCCGCTCGGCGATGGTTTCCGGTGGGATGGAAAGTTGGTCGTCCTCGGATTCCGGCAGATCCGGGAGCAGCAGCGGGCGAATGTTCCATAGGTCCAGCTCCACTGCGATACGGTCTCGGACCCGTGGGTTCGCATGAGTGAGCCAGACCCGACTGCCGGATTCGGCATCCGCGAGTGCCCTGCTGCAGAGCGCGGCGATGAAGGAAAGGGCGGCGTTATCGACCGGAGCAAAGCTCGGGGGCCCGGCCCCACGTACAAAATCCTCCAGCCGATGCACGAACGGCGGAGCGGTCAGGGCCTCACTCAATCCAGGTAGCAATGGACCAGATTGAGGAGGTGATGAATGTGGAGTCTTCGTCGACACCTAGCGTTGATATAGTGCCTGAATCAGGGATGTGCAAGTCGTGTGATCTGGAGTGAATCGCTTTCTGTGACTGATAATCAAGCTGCAGGGAGTTTTTTAGAATCGTCGCTTTATTTGATTGATAATGTGAGGTATAGGTCGAGCCATGGATTTTGGGAGTGATGTGGAGAATCGTTTTTGGCCACAAAAATGGCCAATGGTGGCAATGTTAGGAATTATTTGGGGCTTGGCCGCCTGTTCCTCATCACCGGATTATACCAGTGGTGACCGCTCGGCTGCCGGCTCGGATTACGCCGCCACAGCGTCCAGTGGTCACGGTCTCGCCGCATCTGCGCCGCGTAAAAGTTCCTCGTCGCTTTATCGTGAAGTGAATGTCAAAAAGTCGTTCATCCCCAAAGGGAAGCACGCGCGGAAATACCGCCGCCGATTGAATCCTAAATACATCACCATCCACAGCACTCAGAATTACTCGTCCAGTGCCGATGCCTGGCGTCACTCACTTGCGCTGAACAATGGCAAGCTCCGCGCGTCCAAGCGCAAGGGGGGAAACCGGATCGGCTATCTCACATGGCACTATACCGTCGATCAATACCGCGCTGTGCAGCACCTTCCATGCAATGAGCAAGGGGAGCATGCCGACTTCGATGGCCCGGGGAACAACTACAGTCTCGCCATTGAGATGTGTGAAAACAGAGGCAACAGCCGCGCAGCCACCATCGAACGCACTGCCAAGCTCTCGGCCTGGTTGATGAAGGAGTATGACATTCCTCTGCGCAATGTCGTGCCGCATTACCACTGGGAACGCAAGGGACTGAGCAAACCTCATAAAAACTGCCCGCATTTCTTGTTAGATAATGGTCGCCCAGGGGCTAAATGGCAATGGTTCTTGGCGAAGGTAAACAAGTATTACAAATCCATCACCAGCGGTAGCCCAACGCTGGTCAGCACCACTACGGTGAATACGCGACCGATTCCTGTCATCACCCAAGCCCAGCCGAGGGTGCTTCAGTCCACTCCTCGTCCAACGGTTCGCAAAACGACGACGACTCGATCAAAGCCGAAACCCAAAGTGCGTTATCACACCGTTCGCCGTGGCGACACGCTTTATTCACTTTCACGCAAGTATGGCACCAGCGTGACGGCTATTCAAAAAGCCAATGGCATGAAAAGCACGCTGCTGATCAATGGCAAGCGACTGCGTATTCCTTAACTGTTAGTAAACATGGAAGTGTATCCAGATACGTGGTTTCAATGTGACCGCTGCACGGCCTGCTGTAAATGGCCTGGTGATGTTAAAGTGGACGATGATGAGGTCGAGAAGATCGCCTCATTTGTTGGCATGGAGACTCAGGACTTTATCGATCAATACACCCGTCTGCGCACGAATCGCACCGGGCTCTCATTGATTGAAAAAGAGAATCATGAGTGTATCATGTTAGAAAATGGGGGTTGCCGGATCAATCCGGTGAAGCCTGAACAGTGCCGTGGTTTTCCTAACAAATGGAATTTCCCCGGATGGCAGAAAGTTTGCCATGCGAAAGCAATCCCTATGCAGAAAGCGAAGGAAATGGGGCTCGTCCAGTAAGGTGGATAGAGACCGGTGCCTCATTTTTTAGACCAATGCTTCACTGGAATAAAAATCCGAATCGGCATGTAGCCACCGATCTCAATACGCTCTCTGACCCTCCCAATGGTGGCGTGTTCAAACTAGTCTTGTTAGGCGTTTTGCTGCCAGGCTGGATAATGTATCATGCCTCAGAAGCATGGCTAAACGAATCGGCCATTTGGTATGGGCAATCGACTGATGTCACTTTGTCCGGTCCGGCTGCGCGCGCCATGGCCATCGTTTACGGCGGTGTTGCACTGTTCTGTCACTTTCGATGGTTCTGGGGACTCCAGGGCTATTACCGCACATGGGAGATTGGCACCATCGTAGCGCTGTTAGGATTTGTAGGAGGCTTGATTACCGCGCTGGTATTGGCTTTTTATTAAGTCCAATGAAGGCGTTGAGTTGCGTTGGAGCGGAGACTGACTATCGGAGCCCCTCGGACTTAACGTTCAGAATATATTCTAACACCTGCTGGCCTTCTGATTGGGTAATCCCTGCGTGTGTGGCCATCGCTGGAACGGTCATGGACCATTTTTTCTCAGAAAGTGATGTGGGGTCAGCCTGTTGATGGCATTGGTAGCAGGTTTTCATGTAGAGGCTGTGCCCCTCATGCTTGGTGAGGTCCGTATTTTTTACCGGTTCATACGGCATCACTGGCTTGAAAGGAGCCTCTTTGGGTTCATCTTGTGTGCTGCAGGACAGGGTGATGGCAGCGAGGAGAAGTCCGAGTGGATAGAGTGCTTTCATGAGCTTGAGAGGTGGCCGTTGGTAGTTTGGGTGAGGGTGCAATGTTTAGTGGCTGTCAGGTGACGCCTTGAGTCCAAACAAGCACCGTGAAAATCCCGAACGAATAAGCACAGAGTGAAGAGAAAGCGCTGTGATGACAAGGTGATTCTCACCCAGCGTGGTTGTCTGTTAGGTGTGACGGTGCCTACGTTTTGCTGCAAGTATCCATTTGGCTGAAACTTGCGGAGGTTCCGCTCCTTATCCTACCAAAGCGGTCAATGAGGTCTCGATTTCTATCTGTTTCTCTTCTTCCTCGATCTTCGAGCCATCCGGCCAAGTGACGTAGAGGGTGTCCATCGCGGCTCCTTTTTCCGTACAAATACGGGCGTGCACGGTGGCGAGGCCGAGCTCACCAACGGCGAGGAAGAGGTCGTGCAGTAGACCGATGCGGTCGAGCGCCTGGATCTCGATGGCGGTGCAGGTTGGGCTGATCTCGTTATTGACGTAAACTCGCGTGGGGAAGGGGATGCCACCCTCGGATTTATCGTCGTGCAGCAGGTTGGTTTTCGGTTTGAGATACTTCGCGGCCTGGTAGTCCTTATGGGGATCCGGGTCTTTATTGAGCGCACGGAAGGTCTCGATGACCTTTTGTCGCGAGCGTTCGTTAGAGACAGGGCCCATTTCCGGTGTGCAAATTTGGAACAAATCGCAGACCACGCCATCCATGCGGGTGTAGACATCGGCGGCGATGATGTTGATGTTGGCGTTGGCCAGGGCGCAGCACATTTTCTCGCAGAAAAGTGGTCGGTTCCACGCGGTCACCACCAGCTCGGTGAGTGAGCGGTTGTCGCGATCGATCCAGCTGAGGTCGCACTCAAAGCCGCCGTTCGAGCGAGCATCGCGTGAGAGGAACTTCTGGATCGAGCGGATGTGGCTGGCGATGTTACGGGCATCGCGGAAGCGGAAGTAGGCCGATGGCATTTGCTCGAAATGCTTGGTCATCTGCTCGTGGAATGATTTGGGGAGCTTTTTGCGGCAGGTTTCCAACAGCTCCACCTTGTTATCATCCATCACTGTCTTGAAGTGCTCCTTGCCTTTCTTGAGCCACAGGCGAGTGGCGTGATAGAGCTGGAGCATCAGGGTTTCCTTCCACGGCGACCAGGCTTCGTCGTTAGTGCCATTGGAATCGGCCCAGGTAAATAGCAGCAGGGCGTCCAGGTTGCGTTTGTTTTTCATCAGCCCGGCAAACTCCTCAATGACGGACAAGTCCTCGAGGTTGCGGCTGGTGGCAAAGCGCCAAAAGGTCAGATGGTGATCGACCAAAAACATGATCATCGCACGGCGGCCACCACGCACTTGGAGGCGACGGCAAACTCGGTCGGCAAGCATGGTCGATCCGTCGATGTGTTCGCGGACATTTTCGGCGCGACCCGAGTCGTGCAGCAGAATGGCGAGATAGAGTGCGTAGGGGTCCTGGATCTCGTGGAGCAATCGGCGGTAGAGTTTGCGACCAGGGTCGGCGTCCTCCGGTTGACCGACCAAGCTGTCTAGCTGGTCCACGCAGCGCAGGGTGTGCTCGTCCGCTGTGTAGCGGTGGAAGAACTCGTGCTGCACCAGGCAGTCCATGGCACCAAACTCGGGCATGTAGTTGTCTAACACCTTGGTGCGGTGCATCAGACGCAGGATGCGGCCGACCTCACCTTTGCGTTCAAGGATCGCGCGGAAGGTCTCGCGATTATCCACGCTGTAGCGGAAAGCTCGGTCGATTTTCTTGCTCTCGCGGTGAATGTATTTGCGCGCCTGCGGGCTGAGCTCGAGCGAGCGGATCTGGCAGTGCTGGAACAGCCGCATCAGACGGTTTGGTTCCTCGCTGAGCACGTCTTTCTGCTCCAAGAAAATTCGGCCGTTGCGCGAGTAGAAGCCATCGAACTTTTCGGTTTTATCCTTTTTGGTGGCAAAGGGGATTTTCCCTAACAATCCACCACTGCTTTGGTTTTCATGTTCGATTTCAAAGTATTCCATCAGCGAGGTGCTGTGGCGGAAAATGGCGCGGGTGTGGCGGTAGTAATCGCGCATGAATGCCTCGCAGCGGCGCAGGATGGTTTTCTGCGGGTATTTAAAATTGGTAGCGACCACTCCCTGGAGTCGCAGGGTCAAGATGTCGGTGCCACGGCCACTTTCGTAGTGCAGTTCATTACGAACGCGGTGGAGGAAATCGTATCCCTCGTTGAGCTGGCGGCAGGTGCTGGCAGTGATGATCTTGGCGTTGGCAAGTTCCTCGATGGAAGTGAAGCCACGTTTGACCCGAGCCACCCAGAGCACATTCTGGTAGTCGCGGAGGCCACCGCAGCTTTCCTTCACATGAGGTTCTTGCAGGAAGACGGTGTAGGAATACTTGCTGTGCCGGCGGCGCAGGTCTTCACGGCGGAGATCGAAAAAGGCCTCCTGACCTTTCTGCACACATTCCTTTTCAAAGCGCTGTTCGAAATCGGCAAAGAGCTCCTTGTCCCCCGCGATGTAACGGGCGTCCATCAGGGCGGTTTTGTTTTGTTGGTCCTTGCGTGCTTCGCCGATGCATTCGGCGATGGAGCGCGACGCGTGCCCCACCTTGAAGCCGGCGTCCCAGAGGATGTAGAGGATTTCCTCGATGATGGTGGAGAGCGCCTTGGTGACCTTGTTGGCCGAACGAGGCAGCAGGAAAAGGAGGTCCAAATCGGAGCTCGGGTTCAGGTGTCTGCGCCCAAAACCACCTTGAGCCACCAGAGTCATCACCGGTGCCTCGCCCTCGTGTCTGCCAATGGCTGTCTGGAACATCACATCCAGAATGATGTCTAACAAGTCAGCGCGAGCTTGGGCAATCTCGACACCGCTGCCACCTGCATCGTGGCGTTTTTTGATCAGGCCCTCTTCTTTTTTGATGAACTGCATGACCACCCCAGCACTTTCAGTGCGGGTCAACTGTCCGTTGACGATGGCTTTGAGTTCTTGCTGGGCGCGTTCTTTGAGTTCTGTTAGGGGCACGGTTGTTTGGATAAATTTTGAGGGTGAAAAAGAATGTCAGGCGCGCATCCGTTGCTCTTTCGGAAGCTTCAGCCAGCGCTGGACTTCATCGAGTGTCATGCAATTCAGCACGTCTTCTCTGCGTAGCCAGCCTTTGCGTGCAAGGCGTATGCCATATGCGAGGTATTGCAGCTGTTCTGTGGCATGCGCATCGGGGTTGATGGAGGTCATCAAACCCTTGTCGCGGGCGCGTTGCCAGTGACGCCAGTCCATGTCGAGCCGGCGTGGGTTGCAGTTGAGCTCGATGATGGTGCCGGTGCGGATGGCGCAGTCGATCACCTTGTCCACGTCCACGGCGTAGCCTTCGCGGCGGAGGAGCAGTCGACCCGTCAAGTGACCGATCATGGTAACGTGCGGGTTTTCCATCGCCTTGATGATGCGAGCCGTCATTTCCTTCTCGGGCAGCTGGAACGAGCCATGGATGGATGCCACCGAGTAGTCCAACTGTTCTAACACATCGTCTTCAAAATCAAGCGATCCGTCTTTGAGGATATCTACTTCGGTGCCGGTGAAAATCTGGAAGTCGTCCCAAGATTGGTTGAGCTCCTGGATGGCGGCCACCTGCTTGAGCAGTCGATCCGGGTACAGCCCGTTTGCTTGGAACTGGGATTTCGAGTGATCGGCGATGCCTAAATATTGCAATCCCAGATCGCGGGCGGCCTCGGCCATTTCCTCCAGGGTGTTTTTGCCGTCGGAAGCGGTTGTGTGATTGTGGAAGGTGCCGCGCAGGTTTTCCAGCTCGACCAGGCGGGGGATCTCTCCGGCTTCGGCGGCCTCGATTTCGCCCCGATTCTCGCGAAGTTCGGGGGGGATGCGATCGAGCTCCAAGATGCGGTAAATATCGGCCTCCTCCTTGACGGCGGGGGCGGCCGGCGAGGTTTTGTCTTTCGGCGTGAAGCCGTATTCATTTAGCGACCAACCATGCTTCAAGGCTCGCGAGCGGAGAGCCACGTTGTGCTCCTTGCTGCCTGAGAAATATTGCAGGGCAAAGGGGAATTGCTCGTTGGACACGGCGCGCAGATCGCACTGCAGACCGTTGGCCAGTCGGACTGAGGCCTTGGTGCTGCCGCAGACGATCACCGAGTCGACCTCGGGCAGTTGGCTGAAATACTCGGTCATCTCCGCCGGCTTGGGCGTGGCGACGAGGAAATCGATATCGTGCAGCACCTCCTTGCTCCGTCGGTAAGAACCAGCGATCTCGACTCGCAAACTGTCCGGGTGCTGGCGCAGGTTTTCCAACATACTCTCGGCGATCGGTGCGATGTCGCCGAGGCGGAAGAGATCGGCGAATTGCTCTTTCAGCGCGATGGCTTCGAGTAGCTTCTCGATGGATTTTTTACCAAAACCGGGCAGTCCGGCGGCGGAGCCATCGGTGCAGGCGGTTTTCAAGGCCTCAATGGAATCGACGCCGAGCTGATCATAGAGGGCGCGGACTTTTTTCGGTCCCAGCCCTTGGATGCCGAAGAGATCGAACAGCCCCTCTGGAAACTCGGCGCGGAGGTTTTGGTGGAATTTGAGTTCTCCGGTGCTGGCGAGCTCGTGGAGTTTTTCCTGCAGGGCCTTGCCGATGCCCTTGATGCCATCGAGCTCGTTGGCGGCCGCTTTTTTCACGATGTCGCCATCGTAGTTGCGCACCGTTTCCGCGCCATTGCGGTAGGCTCGGGTCTTGAATGGGTTCTCGCCTTTAATTTCTAACAATAAGGCGATTTCATCCAGAACGGCAGCGATGTCATCGCGTGAGATAGCCATTTTAATCGTGGTGAGGTTAGCGTTTGACCAGCGTCAGGCTCTGCGGGTTGTAGTGGTCCTTGGGGCCGAACAGCCAGCCTGGACGTTTATTCACTACCTCGTAACCGGTGAGCATGAATTCGGGTAGGATCTGGTTGGAGTTCACCTCGTAGACTTTTTCGCCAGTGTAGTATCCGTAAATGCGGTATTCGTAATTGTTATCGTAGCCGAAACGCTGGCCGACCGGGCCGTTCTCCGGCAGGCGATCCGGGCAGAGTTTTTTACTTTCATTCATCACCACCAACTGTGAAGTGCTGGCGCTCTGGCGAGGTTTGCGAAGGTAGCCCCAGAAGCGGGTTTTTTCGACGTGGTAGCGGCGCCCGTAGAAGAAAGATCCGGTGGGTTCGTTGGCGATCTGGGCCTTGCGTTCGGCGACGCTGGGGCCACCCATGTTGGCGGGGCCGTAGATTGCTCCTCTGGAGCCACCAGTAGAACAAGAATTCAGGAGGCCGGCGGCCAAGAGCGGGACAAGAAGTAACAGTGATTTCCACATGCCGCTATCCTTGGTGAGAATGGCTCTTAGGTCAAGGCGTCATAGCTTTCCAAGCTCCGCGGAAGTGGCATCGGCTTAGAGCTCGTTGTAGGGCACGTCGAAGGTGTTTCCATCGCGGATGCGGCCACTTTGATAGCCACGCATGAACCAGCGTTTGCGCTGCTCCGAGGTGCCGTGGGTGAAGAGGTCCGGCTGCACGTGGCCGTGACTGTGCTGCTGGATGCGGTCGTCACCGATAGCTTCGGCGCAGCGCATGGCCTCCTCGATGTCGCCATTTTCCAGAAAGTTGAATTTCTCCTGCCCATGATGGGCGAAAACGCCGGCGAGGAAGTCTGCCTGCAGCTCCAGTCGCACTGAGAGCCGATTGTATTCGGTCTTGGAAATACGCCCCTGTTGGCCGTGCACTTTATCGGTCAGGCCAAGAAGCTTCTGAATGTGGTGGCCGACTTCATGGGCAATTACGTAGGCCTGAGCGAAGTCACCTTTCGCTTTGAAACGTTGTTCCAGCTCACTAAAGAATGAGGGATCGATGTAGATGGTTTCGTTGGCAGGTAGGTAGAAGGGGCCCATCTGAGCGTCCGCTATGCCACCGGGGGTGGAAGTGCGCTGGGTATAAACCACCATCTTGGCGGGTCGGTAGGTCAGCCCCTCGGCGGCCATGATCTTGGCCCAGATCGTTTCGTTGTCCCCTTTGAGCGTCTTGAGATACTCGAACATCTCTTGTTCGGCGGCGGTCGGTTGGTAGTCTTTCTGGCTCACCACCTGACTGCTGCCACCTCCCGGAGTGGACATGAACAAGCTGATGGGGTTGATTTTGAACATGAAACAGGCAGCGATCACACCGACGATTAAAATTAGCTTGGTCTTGCCGCTGCCACGCCGGAATAAGGCGAACAATAGGCTGCCGATGGCTCCTCCAGCGACCGGGCCACCACCGCCGCCGCGGACTGTAGTGCCTCGCCGATCCTCGACGTTTGAACTTTGTTTTCTCCCTTTCCAGCGCATGATTGAATGTGATTGATATGATCTAAGTCCGCATGAGGGGGCTGTGTCAAGGTTGGTGAAATAGCAAGGTCGCTGGAAGTGGCCTGACATTCGTTAAATATGGCATTGTCAAGTGGCAGTCGGTGGCTATATTCGCGCCGCATTCAAGGGGGCTGTAGCTCAGTTGGTTAGAGCAGGGGACTCATAATCCCTTGGTCCAGGGTTCAAGTCCCTGCGGCCCTACTTATTCTTTGTTGATGGCACGTGTTGAGCTTATCTTATCCATGTTCATAGGTTTAAGTGTTTGATGTTAACGCCTTGTGATTTCTTTGTTCACAGATGTGGGAAAAATTCCCTGACGAGTGCTATCTTCAAGTTCTAGGGAATGATGGACTTCTCTTCACTATTTTTCGTAGAAATAAGGTCTTAATCTTGTGGCTACCGATGCTAAAGTGATAGTGTCTCGTTGAGGGGAAATGTGAGGTATGTTAGAGGAGGGGAAGCATGTGAATTAGGCTCAAATTTGTCTTTAATGATCTTACTAAAGCGCGAAAATAGTTTGTTTGATGACATGGTTTGAATTCATTTTTGCGCAAAGTTTTCTAGATTCCCAATCTAGCAGTTATCTGTTTTGATTATCGTAAATCTACTTTCGAATAAACCTAACAAATATCTACCTCTGATGTGAGAGGTAAATATTCATAGATGGTGAACTATCCCTGCTTTGGGACAGGTTTCAATAGAGAAATTACTTCCTCTCCTGCCATGGGGCTATTTAGGTTGTTCGTATATCGCTGTCAGATGCCTATCTGGATGAGTAGGGAACTGACTGTGCTGCGTGCAGTTCGCAATAATAAACAATGAATGGATTATGAAAAAAGATAACATACGCAACCTACTTCTTATAACAACCTCTGCGCTAATGTGTAGCTCACCCCTCTATGGCTCGCTCGTGATCTATGAACCGTTCGATGATCTTGATGATCCCTTAACAGGTAATAGCACCGGATTGGGGCTAGATGGGACTTGGGCTACTAATGACAATGCATTTGAAGTTGCAGGGGGGCTTACATATGGCTCACTCGTCGTTTCAGGAGGCAGTGCAAAACGTACTGCTGATGCTAGGGCTGGCGCATCAGCTTCTATATCGAGTTCAGCTCTCTCTGGCACAGGGCTGCTTGATGATGGTGCTACCCTATGGTTCAGTGTGCTCGTTGGGGCAGATCCGAGCTTAGGTTCTAATGACCGGTGGGTGATGTCTCTGGGGACCGGCACAATTCACAGCGGAAACGTAGGCATGAGCGGTTCAGGCAGCGGTATAGGATTTGTGATCAACGGGTCAAATGGTGGAGCCCTGAGCGCAACCACTTGGTCAGGAGGTGATGAGACTTTGGAGGACAGCACCACAAACATGCTTACTGCTGGAGAGACCTCGCTGATTGTCGGTAAAATTACATGGGGAATAGGAGGGAGCGATGACACCATCGATCTATTTGTCGTTGGAACCGACCTCACATTACCAGCCCTTGCTGATAGTTCTGGGTCTGCGGCCTTGGATCAATCCACCTTTGATACCCTTGCTTTTGCTGGTAAAGATCAGACTCAGTTTGATGAGATTCGTTTTGGAACAAGCTATGACGAGGTGGTAGTTACAGCTATACCTGAGCCATCGAGTTCTACGTTCGTTGGTCTAACAGGTTTCGCTCTGTTGCTGCGTCGCCGAAGATAACGAAGGTCTCATGCTTTTCTTCGAAACTGCACGGGGGGCAACGAAGGCCGCCCCGTTTTTTTAACAGCTATGTACAAGGGGCGCAAACCTACCAAATACAGGAATGGTTGTTATGCTCTTATTGATTGCGTGACAACGATCACTTGCTTTGATTCAGCATAAATCTTTTGGGGCCATTCGACTGGGTGAGAGGGATGACCTCAATCCTGTCCGTCCTTAATTCCATTGGTTTCTCTCCTCGTTGCTGAATTAGTTTCTTAGTCCATGTCCCAATGAAAATTGGTCTCGAGATCAAATTATCCAAAATAAACTCCTAGCGACAGCTAGTTAATATGAAACACATTTGTACATTCACGACCTTTATCCTCATTCTCGCCACCTGCATGGCAGATATCGAAGCTAGGCCACTCAAGCTCCACTCCATTTTTACTAATCACATGGTTCTACAAAGAGATAAGCCGATTATGATCTGGGGCTGGGCCGATAAGGGGGCAAATGTATCTGTAAAATTTGGCAAAGAAACCGCTAATGCTACGGCGATTGGAGAGGCTGGTCGCTGGGAAGTCACTTTTCCTGCCCGTGGAGCTGACGCTATTGGAAAAGAACTCACTGTAGCGCATGGGAGCACATTAATTGAAGTGCGAGATATCGTCATCGGTGATGTATGGGTTATGAATGGCCAGTCTAACATGGCATTTGGCCTAGGTAAGACATCCCAAGCCGATCTCGAAAGCGCTCAGGCAAACCTTCCCCTTTTCCGTTGCTTTAACCTCAAAAGCAATGAACAAGCCTCTCTGCAGTCTGATTTGCCTGCTGATGCAATTGAGGGAGATGGCTGGACATGTTCTACCCCCCAAATATCTCTCACCTTCTCTTCAATAGGTTACAGTTTCGGCTCCCGCCTCCAACGCGCGTTACAGATCCCGATTGGCATCATCGATACTGCACGCGGCGGGGCATCAATCGAGTCTTTAGTTCCTCAGCACAAGTTCAAAGACCACCCTCTTGCCGCCGCCTACAAGTCTTATCAAGACAGCGTTATAGCTGAATTTGATGCTGAAGCCTTTGCTGAAAAGAAGTGGAAGAATCAATTAGCTCAAGCAAAATCAAAGGGACTTCCAAAGGATAAATGGCCTACTAATGGTGGAGCCAAGAGCCTTCGTTCTTGGGATCGACCAGATCAAAGCCCAGCTCATAACGGTAGTTGTTATAACGGTATGTTTGGCGTGTTTAAAGGGCTTAATATCAAGGGTGTTCTTTTCCATCAAGGTTTCAACAACTCGCTACGCACCAGCTGCAGGCCAAAACTCTACCGTGCCCTCATGAAAGTGATGGTCGAAGGGTGGCGGGAAGATTTTAACGACCCAGCCCTCCCTGTCGGCGTAATTGGATTCTGTGCGGGCGGAGTCTCACAAACACGTGAAAACTTTGAAGCCTGGTCGATCTCTTCTGGAGCGTATATACGTGAGGCTCAACGACTAGGGCTGGCCGATATTGAAGATGCTAAAAATACAGCTTTCTTGCCGGCCCATGACATACAAATCCCGGGCCTTCACCCAGTTAAAAAAATTGATCATGCCATCCGCGCCACACGTTGGGCTCTTAATCGAGTATACGGTAAAAAGATTAACTGGGACTCAGCAACCTTGGTGTCAGTCGAGCCACAGGGCGAGCGAATCGTGCTTACCTTTGATAAACCAGTAATGCCTGACGATATGTCGACCACCATTGAAGGGTTCTCAATCGCTGGTAAAGATGGAAAATTTTACCTCGCGCATGCGAAATGGCCAATGAAGAAAGATCACGGTATTCATAACACCGCTAAGAAGAGCTTTGAAAATAAAAAGATCGAATTATGGAGCCCTCTGGTAGCTGAACCCATTGCAGTGCGCTACGCCTGGGCAACCAGCCCCATGGGGAACCTCAAGGTTAACGGTAAGCCTTGGCTACCTCTCCACAGTTTCCGCACCGACAACTGGGACTGGCCTGAGAGTGACGACTATTCAAAAATTCTGATGGATCGCCTCACGATGAAAAAGGCAATGAAGGAAGCAGCCGAACGTCTCGAGTTCCGACGTCATGAGGAAGCAACGCGAGCAGTGGAAATCATTGATGAGTTGGAAACCTTGGGGCGATCGGTATCAAAATAGTGATGCTCACAATCTATCAGGGATTAAACTAGATTACTCAAAATTTATCTTAGCTCATGTAAGATCGCCCAATCCATGCAGTAATTATATCTGGTGGAGTTAATATAATAAATCTAGTTCAATGATTTATTGTTAGCATGAAATGCCGACTGTTGAGTCAGTGGAATAAACTATAATAATATAAATAAACTAATCGCATTGTGATGAAATGTAATCATATATTAACAGCTGTTATCGCGGGCGGAATTCTGCTTTCAGGATTAGCTGATGGAGCCGAAACAAAGCTAAGAAAAACACGCGATCGAGCGCCTGAAACATCTACTGAGTTGACGACGGTGGGTGAAAAATTAGAAGCTCAATATACTGAGATCCTTAATAGTCTGAAAGCTGAAATCATGCGGCAGTTGCCAACTATCGATAGCTCAAAAGAAACGGCTTTCCTGAGTGCTTTACAGGATGAAACAAAGGCATTGAAACATGCTATTTTAAAAGCAAAAGACCTGCGCATTTGTCGAGCAAAAGATGGCAAGTTAATAGAGGCACAAGACAAACTGGAAGAGGCCCCTAAGCGAGTGGTCGATGCACAAGCCAGATTGAACCGAGCTCTTGCTATGCCTGAGGGTAGCGATGATAAGGCTAAAACTGTTAATTGGTTTAAAGGAAAACTAGAAAAAAGACAGGCTGATGTGAAAAAGCTCAAAGGCAGCGTCAAGAAGGCGGAAGACGCTTTGAAAAAGGCCCGTCTGAAGGAACCCGAACTAGCCAAGAAATCGGAGAATGCAACAAAAGTCTATGAGCAGGCAAAATTGAACACTTGGCAAACGGTGGAAGCCCTCGGCCTACACCGCTTGGCATCCAAAAGTCAATTTGATGATAATTTGGTAAAGTACACCGTCCTCTCCGAAGCGACTCCTCGCTACTTGGCTGAGTTTGCACAACAGGGGCAGGCACAGGAAAAGCTAATCAATCAGCTTTTATCGAACAATAAATTGATGCTCCAGATGTTGCTGGCAGATGGTGCTTGGTGGGGGAAATACGGAGAGGCCATGGAAATCTATACGGCGATCCAGAACATCAGTCCAAAGGCTAAAGAGGGGATCTACCAGAGATTGGCGCTAGCCGTTAGCCTAGAGCATGCCGTTCCTCTTCTGCAAAGAAATGCAAAAGCCAAGAAGGATGCTCCAAAATATGTCGATCCTGTCAAAAGATACCTTAGCTATGAAAAATCTTATGAGCAAGGAGAGCTCGACCCTGCATTTAAAAACCTCAGTGTTTGGGAGCTAAGGAAAGTTGTGGATGGTAAAGACCCTGATGACGTTTTTGCTTGGGGCCGTGAATTACTCCAAAATTACCGACCTTCTCATCTCAATATTGATTACAGTGCTGGGCGCTACGCGAAAGCTGTTGATACAGAAATCTTCTACGGAAGCGATCATGTTAAGGACGATCTGCCAGAACTCGAGTTTTTTCAGAATGTCCTCGCGAATGGTGGCATCTGCGGCAGGCGTGCGTTTTTTGGTCGGTTCCTGCTTCGCGCTTATGGCATTCCTACAACAGCCCGCAGAGAACCTGGACATGCTACTTTAGCTCACTGGACTCCGAATGGTTGGGAAACTCGATTAGGTGGTCAATGGAGCGGGCGGGCATCCATGGACCGCTACGGTTATGATATGGATTTTCTTGCCAATACCCAGGCTCGGAATGATGCTGAAGGGTTTAAGATAGTGAAAAGGCTGCAGTGGATAGGTGATCTCGTGCAAGAGACTCCCGTCTATGGTTACTATTCAAAACGTGAACCTAACCTTTGGTATGGTTTGTCATTGGTTGTTCAGAGGCGTGTAATCGAAAGCCTGAAGGTAAATACTCCTGAGTTTGTTGGAACGCCTCCTGAACGTGCAATGAAAGCTAGTGTCAGCAATGTAATTGGAACTGTAGATATTCCACAATCTGAACGCGAGATTAGAGTGGACGGTGAAGGTGTCATAACCATTCCTGCTTCTGCTTGTAGTAAACCTGCCAACAACACCGACGTCATTACGTTTGTCGAGAGTTGTCTCGGCGGGATGCAGATGCATTACAGTCGGTATGGTGGTTCAGATACATTTGAATATGAATTCGAAGTAACTAAAGCTGGGAAATATCTACTCTCTGCAAAATTGATCACACCGGCCTGGAAACAATTCCTGTTTGTTAATTCTAACGGTTCAGAGAAGACCACTGAGATGGCTTTGCCATACACCGTTGGAAAGTGGGGGGACTCTGAACCTGTCGAAATTGAACTGCTGAAAGGAACGAACGTGTTGACGTTCTCACGTGCTCATTATTTCCAAAAAGGGATAACAATCAAGGAGTTCAAGTTAAGTCCCGTCAATCAAACTTTCAGGAAACAAATCTCATTTTAGACAACAAAACAAATTCCGATAACCATGAAATCTACCATCATTACACGAACTAAGAGACTTTCCACAGTCGCTGCGATTGTTATTACAGCCGCAGTCACGCAGAACGGCACATGCGCCGAAACTACTGGAATTCAGGCTCCCGATGATCAACCCGCTGACATGAGGAAGCCTGTGCAAGTATTTATTCTGTTGGGTCAATCTAACATGGTTGGCATGGGGAAAGTAAAAGGGAAGAAAGGATCCCTAGAACATGCAGTAAAAATAGATAAAAAATACCCCTACTTGCAAGGATCGCAAGGTCAGTGGACAGAGCGTAAGGACGTTCGTTATGTTCGTGTGATGGGCAGCGGTATGAACAAAAATAGAAAACTCAATAACGAATGGTTGACCGTAAAAGGAAACAAAATTGGACCTGAAATTGGCATCGGTCATCGTATGGGGCAAGCCATAGACGCTCCAGTGATGATTCTTAAAAGCTGTATTGGGAATCGTAGTCTTGGATGGGATCTATTAGCTCCAGGAAGCCCGCGTTACGAATTTGAAGAAAAGGTAAAAGACGGCACTGTGAAGACCTATATTTACGCAAAATATAAAGAGTCACCAATGAAATGGGAGAAAGGCACAGATCCTAAACCAATTAATTGGTATGCAGGAGTTCAATACGATGGTGATATATCTAGGGCTAAAGCTGTTCTTGCAGATCTTGATGCCCATTACCCTGGTGCGAATGGTTATGAAGTTGCAGGTTTTTTCTTCTGGCAGGGCGACAAGGATCGATACGATGCTGGCCTCTCTGCTAACTATGAAAACAATCTTGTTCACTTGATTAAGCAGCTCCGGAAAGAGTTTGACGCACCAATAGCGAAGTTCGTGTGCGCTACTCTAGGACAGACCGAAAAAGGGGCCAAAGGAAATGAGGGTCTTATTCTTGAGGCTCAATTAGCAGTAGACGGCGAGACCGGTAAATACCAGGCATTCAAAGGAAATGTAGCTACCGTCTACAGTCATCCCTTATCCCTAGGAGGGTCCTCTAACGGTCATTATGATGGTAATGCTGAAACTTATATGAATATAGGTGAAGCTATGGGCCAGGCCATGACTAAACTACTTAAAATATCGAAGTAGTATTTCTAGCAATAAATATCATATTATGAAATTAAGTATATATTGTTCAATGCTAGCTGCTTTGGTCGTTGGTCATCTAGCTGAAGCTTCCAGTAAACCACTACAGGTCTACATTTTAGCCGGTCAATCTAACATGCAGGGGCATGCAAAAGTAAGTACATTCGAGCACATTGGCATGGATGTAAATTCTAAGCCGATGCTCGACGATATGCAAAACTCCAAAGGAGACCCAAAGGTTTGTGATCGAGTTTGGATTTCCACTATTGGTTGTGCCGATACTGAACAGGTGGGTAAGTTGACTGCGGGGTTCGGAGCGGCCAAAAGAGGGCCTAAAATAGGTCCAGAGTTCACTTTTGGTATCACCATGGAGAAACAAACAGATGCCCCTATTTTGATAATTAAAACCGCGTGGGGAGGAAAAAGCTTACATACCGACTTCCGGCCGCCGAGTGCCGGGCCCTATGAATTTAATGAGGCAGAACTTGCTAAGTTAAGAGCTCAAAGCAAAGACTTCGATGCTGAGAAGTTAGAAAAGGAGAAAGCTACCGGCGTTTATTATCGACAGATGATAGCGCATGTAAATGCCGTGCTTGCTGACATCAAACGCGTGGTGCCAGAATATGACTCGAAGCAAGGTTACGAGCTTTCCGGCTTTGTTTGGTTCCAAGGATGGAATGACTTGGTAGACGGTAATGCCTATCCTAGACGCGGCAAAGCCGGCGGTTACTCTGCATATAGTGATGCCATGGCTCACCTCATTCGAGATGTAAGAAAGGACCTCAAGACACCCAAGCTTCCTTTTGTGATTGGTGTCATGGGCGTGGGTGGACCGACCCAGGAATATGGGCCGGATCAAAAACGCTATCGATTTAGCCATCAAAGCTTCCGCGATGCTATGGCTGCACCGGCGAAGTTGCCGGAGTTCAAGGACAACGTCACCGTCGTGCTCACAGAAAAATTTTGGGATCCCGAACTTACCGCTACCAAAGCAAAGGCCAACGCTCTTAGGAAAGAGGCCAAGCAAATTGCAGAAAAGAAAAAACTGAATGCAACCGAGTCAAAGGCACTTTACGAAAAAATTAACAACCAGGGCCTCTCGGCTAGGGAACAAAAGATACTTGAGAAAGGCATTTCGAATGCCGAATACCACTACTTAGGATCAGCAAAAATACTCGGCGCAATAGGTCAAGAGTTTGCTAGGGTATTGAGTGGTGTATCAAACAATCACTAACTTTATAAGTAATGACATTCAAATATATTATTCTGTGCCTGTCTCTTTCTATTTCTGGCACAACATACGCTGCTTCTAAACACTCCATTTCCAAACTCGACTTTACGCAAGGGGACAAGGTTCCCGAAAATGCAAATCACGACTGGAATCTCGGTGCTACTGGTCTACGCGGATGGATGTACTTCAATAAAATGGTCACAACTGATGCCCGGCAAGTTCTGGTCACAAAAGTCACCAAAGGGTCGCCTGCTGACGGTAAAATCAAAGTTGGAGATGTGATTTTAGGAGTTAACGGGAAGCCCTTCTCAAGTGACCCTCGTAAGGAAATAGGTAATGCTTTGGGGCATGCTGAATCATCTAAATCTAACGGGGGTCTTACGTTATTGCGTTGGCGTGACGGGAAGCAGGATGAAGTATCATTAATTCTTCCAATTCTGGGGAGCTACAGTGCTACCGCCCCTTATGATTGCTCGAAATCTGTTGTCATTTTTAAGAAGGGTTGCGAGGCTCTTGCCGCGCGTATTGTTAACCCAAGCTATAAGGAAAACCCTATACCCAGGGCATTGAATGCGCTTGCTTTACTAGCCAGTGGTGAGCCTAAGTATCTTCCAGTTATTCGCCAAGAAGTTGAATGGGCCGCCAACTTCTCAACTGATCGATTTCAAACTTGGTATTACGGATACAACATGATGTTAGTGGCCGAATATACCATGGCTACGGGTGACAAGAGTTACTTACCTGGGTTGCGACGTTTGGCGTTGGAATCCGCCGCTGGACAAAGCGCTGTTGGCTCTTGGGGGCATGGTTTTGCTGGATCTGATCGTCGATTAATTGGGTACGGCATGATGAATTCCCCTGGAGTGCCTCTTACAATAGCTCTTACTATGGCACGTGCTGCTGGCCTCAAAGATCCTGAAATCACCCAAGCCATCAATCGTAGTACTCGCCTACTTCGTTTTTATAATGGAAAGGGTGCTATTCCCTATGGTGATCACACGCCCTGGACTGAAACACACGAAGATAACGGGAAATGTGGTATGACCGCAGTCCTCTTTAATCTACTCAAGGAGAAAGATTGCACCACTTTTTTCTCGAAGATGAGCATTGCCTCACACGGCTCAGAGCGTGACACCGGACACACTGGCAATTTTTTCAATATTCTTTGGGCACTTCCTGGAATCTCTCCAAGTGGTCCTCATGCTACCGGAGCCTGGATGAAAGAATATGGCTCATGGTATTTTGATCTCGCTCGACAATCAGACGGAAGCTTTACCCATCAGGGGCCACCTCAACTTAAAACTGATAGTTATGCGAATTGGGACTGCACTGGTGCCTATCTGCTCAGTTATGCTTTACCACTTAAGACGCTCTATTTGACGGGAAAAGAAGGGTCCTGCATCCCTGCTGTCAATGCCATACGCGCTGCAAAACTCATTGGTGACGGTCAAGGATGGGATAATAAAGATCGGAACAGCGCCTATGATAAACTCAAGATCGGATTTCTCCTTGATAATCTAACAAGCTGGTCTCCCGTCGTTCGTGAACGATCAGCTATGGCCCTCGCTCGTCGGAAGGATACACCTATTGCACCACTTGTTACTCTTCTTTCTTCATCAGACATGAACTCCAGATACGGTGCTTGTCAAGCCCTCGCAGCCCTGCGTAAGCGAGCCGCCCCTGCCATCGAACCACTCAGGGCCTGTCTCAAATCTGATGACTTATGGCTTCGTATTAAAGCTGCAGAGGCCCTGTCCTCCATCGGTAAACAGGCTATGCACACAGCCCCCGAACTTTTAAACCTGCTTGCGCAAGTTGACAAAAAAAATGATCCTAGAGGGATGCAACAGCGCTATTTCTCCTACACGCTTTTCAATGCTAGGGGGGGGATGCTCACTAGCTCACTTGACGGCGTAGATCGAGAAGCGCTATACGCAGCGGTTAGAGCTGGGCTAAAAAATGAGGATGGTCGAGCTCGTGGTAGTATTGGATCAGTTTACCGTAACCTGAATTTTAAAGAGATCCGTCCACTTCTTCCTGCAATCTTGGAAGCTGTCGTCGAGCCTGCACCCAGCGGTGTTATGTTTGCCGATATCGTCCGAGTCGAGGGACTTCATATTCTCTCAGTGCACAAAGTCGAAGAAGGCATCTTGGCCTGTGTAAACTACCTCCGCACTCAGAACCGATGGGCAAGTGAAAAACGTACACCAGAACTCCTGGAGATCCTTCTTTCCTACGGAACTCACGCTAAGTCAGTCATCCCAGAACTCGAAAAAATTGCGGCAACAATGTCACAGGGTGAAGCCCATTTCCCGAAACGTCTTAGTTTGCAAAAAGCTGAGTATATTCGAGAGACCATCGCCCTGATTGAAAAATCCAATATTACACCAGAACTTATAACCATCAATTAAGCTACACTTCCCATGTCTCATCCATCTTTCACCCATTCAGCGAGCTTAGGGTTGCGTCTCATTCCTGGACTAAGTTCTATCGCCGCTCTGGCTTTATCCGTTGTAAGCTCAACAGCTTTATCTGCTTCTGAAATAATTCCAGGAGCAACGGAGTCTACCCCGTCTCGGTCACAGTATTTTTCGTGGATCAACAACACTAATGAAGGAGCCACCGAAACTCAAACATTGGCTAATCTGGAGTTTTTTAAATGGATGCATGATGAATACGGTATGAAACTGGATATCTATGCTTTCGACGCAGGTAACATTGATGGTCCTCGGTATTATGGGAGCATGGATTCTGATAAATTCAAGAAGCAGTTTCCGCGCGGGTTTGAACCGATCTACAAACTCGCAAAAAGTTTCGATTGTCGACTGGGTATTTGGTTAGGTCCAGATGGCTTTGGTGACACCCCTGAAGAAGAACAAGCGAGGATAGATATGCTGGCTGGTCTTTGTAGGGACTATGAATTCGCACTTTTCAAGATGGATTCAGTCTGTACCCAGTTACGCCCGGAAAAGCAGGATGCCTTTGCTCGCTTAATGACAGAGTGCCGAAAATACAGCCCGGATTTGATCTTGCTTAACCACCGTCTGGACTTGGGCAAAGCCAATCCCTATGCCACTACTTTTCTCTGGGGTGGCGCGGAAACGTACATCGATGTGCACATGACAAACCGGAGTCGCACTGGAACCCACAATCGGGTAGAGGCAATATCTCGTGGCTTAGTTCCTGATCTACAGAGACTCACAGAGGATCATGGTGTCTGCCTTTCATCATGCCTCGACTTCTGGGAAGATGATTTGATATTGCAGGCATTTAACCGAAACCTAATCCTATCTCCTGAGATTTATGCCAACCCTTGGTTCTTGAAAGATGATGAGTTTCCACTTTTGGCACGCATATATAACTTACTCCATCGTTACCGCGACATCATGGTCAAGGGCATAGTCCTCGATGAACAACGCTACGGTCCGTTGGCTGTAGCTCGGGGGGATGCAAATACTCGCATCATTACCTTACGAAATTTAACTTGGGAACCAGTCATCAGAAAAATCAAATTGGATGAATCAGTTGGTTTCACTTCAACAGGGCCAGTCGAAGTTCGCCGTTTTCACCCTAATGAACGTATTTTGGGGACATTTAACTACGGTGATGAAGTGGAGGTTGAAGTGCTCCCTTTCCGAAGCTGCTTGTTATTAGTCGATAATCAACAAACAGGAGGGGTAGGTGTCATTGGTAGTGATTACTCGGTTGTTCGAGATGTGCCTGGGAAAGATGTAATTATCAAGCTTCGAGGTGAAGCTGGTCATACGACTCCCATTTCATTGGTAGGTGGTGGTAAGACATTTAAACGTGCCACTTTAGACGGTGAACCGTTGAATAATTTTACCACAGGTGGGGCAGTAACCATCAACTTTCCAGGGACTTTAAATCCCAAATCATGGCACAGAAAAATCGGGAATCCTGCCGTATGCGCAGTTCCTGAGGATGCCGAAACCCTTTATGAGGTTACCTGTTTCGCTGCCGACAACCACCCACTCGAAATTCGCTCACTGCAGCGATCAGGCCCAAGTGCTATTCCACAGGTGCAAAAAGCGAGAAAAGAATTTCTTGGTCAGGCGATCATTCAAGAACGTGGTATTCTTCAGCAATATCTGTTCGATGACGACCCTTCCACGGTCTATAGCCTGTTGCGTAGAAAGAGACGTAAGCCAGAAAGCCGTTACCTGAGGCTTGACCTAGGGGAACTTACAAATATCAACCGTATCGTATTAGAAACACCACAGAATGCCGAGTTAAAACATGCATCAATAACGAAGGACACTCATGCCGAAGTATCAGCAGATCTCAAGACCTGGTCACCTGTGCAGCTGGTAGAAGATGACGGGAACTTTCGAATTGATATTAACTCTGACAAACCAGTCCGCTATCTGAGAAGCAACCTAGTGCCAGACAAGTTGGTCGAAATTCGCGGTTACGAAGGAGACAAGCAATTAGCAAGAAGCCAGTGGAAGATGTCGTGGCTATTCACTGAGTTTCAATCAGCATCTAAAGCTTGGTCATTACCTTTCACGATGGAGGCAGCTCCAGCTGGAAGTTACTTAGCTGTTGCATGCAATGGTAAACACGGAAGAGATGGGACTTGGGTTGCACTTAAAGTAGGAGACCGTTACGTAGGAGCCCCACGCCGAGCACCTTCATTCCCTGTTAATCCATGGGAAAACGGGGTTCCACGGACAGAAAGCAATGTTACCTACTTCATTCCTGTGACTCCAGATATGGTTGGGAAAAAATGTGAAGTCGTTGTGCTTGGTCTAGATCCTGAGCATCTAGATTTCACCCCAGAAGTTTGGTTGACTGCATACCCTATTCCTTTGAAGGAAAAAACTCTCATTCTATCAGAGTAAAGTGCAGATTAGACAAAACTCTAGAACGACTCAACATACATCGGCCTCCCTACTAAAAGTTAGAAATATGAAGATAGGACTCTTGACAATAATCGCCTTCGCAGGGTTAAGCAGCTTGATTGAGGCTGCTCCTGTTAAGATAAAGGTGGAAGCTAAAACAGCACTCTTGGCAAACGACTTTATTACGGCGAAATTTGATCTAGATAGTCGAAGGTTCAGCATTCTCGATAGCCAAAATGGTGAAATACTGCTCGAAAATTCAGAGATTAAAACCAAGATGAAGGAAGGTGCGAGCCTGTACGTGCATCGTCAAGAGGCGGTAGTGGACGCATTCGGCAAGGGGCAACGGCTAGTGCTTGCCCTCAGCGATTACGGGCTTTATCGCTACTCTTCACATTTCAAACGTAGGGGCTTACCAGCTCAGCAACTCTTCTCATACACCCTTTATGAGAATCATCCGGCTATTATACTCGGCTTTGGCCTTAAAACTCCGAATTATTTTAGCATGCGGTTAAGGGATATTACCGTGCTTGATGGAGGTCGTTTATTTGGCGGGAAAGAAGTCAGCCAGTCTCAAACCTTGAATGGTAGTGCAGGCATGGACTCAACTCTAGTAATTAAAGGGCTCGATCGTATTTCCTGTAACAGCTTGTTATTGACGGGTAAGGTAAACGGTAAACGCCGTTCGATCGTTTGGGGAGGCCTTGGGAATAAAGCTTATGCTAAGATTGCGACCCTAAAGGCGGGAGTCCTCGGATTATACGCAGAAGACCCGATCGGCATCCTGGTCGACGAAGATAAAGATTATCTTAGTGAAGATACTTTCTATCTCGACCTCACAGGATTAGACCCATTTGAGACTTTGGAGAGGTATGGTAAAGCTGTGCGTATAGCCAATAATGCTTCACCCAACGTTTACCAAGCTCCTGTTCTATGTGGGTGGAGTGTGTCTCATATCAGTAAATTGCCAAATATTAACAACTCTGCAAAGCTTGTTCAAGAGGCGGAACTGGCTAAGGCCAGTCAACTGACGAAGTACACAGAACCGATGCTCCGTCTCGAGCCAGATAAATATCACTTGGATACTGAGCAGGGCTGGTGGGACGATCAGCGCTTTCGTCAATATGGGCACCTCGTGCCACCTTACGAGACTGTCGCGAGCTGGTGTAAGGCTCTCGAGGAACGAGGTTGTTCAGGCTACACATACATGCAGCTTGGTATGCCTTCGGATGATTTCGCCAAAGCTCATCCGGAATGGATGCTCTTTAATGATATTTCAGAGCTGGACCGTCGAGGTCCTGGCTATGAAGACAAAAAAAATAAACATAACCATCATCAACCTTACGTTACCTATGACTATACCGATAAGGAATACTCCAAACACTTCGTTAAAGTTTGGTCAGCAATACGTAAGGCCGGAGTGCGCGGGGTGAAAGTAGATTATCCCGCTACCGCATGGCGCCCCGAAGGAGGATTTGACGACCGTTACGCCAGTACAAACTCTGCTTACCGACGTGCATTTTCCTTGCTTAGAGAGGCTATGGGGGAGGATGGGTTGATCGATGAACGAAATCTCGGCGAATCTGGCCGCCCTTGTTTAGACTTGACCGCTGGCTTAGTGGACACTCAACGGACTTGGGGAGATGATAACAAGTTCGTGCCAGAGATGGTTTCGCGCAGTGGGCTGCGTTGGTATAAAAACCGGACTGTCTTTAATTATTATTCAGACACGAAGGCTGTACATGGCCTTACACCGGAAAATTTACAATCGCTCATCACGATGAACTTCCTAACCAGTGGTCGACTAGATTTGGCGACTTCGTATTCCTTGTTTACACCCGAAGTCACTAGAATCGTCTCACGGAGCTATCCGCACTATCAGGAGCCAATGAGTGCTCGTCCACTTGATGCCTTTACCGACATCAGCGATCCACAAGTTTACGAATTGGAGCTGACTCCTGATTGGAGACAGGTGGCACTCTATAACACTGGGGCAAAGAGAACAATCGTCTCAACTGCATTAAGCGGCGATCGAACGACGAATGCGATCGGGCTTGACCCTTCGGCTAGCTATCATGGCTACGAATTCTGGAGCGATACTTATTTAGGAAAAATCGAGGGAAGTGGTAGGGTGGAACAAGAGCTAGAACCCGGCCACTGCGCCATGATTTCGGTGAGAAAGGCCTTGGATCATCCACAAGTAATAAGCACAAACCGCCACCTGCTCCAAGGCTGGGTAGATCTAACTAATGTCCGGTGGGATGAGTCAAAAAGATCACTGTCTGGAACGGCCAAGGTGATTGCCGGAGAAGAATTCAAGATCGTGATTGCCAACAACGGTATCGAGATGAACCAAGTGAAGGTTGATAAGGGTTTAGCTACAATAGCACCTCACCCAACATCACGCAGCCTTAAGGTCCTGAGTATAGAATCATCCCAGTCTGGTGAGGTTGACTGGCGTGTCACACAGAGTCATTGATCTCCGCGTTCCGTAAATAGAAACGGCTATTAAGAGGTCTTTTAGAGTTTATACGATGAGCCTTCCTAGTAGCAATGGAGCAGTTAATGCTCTGTAAATTTCTTAAACTAGCTGCTGGGTGGTCTGTTATTCATCACGTGATCGGGTTCCCGATTCAATAAGAAACCAGAACTACCGCACTGAATGAATCTAACCTGCGAGAAAACGTCGCGCAGCCGCCCCTGAATCAGAAAGCATCAAGTTTTTTCAAGAGTCGACGAATAAAGTGTGCACCTCGCACTCTATGCCGTCATGCAGCAGAGGGGGGGACTGTGCAGAGTGAAACAACAACCCTAATCCTAATGAGTGCCGTCGCCTCATTAGTGAGAAAGGAGGGGCTCCTGTCTAGAGCGAGGTCAGTCACAGCGTGAGGTTGTGAGGATTATGAGCAACTCCAATTGTTGCACTCGCGCTATCGTTCCGCCTGCGGATCACAACTGTAAAATCTATGCCAAGACCACGGGGCAGTTCGTTGCTCTCAATCATCAAAATGATATGAATATTGTTGATCAGTCTCAATGAGTTTTGACGACTTGTTAAGCATCGTCTTATGGTCGGGCACACGAGCAATCTTCCTGGTTTTCCCCACCGCTTTCCATAAATGATTCAGGGCCATGGAGGCCATGCTCAATTTGAGGTCACCCCTGCGCGTAGAAATATTCGAGCAGCTTCTTCGCTGACGGTGACCGTAACAGTGGTGGTTGTACCAGTGGTGGAGGGCACGATTGTCGCAGTGAGCCCACCAATCGGGCCATCGACTCCATCGCCAGAATACCAGTTAACTAGGTCTAGCGACCATTCGTAAAAACTGCTCACGTCACTCGGTGGAGTTTCGCTCTGCGGATGGATTGTCGTGGTCGTTGTGCCGTCAGTCGTGAGCACAGTAAGCCCCACATTGAACTTACCTGGATGGGTGCCGAACCAGGCTTCGAGTCCGTTGCTAAGGCCGTCGTTGTCTGGGTCGAGCTCGAAGTCCCGTTCATCCGGATCGATGTTAAATTCAGGGTTGGAAAGGTAGTCGTTGAAGGTCGTATTGGAAACAAGCTCATAACCAACTCCAGTGTAGTAAGTGCGGGTTGAGCTGCTGTTTCCGTTAATTAGCATGTCCACGTAGATATCAATTTCTGTGTCACCGGATAAAGCAACTTCTCCAAGGTAGACGGCATAAAGCCTGTTCTCACTAGTTAAGCCTTCATTGACTAACGTAATGGGAGTGGTGCCTCTGAAGTCAGAGCTAAACACCTCAGAGACGCCTGAGGTAGTGATCGTTCCCGTGCCTTCAGATCCGAGTATGGGAGGGGCACCGTTGTGTGTTGCCTGAGGTTGGTTCGGTGCCCAGTATGTCGTCTCCAATGACTCTGTGAGGCCTGCCGCTAGAACCCAATTTTGGTAAGAACTACTATCATCACCTGTATTGTCTCGGAAGAAGGCCCAGATTCTATATGTTTCTCCATCGGTCAGACCTGAGATCGTCGTGGTCAACTGCGGGATGCCGCTCGGGTCTCCGTCGGGCATCGCTTGGAAATAGTTGTCGAGCCCTGTGCCTCGCTCAGCCCACTGCGTGTTGTTGGTTAGAGACGAATCAATTCCAACCCAGCTTGTATCACTCTGAAGTTTTCCTGACTCCCGTGTATTTCCGTCAACACCTGCTTGAGCATCAACGTAAGTAATCACTTTGCTGATGGCTGGTTCATCACTTTTGGTGGTTAGCAGCACAGAGCCGCCGGAGATTTCGATGTTAGAATAGCTAGCTTGCGTTGCGTTCAAGTTGCCAGTCATCAGGAAAGCGACACAGTTGTAATTATACTTCGCCACAGTTTGGTTCACCAAGTTTTGTGACTGATCATAGGTTCCGTGGTCGGTGAAGTTCGTGGAAATATCGAGGTTGTTGCCGTTGCGTGCGATCATCAGGGTAAACTCGATGGGCGTATTTGTAGGAACCATGGCATCTGCGGCCGGGACTGGGCCGAGGATGAGAGAGGTGGCGGTTTCGAAAGGATGGTTGGTGCCGGTTCCGTCACCTGCCGCGATTTTGGTGGCCGCGGTTGCCGGTGCCTCAGCCCAGATTCCGACATAGCCGTTTCCATCGTCCTCAGTCACCGGATTATCGCCCTCGAAGAGGCCGATGCGGAAATTACTACCGGATAAAGGGGTATCGAAGGTCACTGATCCGGTCATTCTGATGAACTGACCGTCCGCCAGGCTGACGTCGGTAAAATGAGCTGCAATTCCGTCGCCATCGGCGTCAGTAGTAACTGGAGAAGACGTTGTGGCGCTCATACCAGAAAAGCTCGTGTCTCCGAAGATCTTCACCCATTCGCTGACTGGGTCTGGATCTGCATGAGGGTGTGTTAAGTATCCTAGCGAGACGAGGAATTCATCCATCCGGAATATGTTGTTTTCATAGCCATCTCGACCGTAGTTAAAAAATCCGTGGACTTGATCTTCGTAGAGATGCAGATCGCAGCGAAGCCCTTTTGCCCTCATCAGGGCTTGATAGCCCTTGGTCGTGTCGACTGGAATATATTCGTCCCTCGTGCCCAGGAAAACCGTCGTTGGGGGCGCAGTTTCATCGATATTGTGCAAAGGCGAAAAATCCTCCCAGTAAGCTTGGACTTTGTTGTATCCATAGCCAGTCGGCCCGTTATCGAACACCGGATTGAACAGAACTAGGGCATTGGGCTTAGAGCTGGTGCTAGAATTTTCGGCTGCTTCGTCATAGTTGGTGAGTGTCCCAGCAGCAGCGGCGATATGCCCTCCAGCGGAGCCTCCCCCAGCGATGACCTTGTTCGGGTCGATGCCTAGTGTGCTGGCATTGTTACGAACCCAACGAATCGCTGATTTTCCGTCCGTAACACTTTCCTGTGGAGTGGTTCCATGGACACCGGTGAGACGATATTCTGCGGAAATCGCCACCATGCCTCGGGAAGCTAGGTATTTACAATGTGGGTGGAACTGAGTTGTAGAACCACTGGACCAGCCTCCGCCGTGAAAAAAAACAATGACCGGTCGGCTGTCGGCTGGCTGATGGTCAGGCGGTGTGAACACCTCGAGGTGTAAGGTCACCGCCTCTCCGCTACCGTTCACCGTTTGCTTGTATGCTAGGGTTTGATCGGCTGTAAATCCCGCGACATCGAAGGCATAGGTGGAAAGACTAGCACAGAGCCAGGCCGATAGCAGGATAACGCAGTTTCGCTTCATGAGTTTTGACAGGATGTTCGAGCTCTATGCAAGTCGCCCCCCTGTAACGCTTGGGTCACAGGAGGGCGTGAGATCATTTTACTCCGAGCGGAGGTAAGAGTGAAATTACTTCCGGCGGCGAAGAATCAAAGCAAGAGCACCGAGACCGAGCAGAGCACTCGAAGAAGGCTCTGGAACAGGCTGGAGTTCATAGCCAACCCCGGTGTAATAGGTCCGAGTGGAGCTATTCGAGCCGGCAATCAGCATGTCCACATAAACGTCGATTTCTGTATCTCCAGACAGGGTAACCTCTCCTAGATAGACCGAGTAAAGTCTACTCGGACTTGTCCCTGTTGCGGGAGCAATGCCTGCAAAGTCGGCAGCCGATGCCTCAGAGACGCCAGTCGAAGAGATCGTGCCCGTGCCACCGGTTCCGATTACTGGGGTAGCGCCGTTGTGTGTAGCCAGAGGTTGGCTATCAGACCAGTATGTCGTGTCCAATGACGGGGTGAGACCTGCCGCCAGCACCCAGTTTTGGTATGGCTCAGAGGTGTCATCAATCTGATCCCGGAAATAGGCCCAGACCTTGTAGGTTTGGCCGTCGGTCAGACCTGAGATCGTCGTGGTCAACTGCGGGATACCGCTTGGGTCTCCATCAGGCATCGCTTGGAAATAGTTCTCGGCTCCTGTGCCTCGCTCGGCCCACTGAGTGTTGTTGTAACCAGAAACATCAGCTCCTACCCAGCTTGTATCACTTTGAAGCTCTCCTGATTCTCGTGTGTTTCCTCCAGCGCCTGCTTGAGCGTCAACGTAAGTAATGGCAGCGTGAGAGGTGGCGATAGATATTGCCAGGCCGGCAAAGGCAGATAATGGAATACGATAGTTCATGTGTTTCATGTTGTTGGTAATATTGGGACGCATAAAAAGGCAGGATCTTTACTGCACGCGTTACAGCAAAAAGCCAAATGCTAGAATTTCGATACAATTAAGCTGAGTAATGACGGCCAATCCAGTCAAAACTACTTTATCGTTCTTGGCGACTATACCCCATAATGGTAGGTTATAATCACACATGGTTTTTGGAAATTATCGCCACTTAAGAAGGGGCGCCTGGCGGACTTGGATCATGTAGCAGACGACGGAGGCGTAATTGATTGGCTATGAGTATGAGCTCATGAAAACCAGAGAAATGATCGAAGCTCAGTGAGGTGTGAAATTGGAAGATCACTCCTATAAATAGGGCCCATATCGAGTTCTACAATGCTCTTCGGAAGCTCTCTGGATGAAGCTTACATGATGTTGTCATTGACGTTTAAAGAGCGTTACAAAAGTGAGCCATTTACTCGCTGTTAGTAGCCTGGTTTGGCGTACTCTGCTTCGTTGTTTATTAGGCTATCGGGAACAATTGAAAGTCATCGGCGATAAACGCTATGAGTAGAGTTTTATTGCAACTATCCAATTTAAGGATGGGTGGGCATGAATAAATCTCTTGTGAGCCGAGGGCGGCTAGTAAAAGTCTAGGTGATAAATGGTTTTGAGATCTCGCGTGCCTCGTGTTGGTAATCCGCAGCATGTTGCCTCCCAAGCCCAATCCACCATTCGTTCAATATGACCCAAACAAATTTAAAGAGCCCTCAAAATATGCCTACGCATGCAGAATCAATCCTCTTTCATGCAGATTCGAACGATCCAGATTTACTCTATTTCAGCGGTTTCAAAGCGCTCGATCCCTACATTGCGTTTTCAATAGGCCAAATGAAAGTGGGTGTGGTTCACTCGTCGGAATATGGGAGGATGGTAGCCGAGTCAGACCTGGACGAAATCCTACTTGTGAACAAAGTCAACGATGATGCTGCGCGACATTTCAAATTACCAAAAGGCCAGCAGGCGAGTCTCAGTCAAATGATCATACATCTAGCGGAGGTTTATCAGATCCCTAGATTTCGTATCGGCGAACGATTCCCAGCCGGTCTTGCACTTGAGCTTCAACAAGCGGGGGTGGAAATCCAAGCAGACAAAAACGGAGGGGTTTGCCCTGAGCGTGAAATTAAAAAAACCTCGGAAGTGGAATCATTGCGCAGGGGGAATCGAGCAAGCGAAGCAGGCTTTCGAGTCGTCCACAAAACCCTCACTGAATCCAAGATTGTGCGCGGGCAGCTTGTCCACCAAGGCAAGGTCCTTACGTCAGAGCGCCTCAGGGAGCTGATTAGCCATGCGGCTCTCGATGAAGGTGCCGTGGCGTTGCATACAATTGCGTCCTGTGGCGATCAGGTACACGACAACCACAACACCGGTTACGGCCCTATCCTTGCTAATCAGTTGATAGTCGTAGATATCTTTCCTCAGAGGATTGACGACCACTATTGGGGAGATATGACGCGGACTTTCCTCAAGGGCCAAGCCAGTGACGCACAACGGCGACTAGTGAGAACTGTTAAAAAAGGTCACGAGCTAGCGATCAGTATGATTAAGCCAGGTCAAGTCGGCGGGGAGGTGCATGATGCGGTACAGGCATTTTTTGATAAAGAGGGCTACGAAACAGTGAGAGACAGCGAGAACGTGAAAGGGTTTTTTCATGCTCTTGGTCATGGGGTCGGCCTTGAAATCCATGAAAACCCATTCATGCGATCGAAAGCGCCATGGAAATTCAAGGAGGGGCATGTCATCACCGTAGAACCTGGGCTTTATTACTTAGGCCTGGGCGGTTGTCGAATTGAAGATGTCGTGCATGTGACTCCTGGGGGCAACGAACTCATTTCCCATGCTCCTTACACATGGGAAATACAATAAGTAAACAGCGCAGGTTGTATTAAGCGATACACAGCCAGGCAATTTATTATATATCATGAATCACCAATTCCTAACTTCGTTGCGGGCATTTATATTCTCCGCAGCGCTCGTCCATGCGGATAAAGCATCAAGTCCACTCAACTTCGTCTTTTTTATCGCTGATGATATTTCATATGAAGATCTTGGCTGCTATGGACACCCGACAATTAAAACGCCCCACATAGACCGATTGGCAAGCAATGGTATGCGTTTCAATAACGCTTATCTAACGTCAAGTAGTTGTAGTCCAAGCCGATGCAGTATCATTACCGGACGCTACCCCCATAATACTGGTGCAGCCGAGTTGCACACCACCTTACCTGAAAACCCATCACTCTTCCCCCTGTTACTTAAAGATGCGGGGTATTACACCGCTCTTTCCGGGAAGCACCACATGGGCAAATCTGCAAATATCGCCTTTAGTAAAATATCACGTGGCAAGGGGGCTGGTTTAGAAGAAGACTGGGTGAGTATTTTGCAAAATCGCCCTAAAAACATACCTTTTTTCTGTTGGTATGCATCATCGGACGCCCACAGGGATTGGGCGATCAGACCAGGAACGCCAACTTACCAACCTGAAGACGTCATTGTTCCCCCATACATGGTTAACGGCCCGGAAACGCGTCGAGACCTGGCTGGATACTACCACGAAATTAGTCGCTTCGACCACTATATCGGCTTAGTCGTTGAAGAACTTGAGCGACAGAATGTTCTCGAAAATACGGTCATCATCGTCATGGCGGATAATGGCCGCCCTTTTCCCCGGTGCAAAACGCGGCTTTATGACAGCGGTATTAAAACGCCATTTATCATACATTACCCCAAAGGAACCAAAACCGGAGTCAGCAGTAGCCTGATCAGCTCCATCGATGTGTCAGCCACAGTTCTTGATCTCGCTAAGGTTCCAAAAAGCGAGCGCATCCAAGGTGTCAGCCTAACACCTATTATGAAAAATCCCAAAGCCACTGTCCGTGACCTTGTTTTTGCTGAACACAATTGGCATGTTTACCGTAGCCATGAGCGACTCGTTCGCATGGGTGACTGGCTGTATATTCGTAACAATGTCCCCGATCAACAAAACCTCTGCGTAGAGGCATACATAGGAGGAGCTGGAAAAGAATTGAAAGCCGCTCATCAAGCCGGCACGTTAACAAAGGCTCAGATGAATATTTTCCAAAATCCCTGCCCGGAAGAAGAGCTATACCATGTTGGGAAAGATCCTGAACAATTAACGAATCTAGCAGACAACCCTGAAAACGAGACGATTCTCAAGACCATGCGGAAGCAGCTTAAAATCTGGACTGAGCAGACGGGCGATACTTTACCCAAAAACCTCAAACCAAGCCGAGGCAGTAAAGAAGCAAGGAACAAGAAAACAAAAAGCGAAATGCCTGGAGCCTCTTCCGGAGCTCAACAGATCAATCATCCTGGCCCGATCAGGGTTCAGCCATAATGCAAATGATGGTACGGTTGAGACAATCAAGAAACCCGATGTAGTTCGTAAATCTTGAGCAGATAGATAATCTGTTATCACAGCTCACTGCAGAAATTATTATTCCCTTTATTAGTATTAACTAGAGCTCCAAGTTCAATGCAACGCCACCTTCCTCTCCACGAAATACTTCCAATAGGCATTCTCATGCTTCTGCTGAGCACCCTTCCACACGCGATGGGAGCTCCCGACATCGTTCGAAAACCAAACATTATTCTGATCACAGCAGATGATCTCAACTACAACTCCGTCGGAGCCTACGGGTGCAAGGTTTCAAAAATCACGCCCAACATTGATCGCCTTGCGGCAGAGGGGATGAAGTTTAATCACGCGCATGTCAATATTGCGGTCTGCCAACCATCCAGACAGTCTGTCATGACGGGATGCTATCCGCACCGCAATGGAGCCAAGGGATTCCAACCAATCAATGAAGAGATTCCAACATTGCAGGAATACCTGAAATCATCCGGTTATGTTAATGGCATCCTCGGCAAGGAAGTGCACTTGAAGCCTAAACACAAATATTGTTGGGACTATTATATCACAGAGTCCCAGCTATCCTCCGGTGCTGGAATCGGAAGGTCGCCTGAAAAATATTACTCGTTTGCAAATGCATTTATCTCGATGGCCAAGCGCCAAGGAAAACCGTTTTTCCTGATGGCCAACATTCATGACCCTCACCGGCCTTTCGCTGGGAGTGAGCAGGAGAAAAAGAGCTGGGGGGCCAATTTGCCCAAGGTCACTCGTTGGATCAGAGAAGATGAAATATCAGTACCTCAATTCCTCCCCGACCTTCCTGAAATTCGGAAGGAGATCGCGCAATACTTCACATCAGTTCATCGCGGTGATCAATCCGTTGGTGCTGTGATGAGCGCGTTAGAAGAGTCCGGCCTAGCTGAAAATACCATGGTCATGTTCATTAGCGATAACGGTATGGCAACCCCCTTCGCTAAAGCCAATTGTTATCTCAACAGCACGAAGACGCCGTGGATTGTCAAATGGCCCGGACATGTGACTCCCGGATCTGTGGATTCCGAACACGTGATCTCGGGAATCGACTACATGCCAACTGTACTCGATGCGATTGGACTGAAATCCGCCGCTGGTATGGACGGCACCAGTTTTCTGCCAGTGCTCCATGGCAAGAAGCAAACAACACGAAAGTATGCCTTTACCCAGTTTCACGAGACTTACTCCAGAAGCCAATACCCTATGCGTGCTGTGCAGGGCAGGCGATATGGCTACCTGATTAACTTCTGGGCAAATCGAACTGGAGCGATGCGCATGGATTCCACAAGCGGGCTTGCTTTCAGATCGATGCAGCAAGCGGGAAAATCGGACCCAGCCATAGCTGCCCGTGTCGCTTTATTTGAGCACCGAGTATTAGAGGAATTTTACGATTTCGAGAAGGACCCTGACGCTTTACACAACTTGATTGCAGATCCGGAATATAAGGACCAAATCTCGGAAATGCGGTCCGAGCTCAAAGCGCAAATGGCGAAGACCCATGACCCCGCGCTACAAGCCTTCGTCGACCGGGACACTCCATCCGCAGTTGATGCGTTTATGAAACAACAGCGGACTCGCGCTCGAAACAGGAAAAAGTAGAACAGTGTGCATGGCGTCGCTGTTTACCGGCTTTGTCAAATACCGAAGCCCCAGCAAATAAGCTCTGCTGTAAATGACTAGGAATCTCTCGGCGCAGGCCCAATTGTTCCGCCATCAACAAAGACTGATCTGATAGAGTTCTGGCTCAGGTCCTGCTTGCCTTGCGCAACATTGTTCACCCATTTTACGATACGGCGCACCAATAGGCGTGGATCCCACTTGATATGGGCCACGGTTGGCCGACACCAGTCGAAGGCTGGGTTCGGATCGCCGCAAACCATTGAAATATTGCGCGGAGCTGAAATGCCACGTTGCGCAAGATGTTGAGAGGCAGCGACAAATATAGGCATTTCTTCGATAAACATTGCAGTAGGAGGCGTCGTGGCAAATAGAGAATCCAAGCAATCCTGTAACCCTCCTGGGTCATTACTCCAGTTCGGCAAATTATATTGACCTACCGGAAGACCGTGGGCGGCCATTTGTTCAAGAAAGCTTTGCTCAAAATGGCCTGGTCTGGGCACACGGTGCTCCTCGCGCGATAAGATCACGATGCGGCGATGCCCAAATCCAACCAGTTTCTTCAGAATGGCTGTTTGCGCCATCACTTTGTCCGGTCCACATCCAGCAATCTCAACGGAACGACGTCGGCCAGCGAGAGCAAATACGGGTTCAGGTCGCTTAGCAAACCATTCCAGAACGGATCTTGAGCCGCCAAACACAATCCAGGCGTCTGCCGTGGTATTTTTGACATGTCGTTTAATCCGACTTGTATCCATTTTCATATCTAATAAACTTTTCTCTGTGAATGCTGCCTGATGCCCTGCCTCATGAAGCCTGTGGAAAAGATCAACAATATAGTGGCTACTGCCATCACTTTTTTCATAGAGTAAAATTTTAATCTGTAGCGAAGGGGTGTTCTGTTTCCCTCCTGATACGATGCGGCGGCGACGTCCCACGCCCTGAGGGACTATCAGACCGTCTTTCTCCAATATGCCCAGTGCGGTATCGATTGTACCGTGCCCAACCCCAAGGAGTTCTGCTAATCTGTTACTGCCCGGTAGCACCCCGACCCAAGCTCCTCGTGCGAGTTCGTTACGCAGGTGAGTAGCCACTTGTTCAGCTGCGGTAATTACTTGAAATTCAGACATGTTAGACTAACTCCTCCCATAATTAGGAATGGTCGTCAAGATATATATATGTTGTTCAAGTGTGAGATCACAGAAAGGATGTAGCTCCTAGTTGGAGCGATTAGAGGTAAAAATTTCTGCCCTGATCGTCCATCAAGGAACAAACAAGAATATCAACACCATGTATAAATTAACTGCAATACTCACAATGCCATTGATTCACTTAGCTGGGATCGCTGGAGCACACGCGGCAACTGTTGTTTACGAGCCTTTCGACGTAACTGATGTCGGCGATTCATTGAATGGAAAGGCAACCGGTAGTGGTTTGGCAGGAAATTGGAATGGCTATGACGGAGCTGGACGTCTTGAAATCCGTTCCGGAGATCTTAGCTATGGATCACTGGCAACCAAAGGAAATCATGTGGGGTTGAGTACATCTGAGAATGGTCGCACTGGCTACAGCGCCAATCCCTATGCAGCACTAGACGGTGCAGGATTGATGGATGATGGCGCAGAGCTGTGGTTTAGTTTTCTTGTAGAACAATCAACAGAAGACAGCAACAATCGCTTTATGTTCTCCCTAGGCACTGATGGAACAAATTCTGGGTCAGGCTCGATGAATAGCAGTGGGAACGGTCTTGGGGTTCATATCGGCAATAGCAGAGGAAACCAGATTAGCGCGACAACATACACAAGCGGATCCCAGGCTAAAGGTGCTGAGACCTCGATCGCTTACAGTACTGTTCACTTGATAGTTGGTAGAATTACTTGGGGTTTGGACGGTGCATCGGATGATACGTTGGACCTCTTTATGCCCGGGACTGACCTCGTTCTTGGCTCTAGCATTTCTTCAATCAGCGGAGTGTATGATCAATCAACTTTCGACACTTTGGCCTTTTCTGGTAAACAGGATGCACCGATTATTGATGAGATACGCCTTGGGGCATCCTACAGTGATGTTGTCGTCACAGTACCAGAACCCTCAGCAACCGCTTTGCTTGGTTTGGGAGGGCTAGCATTGATCTTGCGTCGTCGCATCTAACCTTAGGATCTACGAAAAATCTTCCTAGGCTTTCAATTAAACATATCCCCTCCGAAGCTTCCCTCAGAGGGGTAGTCTAACGGCTTTAAAACACAATGATCCATAACCATTTCGCCCGCTTGCGCTACACCGCTATTCCGGTTTTCCTGACTGTCTTTTTTGCTCTGAGTTCGGAGCTTTGTGCTGAGCAAGCAGGGAGCAGTCCGTTGAAAATTTTCATCCTAGTCGGCCAATCTAATATGGTCGGCCAGGGGGAGATATCTCCACAAAGTAAACCTGGAACACTGGAATATCTCGTCGCAAACGACCCTAAGGCGGAATATCAACACCTCGTAGATGGCTCGGGGGACTGGGTGGTGCGTGATGATGTATGGATTCAAGAACGATTTGCATCCAGAGGGGGATTGACTGCTGGCTACGGAGGAGATACTGCAGCAGGGCTCACCGACCTCATCGGCCCTGAACTTGGCTTCGGCCATGCCGTTGGCGATTTATATGAAGAGCAAGTGCTTATTATCAAAGCCGCTTGGGGTGGTAAGAGTTTAGGGCTCGATTTTCTTCCCCCAAGTTCCGGCCCTTATCCCACACCAACTGAGTCTGGTGATCCAGGGTATTTCTATCAGCAAGTCCTCGAAGCTGTTAGTGCTGTCACCGATAACTTAACGACCTACTTTCCTGACTATGATGGTGGTGGTTATGAAATTGCCGGTTTCTGCTGGCATCAGGGCTGGAACGATCGGATCGACTCAGGCTTCAGCAATGCCTACGAGACAAACATGGTAAATTTCATCAATGACATGCGGACAGACCTCGGTGCTCCGAATCTGCCTTTTGTCATCGCCTCTGCTGCGCAAGACCCATGGATTACTTATACCAAAGTAGAGAAAGCCCAGCTGAAAATGGCCGATGTAGCTGCCTATCCAGCATTTGCTGGAAATGTCGCAGCCATCGATACACGTGCCAGTTATGACGGTTTGTCCTTCTGGCAGCTGGCTGAAAATTCACCAGCAGACCAAGGCTACCACTGGAACAGAAATGCCAAGAGCTACCTCAACATTGGTAAAGCAATGGCTGATGCCATGTCGTTGATGGTGAAACCTCGTTGTCCCTACCGCTTGAAAGCGAACGGTGACGGGTCAGGAGTCAATCTTAGCTGGGAAAATGGATCTGACGCTCTAACAAGTGTGGGAGTGAATCGTCACGGCACCACCATCGCAGCTGCTGTATCTACTGGCACATCATCCTTCCTCGACACCACTGCGCAGCCAGGCGTAATCGAATATGAACTGATTTTTACCAAATCCGGGACACCCTGCCCGCCGCTGACGCTCACGTTCGATGCCGGAATCACTGATCTGGAAGCTTATCGCACGCAAACCAGCGTAAAACTTCGCTGGGTCAACAATCTCGGATACACAGGTATTGAAATTCGTCGTGACGGAGCCCTGATATCAACCTTGACTGGCACCGAAACAAGCTTCGTGGATACCGCGCCACCCACATCCGGCACAGTGAGCTATAGCGTTGTGCCAACTAATGGATCCGCTACGCCCACCGTGACATCCATCAACCTAGACGGCCCGTCTCCGGGTAATGCCTACGTCTACGAATCATTTGAGGATTCGGACTCATCACTTTACGAAAACCATGTTGGTGCTGGTCTTGTAGGGAGATGGATTGGTGGCCTGCATGTTGCATCAGGCAGTATGAGCTATGGATTATTGCCCACCTCTGGCAATCAAGTTTACAATAATGGGAGTAACACGACCACAGGTGCGCTGCTTCGCCCAGAGCTTGCCGAGGCAGGTTTGCTCAATGATGGAGCTGAGCTTTGGTTTAGCTTTCTAACCAACAACACATCAAGCTCTAATACCGCCGTTGTTTTCTCCCTCGGCACAGACCGGAGCGATTATTTTGATGGAATAGAAGATGACGGTGAAGGCATCGGTGTGAACCTCCATCAAGGCTCATCTCCACAGGCAGCCACTTGGACTCCAAACCGTTCCACAGGCTCCAGCTCAAGCAGTATACCTAACAATACTACTCGGCTTGTAGTGGGGAAAATCACTTGGGGAGCAGATGAGGCATCGGCGGACACCATCGAAGTTTTCCTGCCGGGCAATGATTTCAGTATGCCTTCTACTCCTGTTTCCTCGACATCAGCCGTGCTTGACCAATCTAAGTTCAGAGTCGTCTCCTTTGGTGGGAAAAACGCAGGCTCCCCAAAAATTGATGAGATCCGGTTCGCAGCAAGTTATGCGGATGTGATCGCCAGTGATCTAATGGTGGCAGATACAACCGCACCTACACCTGACCCAATGACTTGGTCCTCAGCCCCATCCGCATTGGGTGATAGTAGCATCACAATGACTGCCAATACGGCGAGCGATCCGAGTGGCGTAGAGTATTATTTTGAAGAAACCTCGGGAAATCCAGGTGGAACTAACAGTGAATGGCAAGACAGCCCAACCTATACTGACACAGGGCTAAATCCTGAAACCACCTACAGTTATACCGTAACAGCGCGAGACAAAAGCCCTGATCAAAATAGCACAAATGCGTCAACACCAGCATCTCCAGCCACAACTCAAGCTGTTGACATCATTGCCCCACCTACTCCTTCATTTGAAACGCAGCCCACTGCAATATCGCATCATAGTATCACGATGACGGCGGCTGCCGTTACTGACCCTAACGGTGTGGAATACTACTTCACGGAAACAAGTGGCCACCCTGGAGGCTCGGACAGTGGATGGCAAGATAGCACGGTTTACATTGATTCTGGATTAGATCCGCTAACAACCTACTCATACACGGTGATGGCGCGTGACAAAGCTTCGGCAGCCAATACAAGTGCTCCCTCACCTGCAGAATCGGCAGTCACTGATGAAGCGCCTCCAATTCCAAACGGAGCTTTGATCTATGAGCCCTTTGCGCAAACTGGCGGATCACTCAGCGGTGTGTCAGGAGGAGAAGGTTTGAATAGTTGGAATTCAAACAACAATCCGAGCATCGCAGAAACCCCGACTATAACATATGGAGACTTACCCACCTCCGGAGGCCAGCTGAACCTCCCTAACACCGGAGGGACAGATGCGTGGGTTACCACAAAATCTACACTCGGCGATTACGGCTTACTCAATGACGGCGCAACTCTATGGTTCAGCTATGTCTTTGTGAAGACATCGGGAGACTCATCAAACGAAAAGGGCGGGTTTTCCTTTGGTACAGACAGAATTGATGGAGCATACAACGGCACCAAAATGAATAATTCTGGGAATGGACTCGGCGTCATTACCAGAACAAAGAGCATCAGCGCTGCAGGCTGGCTTAATGGAGGAAATGGAAGCACTGGCGGCAGCATTACCATTGACTACACGACCCCCATCCTAGTCGTCGGAAAGATCGAATGGGGGGCCACGACTGGGGATGATGAAACGATTACAATCTACACACCTGCGATGGATGACCTAACCTCCTTAGATGCAGGAGTCACTCATAGCGTATCCGGATTTGACCAATCATTAATAGACACCATCAGCTTCACTCAGCGAAATTCCAATGGTGATCAGATCTATGATGAGATCCGCTTTGGCGCGACATACGAAGCCGTCATTGGTGCTGAAGCCGGAGGCTCAGATTATGACGTATGGGCTTCCATCTACGCACCAGCTGATCTTGAGGATCCAAGTGCTGACTTTGATAAAGATGGGGTATCCAACAGAGAGGAGCTGATCTGGGGACTTGACCCTACCAATGGCAACTCAGCCAATCCAATCTCGATTCCCCTAGATCCAACGACAGGAACCATGACTTACACACGCCGCCCTCCGTCGTTGACCGGTATCACATACACCTATGAATGGACTACCACTATGGCTGAAGATGACTGGACGGCGTTCACCCCATCGGATGAATCTTCAGACAACGGCAGTTTCACTGAAGAGGTAACCATCACCCTTCCTTCCGCTTTATTAAATGGCAATAATCTTTTCATCCGTGTCGCAGCCTACGAAGAATAATACAATATAGAACGATTTAGACTCGCCGCATTTGGTAAGACACAGTTGCCATTATCATGGCTTCGTGCATGCAGCATACAATGGACGGTGCGTAGCCCCTTATTGTTTCTCATTTACCTTGTCTGCATCAGGGGCTGGCGCAACCTTAGGACGAAGGCGAAGTTTAACTTTAGTCCCAACTTCCGGGAGATGTGTGGCATCAATCTGCCACTCTAGCGAGTTCGTAGAATGACTATACACTCTAGGTAAACAAAGGAGTTCATCCCCAAAGGTAGCAATGGAAATCACATGGCCGCTCATGTCAGCTAGATATTTGCGAGCTCCGTTACCATGATTACGGAGAAATGAACCGGCGAACAAGAATGTATTTGTAGGAAATTGGCTATCCTTTTGCTTTGTTCGCAGTTTCTTTTTCCCAGAATAAGCCTTTATTAAATCGCATACAGGCCGTTCTACAACAATTCCTTGTTTGTTCTTAAAAACTATAAAGACATCTACAGGGGCACCTCTTGGGGGGACATGAACCCAAGTTCCGTTCTGTTTGCTCAACGGTTTTTGCATTGCAGGATTCCCTGGCGTAGAACCCATTAGAAGGAGTGCTGTGTGTATATGTCGAGGCATTGCACCCACTGCAATTATGGACTCGTGCTCTTTACTATTTTTGGTACAAGCAAGAAGCTCTAGAGGCCCTTCATCAAGACAGATTTCGCCGTCCACATCTACGCAATGTTCCTTGAGGTTGATGTGAACACCTGGCAATTTAAGTTTTTTAAGTGCTCCCTCCAAAGATTCTGTCGACCCACTCTCGGAGGAAGTCGTCTTAGCAGTGCTATCTGCGACCGCTTTGTCGGTGGGTATCATCGCCAATAGTATCGCTACAGTTACCACGCCAATTAAGGGATGATGTTTCGGCGGTGTTTGCTTCACAAATCTTTTCCGATGCCCTAACTGAGAAGCCTTACCAACACGGCTATTCACAACCGAAGTTGGTCTAATATTGATCAAGCTACAAGTTTGCTCGACTACGTTTGAGCAATCCAAAATATGGTTATTAATCAACGAGGGCACTGGGGAAATTTGATAATGGTTATAGAATGTCAAGCCTCCTAACGTCTTTAGGGAGGGTTCTTATTAGTTGGATAATAACTAATAACCAAAGGCTTCAGGTAGATACTAATCAATTATTAGTTTTTACCATTCCTAATTCATGGGATGTTTATGCTGCAATCATTGGATTTTCTGGACAAAAACTCCTTGCTTAACTTGATTCATGTCTTCCTCCCAGAATGAGGGGTGGTAGCCAGAAGGTTAACGGTTGTCATGAAAGATATGCAAAGTGTTTAATGCACCATTATTAGAGATATAACATAATCTATGTTTATTTCAGATATGTTGTTTAGTCATAGGGTCCCAATACTTACGGCGCGTTATGAATTGGCCCATTAACACATCATACGTCACGGTAACCCAATACATCATGAAAATAATTAACCAAGTCACTACACTAAGCGAACAATGGAAAACTCTCGTTTCAGTCATCACGGGCTTCATCATTGTTCTCTACTCTCTTTTCTCTGCAAGCGTGCATGCATCCGCTCCAGATCTAACCACCGGAGGTGTGCCGAACGAGACACCTACTCTGGACATAAACCTTGGACCTACAGGAATGCACGGATGGGTTTATCACCAAGGGGCCAATACTAAAGATAGTCGACAAATCTTAGTTACTTCAGTCGATACCGGGTCGCCTGCTGATGGTGTTCTGGCCGTTGATGATGTTGTCCTTGGGGCAGATGGAACCGGAGCTACCCCAGTGAATTTCAGCTCAGATGCCCGCAAGAGCCTTGCTTTGGCCATCGCTGATGCCGAAGCACAGAATCCGGCTACACTCAGGCTTCTGCGTTGGAGAGCAGGCACTACCTCTACAGTTTCAATTACGCTTCAGGCACTTGGCGCATACAGCGCTACGGCACCCTACAATTGTCCCAAGTCTGCTACCATTCTTGAGCAAGGTTTGGATTTCATTATGGCCAGTGAGGATTCTGGGAGGTTTTCGTTGGGCACTCTAAGCCTTTTGGCAGGGAATGACCCCTTGAACACAGACAATGCGGCAAGGCAAACACGGGCTCAAACGGAAGCACGTGCACTTATCGCCAGTCCAGATAAAATTGCCTTTTGGAAATCTGGCCAGATAGACACTAATGCCAAAATCACTTGGACGCTGGGGCATCAGCTGATTGTTTTGACTGAATACTATCTTCAGACGGAAGACCAATTGGTCCTCCCCACTATTGAGGCCATGGCCATTCAGATAGCCAACGGGCAAAGTCATTTCGGAACCATGGGACATCAACTTGCCGTTCCAGCATCCGATGGCTCACTCAATGGTGCCTATAACGTGGGTTACGGAACAGTTAACTCTGCAGGTATGCCATGTTTCTTAGGTTTGTTGCTCGCCAGGGAATGCGGGGTCAACAGCCCTGAAATCGATCCCGCGATCGAGCGAGCTAGTGCTTTTTTTGCGGCGTATGAAGGCTATGGGAAAATACCTTATGGCGAACACGAACCTGAGCGCTCTGGGCATTCGGGGAACGGAAAAAGCGCGATCGCGGCCCTTTGCTTTTCTCTGATGGATGATAGGCAAGGTGAACAAAAATATTTTTCCAGAATGGCGACAGCTTCGGCATCTGAACGAGAAGGCGGACACAGCGGCGCCTATTTCAATCAGCTGTGGACCCCCCTCGGAGCCAACGTAGCCGGAGAAGAAGCAGTGATCGCCCACTTCAGTGATGTTAGCTGGTTACTGGATCTTAATCGTAGATGGGATGGAGGTTTCGACTGGAATACTCAGAGCGGTGGACTGAACGGTGGTGTCCCCCAGTGGAACGAGTTATGGATGTCGACTGCAGCACTGCTCACCTATGCTATGCCCTTGCGTCAACTTCATATCACTGGTCGTGGCCACGATCAGACCCGTTGGTTAACCACTACTGAAGTGGAGGAAACGCTTTATGCCAATGGTTATAACGCGTCCTCACTAAGTACCAACGACCTTCTGGCAGACCTGGCCAATTGGTCCCCAAGCGTTCAGGACAAGGCTGCTACAGAATTAGGTTCTCGTACCGGTGAACACGCTACTTTGATCCCAACGTTGATCGCGATGGCCAACGATACCCAGGCCGGAGAATCACGTGTGGGTGCATGTTTTGCACTAGGAGAAACAAGGGATGGAAGCGCGGCAGCGACCTTGGCAGCCCTTCTCACTGACAGTGATCATGAAGTTCGTTTTGCCTCTGCCGTCGCCATGCGCTTGATGCCAAATTCAGCTAAACTAGCGCATCTGGATACGATACTAGCAGCTACCGCTAGCACCTCTAAACCTCTGTTCCCTCTCGACCCGGATGACCCCTTGCATTTTGCGCATTACCACTTGTCCATGCTGCTCTTCTATAGTGGCAGTGCATACGGTAATAAGGGCATTATTCGAGGCGACGGCATTGATGGCGTCGATCGGAATTTACTTTATCCCGCAATTAGAGCCGTAGCGGCTAACCCTCACGGTCTAGCTCGAAGCACCTTGGCTGAGACTTATCGTAATTTAACTAGGGCTGACGTTGAAGCAGTCGCCGGAGCCCTAGTTGATTCGGTGCAAGTCCGTGCACCTGCAGATAAGATGTTCTCAGCAGGCGTTCGTCTGGGAGGGCTGGACGCCCTACAGGCGTATAACTTTGCCGAAGGGGTTCCACTCAGTAAGGGGATAATTGCTGACTCGGAACTCCTAACGAACGAACACACCCACGCATTGGGAATTTTGGAAAGTTATGCCGGCTCATCAGAATTAGTAGACCCGAATCCTCAAATTGAAGATTTCTGTGATTTCCTAGTCGATACTGACCCCACACTAAGGTCTGCAGCTCAATTGGTTCTGGATGCCATTTCCGCCGACAGCAACCCTGTTGCACCAACCTCATTTAAGAGCATCGAATCAGTTACAGCAGACACCACGACTTTAACACAATCATCTAAATGGACCACTCTGCGAGTAGCTGCTACCGATCTAGCAGATGGTGATAGCGTTTATACTTGGAAAAAAGTGCACGGAGCCGGTAATGTTAGCTTCACCTCGAATGGAACCTCGGCGGCTAAGGATACGGTTGCCTACTTTGATGGGACACCCGGTCAATACCTTTTCGAAGTCACCATGTCAGACTCTCGGAAACTCACGGAAGACTCTCAAACAGTCAGTGTTACAGTCTACGACGCCAATGGAAGCCTGCCAACCAACGACGCTCCAACAGCGACCCCATTGTCAGTTACTGCCCCTCAGTCCACGGCAACCCCAATCACCCTGTCAGGCTCTGACCCTGAAGGATATGATCTAACATATGATCTAAGTAGTCATCCTTCCCATGGAACATTAGCTGGTAATGCCCCCTATCTAACATATACTTCAGATCCAGCCTACACAGGATCTGATAGCTTGAGCTTTGAGGCCATCGACAGCGAAGGTCAGGTCTCAATTGCTACCGTAAATATCACCGTCACAGCAGCCAGTGCTTTCGAAGTCAGTCTTCATGAACCTTTCGACTACACAAATGGTGCCGCTATCAACGGTCAAAACGGAGGGGTTGGCTTTGGTGGAGCTTGGAGTTCCACCAGAAAAACCCCTTCGATATCAAGCGGCAGTAAAACATGGGGAATCTTAAATACAGCTGGAAATCATGCACAAGGCGATGCCTGGAGTGCTCTGACTCGGCCGATCGGATCTTCTCTATCTGATGCAGGTCTCATGGCTGACGGTTCTACCTTGTGGTTCAGCATCGTTATCGATGTGTCTGGCCAGAATAAAGCTAATACAGACCTGAATCTTGCCATTTGCAATGCAAATAAGTTCGAATCTGGTAGTTTAGGCAATCGCCAAAATTTAGTTCCCTCCACCGCCGAGGGAATCGGCTTAACCTATGACAAAGGGCGGATCCAAGGTGCTTACTGGAAGGATAGTGGAGATGGTGATGCCTACTCCGAACGGACTGGAGTAGATAGTTACACAGTTCTGAATGCGACGTCGAGATCCAGTGCCCTCATTGTTGGAAAAATCGAATGGGGTGCTGATGAACTCGCCACGGAGACACTGACACTATATGCGCCCGATACGACTTTAGCCCTCGGCCTGCCAACGATGGATGCCATCAGCATTCCGGCTCTTGATCAGACACAGTTCGATACTCTAGCCCTCCACTTTAAGGATTTCCCCATGGTCGACGAGATTCGTGTCGGGGCGACTTATGAGAGTGTGATTCTTGGAACTGTTGCAATGAGTGCCGACATCACCCCTCCATCCCCTGACCCCATGGGCTTTGCCTCAGTTCCAACACCTGCCAGTGGGACCTCAGTCACCATGGTAGCAGCGACCGCATTTGATACCGCCGGAGTGGAATATAAGTTCACCTGCACCACCGGGGGAGGGAATGATAGTGACTGGCAGACCAGTCCATCATATACGGATACAGGGCTCACACCGGGAGTCTCATATAGCTACACAGTTTCAGCCCGTGATCGCAGCCCTGCGCAAAACACGACCGTATCATCATCTCCAGCATCTGTTCTCCTTCCAAGCCAAATTGAGACTTCTGAAGTAGTCGGCATGAATATAACCGACGCAGAATCAATAATCAGCTCTCATAGCTTTACGGTCGGCACAGTGAGCTATGCCTACCACGAAACGATTCCAGCAGGAATGATCATCAGTCAGACACCGGCAAGTGGAACTACGGTGGCACCTGGAACAACCTTTGATTTACTCGTCTCGCTTGGGCCCGACGTAACCCCGCCAACTATCATGTCAACTGATATTGTTGATGATCAATCTGGAGAACCGGTAACCTCGAATGACCTCGTTACCTATACGATTACTTTCAGTGAAGATATGGATGATGCCGGCGTAGATGTCTCTGATTTCTCAAATTCTGGGACTTCAACTATAATTCTAGGACTTGTTACGGAAGTTGCGCCAGGCGTATTCACAGTAGAAGTGACGCCTACTAATGCTGGCACCCTCCAGCTGCAAATTCCCGCTGGTGCTGAGCTTTCCGATACCTCGGGGAATTTGTTGAATACGGTTTCTGCAATTGTGGATGACACTGTTCTAACTGTTGAAGCGCCAAGCTCACTTATCTATGAACCATTTGATTATCTCGCTGGTGGTCTTAATGGACAAGCTGGTTCGTCAGAGATCGGCCTTGAAGGCACTTGGACGGCGTCCAACACCACCTTGGTTAGCGCTTCTCCTCACAATTATGGTTCACTTCCGACTAATGGCGGCAGTCTTTCCGATTTCGGCACCGGTAACCGCTTTGGAGGAGCTCGCTCGATCAGTGCCTTTGCTCTCGCGGGAAATGGCTTACTCGATTATGGACAGACTCTGTGGTTCAGCGTGCTGGTAGGTTATGAAGACGCAGCAAACCTTACCAATTCTCGACTCGGATTCGCTCTCGCCAATCACCAGTTCAACAGTGGTAACTATAACTACTGGATTGACGATGAAGGTTCACAAAGTGGATCTGGCATTGGATTTGTTTTTGGAAAAATCAATAACGGTAATGGTCGAGTCGTCGCCAGCGAATTCCAAGACTTCGCATCTGGAGACGGAGTAGCAGGAAACATACTGGGATCTTGGGACGGCACGAACACCTACAGCAATGGCGATGTCGGGCTAATAGTTGGGAAAATTACCTGGGGAGGCAGTTCTCAAGATGTCGATAGAATAGAACTCTACCAACCAGACACCAATTTAACTCTCCCAGCTTCTCCAATCTCGGTCCTCACGACAATCGTTGATCAATCCACCTTTGATACGGTAACTTTTGCACGGAGCGATAGAGTGATCATGGATGAGATTCGATTCGGAGAATCCTATGAAAGCGTAGTGTCAGGTTCTGATTTTACGGCACCTTTGCTAACTTCCGATAACTTCGTCGACGATCAAGCTGGTGCTTCTGTGGCAGTAGATACAACGGTAACTTATACGGTCACTTTCAGCGAAGATATGAATGAATCGACGGTCGATGCTGCCGACTTTGCCAACGCTGGAAATGCAGTCATGACGGTCGAAGATATCACAAAAATTTCGCCTCACATTTTTGCTGTGGCTGTAACCCCTACCAGCACAGGGAGTCTGCAACTTCAAGTGTCGACAGCAGCAACGATCACTGACATGGCCGGAAACCCCATAGATGTATCGTATGCGATCACAGACGATACGACCATTACGGTCTATGCCCCAGTCATGGTCACCGTGCCAAATGTCGTCGGGCTTACACAGAGTTCGGCAGAGAGTTCAATCACCCTGAACAATCTCTTAGTTGGTGCGGTAACGATAAGCTATAGTGACACGGTTACCGTTGGAAATGTAATTAGCCAGAGCCCAGCCGGCAGTAATAACATAGCTGAAGGGTCATCGGTAGATTTGGTAGTTTCGCTCGGAACCAATCCTTCGCCTAAACTGGTAAGAACGACAATCAATGCTGTGAGCAATACTACTTGGACAACCGTAACCTTGGGCCAGAGTTACAGCTCCGCAGTTATCGTAGCGACTCCAATTTACAGCACTTCTTCATTGCCGCCTGTGGTGACACGTGTCACAAATGTTACGTCTAATAGTTTTGACTTGAAGATCGATCGCACCGATGGATTAACTGGTATAACCTCTGTTGATGTTTCCGTCATCGTTGTTGACGAAGGCGTGTATACCCAGAACGTTCATGGTGTGACTATGGAAGCGGTCAAATTCACTTCTACCGTGACGGCAAAGAAAAATAGCTGGGTTGCCGAGGCGCGAAGCTATCAAAACAGCTACTCAAACCCTGTCGTTGTAGGCCAGGTGATGAGCGCAAACGATCCAGACTGGTCTGTGTTCTGGAGTATGGGAAGCTCCTATTCTAACCCTGCAAACGCTACAAACCTTAACATTGGTAAACACGTAGGCGAAGATCCTGATTCTATTCGAGCTAATGAAACTATCGGCTACATCGTGATAGAAGCCGGCAGCGGCGCTATCGATGGTGTTGCCTATGAAGCAGCCCTCGGCTCAGACACAGTGCAAGGGTTTTCGGATTCTTCTTCCCCATACACCTACACCCTAAGTGGTGGACTGACTACTGCCAGTTCAGCTGCAGTCAGTGTCTCAGGTATGGATGGCAACGATGGCTCATGGGCCGTATTATCTGGTAATCCAGCACTGACAACGACCTCTCTGGGCCTGCACGCGTGCGAAGATTTGCTTCTGGATGTCGAACAGAACCACACTACTACCCAGGTCGGGTATATCGTTTTCGAATAGGAAATATTTTACCAAAGTCTTTAACATTGCTGTCTCCGCTTCGGCGGGGACAGCCTGAAACAATCTCTTTTACTTCATTCATGATCAACAAGACTATCGTGGCCTGCGCTGTGACGTTTGCTGTCGGCGTAAGCGTCGGGTTCCTGCTGACTCATTCAGAACGTAATGAAGAGCCTGAGTCAATAAGCTCAGCGAGAGATTCGAAAAAGCTTACAGCGAGAAGTAATCAACCTGCTCGTGCGAGCCGTAGGAAGAGCTATCAGAAAACACCCAGAAAAATCGCTTCTACTTCATCTGATCTCATCACTGTTCCCAGACGTCTGCTAGAGGAACTCAGCCTCGCTGCTGGTAATCGAACCGCCGGGCAACCGCTCTTCAGTAGTGACAGAAAACTTGAGGCTCTATTACAGATCGTTGGTTCAGAGAGGGCGACAGTGGAGAAAGCTTGGAAGAACTCTCTCCAAAAAACCCGAGAAATGGAGGCTGAATCAGCCACCTCTGAAGACCTCACTGACGGGTCAGTGCGAATCACTATACCAGATCTCGGTTCTGACATAGCGAGTATCGGAGCGGAGTTTAAGTCAACAGTTTGTAATATTCTTGGCCCCGAACGTGGTGAAGTCTTCCTCGCGTTGAATCAGGCCGACAGTCTATTCACTCCGCCGAAGGGAGATCGCACCTATACTGTGAAATCAGAGGCCATCGGAGACGGACGCTGGCGTTTTCACATGACTCTCGAAGGTTCGCTCGGACGCAGGGTTTGGGTGGGGAACAGTATCCCTGATGAGATTCGTCATCTTACCGATGCTGCTAATATCCGTTCTTCTCAAGAGGGGTTATCCCAAAATGATGATAAGTAGGTTGTGAGTCAAAGTGTGGGAGTTTGATAGGCTGGTTTGTTGACAAACTAGTAGTTCATTGAGGTATTGTCATTCGGGTGGTAATCACAAGGACAAGATAGTCGTGAATGGCAGCAAAAAGATCCGTGTTCAAACTGGATGCGTTCATTTTCGATATACTAAAAAAATAACACAGCCGATACTACCGCTCCAGAGCGAGAGTGCTCGTGTCTTTCAATCAGGTAATGTGTGTTATACAAAAGGGGGCGGTTCTTTGCCGTAATGGATGTTAGACCTGTGTCTTGGGATCAAAATGGTGATGGGAACGGTGGTATTATTTGGTTTGCTATATGTTGTGTGGAGCTCAGTGCTGTCTCTTTTATTTGCTCATCCTGATGTAGTAAGAGCTATGGGAGTTCGTGGATGGATGCGTGGATAATCCGTTGGTTATTATTGCCTAGGTGACATGCGATCTCCATGCCCCATGTAGGTTCTAGGTTGGGGATGATTAGCGTCGCTTGATTGCCTGAGATCATCGTCTTAGTCACTTCCAATTCACGCTCATCGTAGTGTTTCGATCCATATTTAGCGGTGCGTTTGAGATTCCAAACCTTCACTTGGAAACTGGTCTCTTCGGGGAGTGGATCACTAAAGGTGATGGTGTATTTACCTTTTGATGCGTTAGTTTTGATTGGCATGTAGCTGGGTTTTCCTGTTGCTCGGATACGACAGAATGATCCGTCGCTCTGCTGATTACCGGCCCAGGCGAACATGCCGGCTGCGTAGAGCTGCTTGTTTACAGGATGAAAGCGGCCACGGTGCAAGCCTGAGGGGGATGCCTCGATGGGGAGAGCACACATCCCCCCCTGGGCCTGACCGTTCAGGACTTCATGGGGGACGGTGTAAACTTTGCCGTAGCCATAACTCAGATTGAGAAGTGTGCCGTTGATAGCCCCCCATGCTGCATCCTCCGGTACCCAGAGGAGTTCGGCAGGTGAGCGGTCAAAGGCATTCGTGACCCATGCTAGAGGTTGTTCCATCGACTCATCAGAGCTGTCTGTGACGTCGTGATAGCCAAACATATTACCGTAAAAACCACCTTCGTTGACATAGTTAATACGGTTCTTAGGGTTCCAGTGGCCTTCTTGATCGGTAACGACCCAAGTGCCGTCTGGGTTGACACACACTCCGTTAGCTGCGCGGAATCCCGTTGCTACGATATCGGTTGTGGATCCATCTGCGCTCACTCTCAATAGGGTGCCATGGTGGGGGACTACGGCGTTCTTACCGTGGCGGGCTGACTTTGCGTAGTAGAAATTGCCTTTTGCATCGGTTTGCAGTCCCATGGCAAATTCATGAAAGTGTTCGGTAACTTGATGATCGTTATTAAATGCTTCGACGTAATCGATTTCGTCATCTCCATTGAGGTCATGCAGGCGTGCAATCTGATCTCGGCAAGTGACGTAGATGGTGTTATCAACAATCTTGAGACCGAGTGGTTGAAACAGGCCTGTGCAAATGCGTCGCCATCTGAGTTCTTTGAAGTTACCGTTCATACCGTCGACTAGCCAAACGTCACCTAGCCAAGTGCAGACAGCGGCCCGGTTCGGATCGTTGTCAAAGAAATCAAATCCACCGAGTCGCATCCAAGAGTGCCATGGGTTATCAGATTTGTTAGGGATTGTAATTATGTCATAGGCGAAGGGAGCTTCGTCATTGCCTAGTGTTCCGGCCGTGATCACCGGTTTGGGGTAGTTCGGTGGGCCTCCATGGGTGAGTGCTGAGAGGTCGGCAGGTTGGGAAAGTAATTTGCTAAGGTCATAAGCTTCTTTGTTGGCAAAACCAATTATGACTTTGGCTGGAGTGGTGGCAGCTGGGATGTGAAGGTAGACTCCGTCTTTTCTTCGCTCGAGAGAAATGCCTGGCGAACCTTTCAGTGCTACGGAAAATCCATTTTCAGGTGGGGAAATTCGGCTGAGAAGGTCGTGATTGGAGGCAGCTATGTTCAACGTTCTGGTAAATACTTTCTGGTTTTTATCAGAAAGAAGGCCGGGGAGTTCGAGGATCTTGGTGTTGCCAATTTGATAGTGGATGATGGTTTGTTGACCGAATCTGTAGCGACCTAGATAGCGCACCCAATCCTTAGGTAGGGGGCCGTAACGGCGACCGTCACGCCCAACAATGCGTGTATCCTTCCATGTGTGTTTGATTGGGTGTTGCCATGCGGGCATGTCTGGGTTTGTAAATAAGGCTGTGCCAGCGATACTGGAATGGGTGCCGTGGCTGCCGTCAAAGGCGATGCCTCGCCAATCGATAAATTCCCCGGAATATGCGGTGGCGACGCGCATGGTGTCCGTGTCATAGATCATCCAATCTGAGCCCTTAGAAATACCGCCTTTGCCTTGATTGAGGCGAATGTTGATTCCTTTCTGAGCGATATTTCTATCCTTGCTGGCGGCTCCTGGATTGATTTGGAAAGTCCAATTGAGCACTGGACCGAAATCCATTAACTTGTAGGGTTTGTCTTGTCGCTTCCGTCTCGGAGTTGTTGCTATTCCGGGGAGATTGAGGGACTGAGGTAGGCTGTTGTAGTAGGCCTCGGAAGGTTCAAAATACTGACTTTTATTAAAGGGGTTGATGAAAGTTTCTCGGATGTAGTGGATCACGGCGTACTTTTGCGCGGCATCAAACTGTCTCTGCGGCACCATCATGCCGTAGCCTTTATCTAAGGTTTGGAACATTCGGTAAGGGTCACTGCCGTTTTTAAAGGGGGATTCATGAAATTTAAGGGCAGTGGGCATACTGCCTTCTTGGTGTTGATCTCCGTGGCAAGTGATACAGTGGCTGTTATAGATGGCCTTTCCTTCATCGAGAGCTTTCTTATTCCAAGCTCGGATGAGTTTAGCGTGTTTAGTGGTTTCAAGTGGCTGAACCCAAGATGTTTTGAGTTTGAAATTTTGACCTGTAATGAGAGTGAGTTGGACTGGTGAACCTATCTGTCCCTGTCCGTTAAAAGTTTCAATGTGCTCGGTTGCCGACCAGTTCAAATCTGGAGTATTAAGAGTGGTGACTTCATTTTCTACTAAGGAGGTGAATTCGGCCCCCTCAAGGGAGCGAGCCCAGTAGCGGAGTGTGGAAACGGTAACTTTGTTCAATGAATTGATCAAATTGGTGTCTCCTCGACCGATCCTGAACACATGCTTCGCTACATCTCGAGAATGTAATTTTTGTTCTTTTCCTATGGGTTGACCGTCGATGAAGATGTTGATCAAACCATCGTGAGAACGTAAGACTACCCAGTGGGTTTTACCGTCGGTGACGAGAGGGCCACGGAGTGTGCCTACGCCACCAACATTATAAGTGAGCCGTTTATTTTTTACGAAGAGGGCTTTGCTTCCTTGGCTCCCGATCCCCTCGTGGGAGCATTTAGAGAAAATAGTGCCATCACCATTTGTCTTGAATGAAGCTGCAATGGTAAAATTTTGATCCATGCGCAAGGTCTTGTCGACTGACGAGGATGTCTGCTTGCTGCTTGGAATTACCTTGTTTGCGTGTAAAGCTTTGCCATCGATCCATGTGCTGATTTGCATAGGGCTCGTCCCGTTTTGCTGGTACACTAGTTCGATGGTGTGGGCACCACTGGGAAGAGGGAGCTTGAATCCCTTAGTGAGGGACAATTCAGATTGTTTATCCGATTGATATTCCAGATGCAAGCGGAAGTTGGAGAGCTTGCGCGAGAGGAATGTATTTTCGAAAACAGGGAACTGGGTCTGAGCCACCGTCTTGGCTGGAACTATAGGAACTTGACCGATGGCGCTTGGTGCGACGTAGGCAAGAACGATGATTGACGTTGTTAGAGCTTTGATGATGGGCATGAACGTTCGCGTAGTGGTGTTTAAAAGGGGGTGTGATTTTGATTCAGGGGTAAACCTTGAGTAGCTCTTCTGAGGTGAAGGCTGTCTCACGGTTTTGTAAAACTTTACGCACTTTAGAAACGACTTTAGGGCTGACCTCGTTTTTACGATTATTCCACGCGTAGCGTATAAAAGTAGCTACGTCAGCGAGGTCAACATCGGTGATATCAGGTGCGTCCTTCAACCCTGGCATTGCAGCGGCAGGGGCGTATTGTTTCCCATTAACAGTGATGGGGCCTGTCATACCATGTAGTAAGATCGCTGCTAGCCTTTCCGGCGAACCAGTTACCCATTCTGATTTTACCAAGGGCGGACCAAGTTGTGTGAGTCCCTTCCCATCGGCTCCATGGCAGGCCATGCAATTGGCGACGTAAAACTTTTCACCTCGAAGATAGGTTTCTCGGTGTTTTTTGTTAGAAGGTGTTTTGAATTTCGCTGCTGTAGTTTTTGGCGTAAGAGTATGCTTGAGGTATTTGTTGAACCGAGTGTCATCGAAATCATCGCCTAGTAGAGCGATGAACTCTTGCTCTCTCCCAGCAAGTCCACTAAGCGTAGCTTCTCGAAAGTAGGGAGTATTGATATTTTCTATGAGCACCTTCTTGAGTAGCGTGAGTGCCTGTGGTGAGGGGATTCGTCCCAAGCTAGCGGCAAGTTGTCTTTTTACAACTAAGCTGGAGCTCCTAGCCAACTGCGTGAATGTAGGGAGTAGATTTTTTAATTCAGTTGCGGGAAGTAATGTGCTGAGACGGACTGCTGATTCTAATACATAAGGGTCATCTGATTTTAAAGCACCTTCAATGGCAGCACTGTTGATAGCTCCTAGACCTTCAAGTGTCCACAGTGCATGAATTTGGCCAAGGGGTTTGCTTGAATCACATGCTAGCGAGTTTAGTGCAGGAACGACTGAGAGATCCCCGGTGTCGATAATCAACTGTTGGGCTGTATCACGCCACCAGCCGTTAGAATGATTGAGATGTGGAACGTGATCAGAGGCTTTTTTTGCCAATAATTTGGGCATCGGGCCTCTGGAGGTGTGGCGGTATTCGATACGATAAATTCTGCCGAGACGAGGGTGGCTTTCGAGTCCCTGGTGCTGGATGTATTCACGTAAATATTTGGTGAGATAGTGTTTGTGCTGGATGATGCCGTGATACATGTCTGTGATGTAGAGGGTTCCGTCGGGCGCATTGAAAAGGTTTACCGGACGAAAGCGCTCATCGGTGGAAGCTAGGAATTCCTGTTCGCCGAAAAGATGTTCGCCTGACAGCAAGCCGTCTTCTCGGTTGACATGAACCATGCGTACAAGGTTAGCGACAGGCTCACAGAAAAGCGCTGTGTTCCGATATTTTGGTGGGAACTGATCACCTCGGTAAGCCATTGCTCCTGCCGCGCCAGTGGCGGCTTTTAAATGTCCGTTTGCGTCCAGGTCACCTTCCCCCCCACGGTTTGCTCCCAGAGTAATGCGGGCTGGGTAAAGTTTATCGCGGAAAGAAAGATAGGTGGCGTTTCCATGTTCAAGAAGGAAATTAGGGTTACGACTTAGGGTGTTCGGTAGCAATTGATCTGCCTTAATACCGAACCAGTTCCCATTGTAATAGAGGCGCCCATAGTTGTCCTGATTCATACCCCACTGGCCTCGGAAAAAGGTTTTTTGTTTGATCCACTTTCCGTTGACTTCTCTGTAGCGGGTATCGGATTTTGCGCTGTAAATCCAGTTGTCGAGGGCTCGAAAGAGACCGTTGGCGCGATGTTCTACGTTACCATCTTGCGTGTAATCTTCATCAATGACTGTCATCTTGCCGGCCTTGTCGTTAACGTTTTCAACAAAGTAGAGCTTCTCGTGCCCACCATAGATGATACCGTTTTTATAGAGAGCAATCGCTCTAGGCTGATTTAAATTGTCGAGGAAAACACTGGTTTTGTCATAAAACCCGTCATCGTTAGTATCCTCGTGAATGGAGATTCTACCAATGGGTTCATCTTCACCCGTCCCATTGCTATCGGGCATATAGGCACGCATTTCCACGACCCACATACGCCCGTTTCCATCGAATCGAACAGCTAAAGGATTTTGGACCTGGGGTTCGTGTACGACCGTGCTTATTTTAAAGTCTTTATGTAAGCGGAAACTTGAGAGAGCTTCTTGCGGGCTAAGTGCTGGTGCTGGCGGAGCTTGATCAAAAGGAACCACATAGGTATATCCTTTCTTTTTCTCTGTTGAGGGTGCTTTTTCTACAGGGTTGAGTTTGAGGCGTTGGATCCAGACATTACGGAATCGGACAGGGTTGTGATGACCTTGTAGTTTGATAGGTCGTGCTTCAGGTCCTTCTTTTCTGCCTGCACCTGTTTTGTTTAAAAGTGCATAATCGTCATGAATGAGTTTTCCGTTATGTATCACCGTGATCCGGGCGTTCTCAGTTTTCTTGTTACCTTTGAAGCGTGCTGCGCGAAATACAATGTCATAGCTTTGCCACTCACCGGCGGGTTTGCTCGCTAAATGATCCGGTTTCTTCTGGCGATAAATGCTGCCAGCGTAACTGGGTTTGTAATCTTCGGGAGCAATCCCGTGGGAGTTGAGAATTTGAAGTTCGTAACGTTGTTGAATATAGATGCCTGAATTTCCGTTGGCTTCGGCAGAGACTCCTTGTACGTTATTGACATTAAACTCTACGTGCATACGAAAATCCTGATAAGACTCTTGAGTTATCATGCTGTCCCATTTTGGAGAAGCTGTGAGAACTCCATCCCTGAAAACCCATTGGCATTTTGCTTTTGATTCGGGTATGAGCCTGTGACCGGATTTCCCGACCAGTTGGATAGCATCTGCAGGGCGTTTGAAGTCGATGAGGCCTCGCGTTGTAACAGCATTGGGTTCGGCTGCTGAGGTTAGAATAGGGACTGCGAAAAAGAGGGGTAATAGGCGAGATGACATAATTTTATCTAACTAATATAAAAGAGGGAGAATGGTAAGATGACCCTGAGCGTAAGGACTTAAACCTTGAAGCACGGCAGGCGTGATCTTAAATAGTGGTCTCTGCAGAGCGTTGGGCGAGCTGTAATGTACTGTTAACTACCCGAGCTGCTGCTGCTCATGGTCTCATAACCTCTGTGAGTTTGATTACTGCACATAGTCTCTGATGGTGTGGAGTCTTAGACGGCTCGTGCGTGGATCGTGATAGAAGAAAACCATACTACGTGCCCGTTCATTGAATCGCCAGGTGGAGGTGAAAAATGGTTGAACTTCCTCATTTCTCCGGAAGTAAATTTTAGCATAGCAGTAATGACGATCGTCTTTAGTTTTGGTGGGCTTAGGAGCGAGTATGAAATGACTGTTAGGTCTGAGTGCAAATTTACCAGTGCCGATGCTTCCAGCAATGTCGACACTAGTCGCGTTCATTAGAAAATATTTACCACCTCCAAAATTGTCCGTATTGTTGTCTATGGTGATTAGTTCTAGGCCGTCGTCATTGCTTTGGCCTTTCCGAATGACGATGATCAGTTGTTTGGTTGAGCTAATCGCGGAAGATTGGCCATAAACATCAAATGTTTTTTTACCTTCAGTATTTACGATATTTTTTCCCAGAATCCATTTATTAGATCGAGGAACTTTGTAGACTTTAGAAATACTATTCGTTGGTAATTCGACAGGCATAGTTTTACCTTGACCGATTACTAACTCAACAGGTTTGGCGTCACGTAATTTAGGAAAAGAAACAAACTGTAGTTGGATTACATCATCGCAGAAAGCTGTTTGCACGGGAAATATGCTAGCAGTTATAGCAAGTGTAAAAAGATAGGCTATACGTGTTGGTATCATGGTGTCAGAGAGTTTAGTTTTGTTGCAAATAGCAATCAGGATTATACTTCGTTAGAATCAAGCCAACGAAATTGAATGATTCTGAACTTTCGTCCAAATTGTTGATTAGTAGGAGATGTTAATAGTTGATGTTTGAGATGATTATTGTCACTGGAGTCGATGTAATCTGGAGTACGCTGTAGGACGGCCTCGCACCACGCGCGAGCTAGCACGTTACCGTTGACGTCCAGGCTGTCACCGTAAGCTCGTATGACAAAAGTATCACCTCGTGGTGTTAGAATTGAGCCAAGATGGCGTAAAATATCCGCTTGGTCGACGTATGGAGTGCTCCCGTAGGCGGCAGGTCCTTTTAAAGCATTAGCAAATTCGACCTCGGTTTCAAGGTTCACGGTGGATCCGTTGATTTCTTTAATGAATTCTCCATCAAGTGTCCGGGAATCTGTGCGGAAGGCTTTATTGATAGTTACCTCTGGCGTTTCGTTACTGCTGCCGTCTTCATCAATGGCAGCTTGAAGAGCTCCTTTGACTGCAAGCTCCGGGCTGCTCGCATCTAGGCGACGATTGATAAACTCTGAGAGAGAGAGGAAAGGTCCACGAAGTTTCACTTGTCTAACCATGGCTTTGGCAAGTTGCTCAATTTCCTCATCTGAGAGGCTGCGTGAACTAGACCACTGCTCAAGTGGAGCATTGTGGTCGCTGCTAAGGCTATTAGAAGGAATTGGTGCGCCATTAGGAAGCATTCCTGGAGTGACTGGAGTTTCATCAGATGTCGTGACTGTCGGAGAATCGGCATTGGTATCGAGGTGAACGATGGGTTTGTTCCGTAGGCTGGAGAACAGAACTTTCCATGCTTCAACAGAGGTAGAATTGATGTTGAATGGACCAGCGACTAACAGGTAGTTCGCAATCTTGTCGGCAAAACCATCACTGAAAAGAGCCAACTCTGCATCAGACGATAGGCTGGCTAGCTCGTCTTCAGTAAGATTGAAATTATAAGGACGAAGCCGACGGTTTGGTAGAGGAGTATTTTCAAAGAAGAAGTTATGAGCAACTTCTTGCGCGCTTAGGTCTGTTCCTCTGCCATATAGCTCGACGTTTTTAAACTGTGGTGTGATCGATGAGAAAAAGTAATCATCCCATAATGCTTTGTTGGCTAGATAAGAGTGGTCTGCGTAGGGGATGACTTGCTCATTGGCACTGATGTCGGCATTGAGTTGGCGCGTGCGAGTGGTGAAGGCCTTGTCGGCTGGGATGTTAGGGTGCGCGTAGGAATTACCGATGGCTTGTTGGACGTGCGGTGCTAAGCCGCCTTGGCCCGTGGCAGTAACTTGTTGGAAGTCGCCAATGAGGGGGGCACCTGAAAAGGCGTGGTCGGTGTTGCCCGAGGCGGCGTAAGGTTTCCCCCAGGCTGTCGGGTTCAAAAGCACTGTGTTGTTCGCTAGACTGTAACCTCCCAGATGCGTGCTGCTGAGAGAAGCGATTGACATCGGAGGGAGGACAGGAAGGTATTGTTGGACCACGTGTGTGCTGCCAGCTTCTGAGGTATAGCCTCCACCGAAGTAACCGCCACCAGAACCATTGTCCTGGATGGCTAGCTCAACATCGTTGATACGGTCTAATTGCCACTCCCAACCATAATCGTAGAGTGCTGAGGGAGAGTCCTCGGCAATTTGTGGTGCGGAGAGAGTGCTGCCGTGTAGAAAGGGGCGCGTCGTGGTGCGTCTTGCCGCCCCTACGCCGCCGATACCTGCATCGTAGAAAGATGCCTCACAGCCAGCCATCATGGAAAACAGCATCATGCCACGCACTTCTCCGTTTGTGGTGGCGGCCACGATGTCTGTTCCGGGGATGGCATCGGTTTCTGAGTCGAAAGGGATGACTTCTCCATTAGGAAATCCTGACAACATGAGTTCGCCATTTTCCTCTAACATGAGGTTGCTCTGCTTACCGTTTCCGCCAAATTTACTGATAAATTGGTAGTTACGGTAATGTCCGAACCCATTGACTACATAGTCGGCATCACTCAGCCAGAATTGGAAACCGCTGCCGATAATCTCATTGGCACGAGAGACGGCTCGTGACATTGAGTTCCCTGACTCCGGATAGGCAGCAATGGCAATTTTATCGTTTTCGCCAAACACTAAACGATGACCTACATAAGTGTTTGCTACGTCTTTGAATTTGACGACGTCGGGGGCGTCCGGCACTGCTGAGTTAGAGGCGGTATAAAATCCGTAGGGGTCCCATCCGTTCTCCGCTTGATAGAGGTTTTTGTTGCCAATGAGAACGGTGCCGTCATTTTTCAGCATGATATTATCGTTTAGGGGGATAGAGAACATTTTGACCTCACCAGGTTGGAAAACTATCGGGTCGTTTTTGGCAAACTGGAGCTTGATGATATATGGCTCCAGTGATCTTGCCCGTCCATCACCAGTGGATTCAAAACCTATGGCGTAATTCAAATTTAGATAGTTACTGATGTAGGTGTTTCCACCAGGTCTGTATTTTTTCCATCTTACTACAAAGGGAGGGAAGCTCATTTTCATGATTTGGGAAGCTTCGGTTCCCATAACGAGTGGTAAGTTGTTAGGATTCCATAGTGTTATGACAGGCATAACTCCAAGAGACAGTTTGTAGATGTCATCAGCTCTTAATTTCTGACTTGGCTTTCCTGCATTCTCTGCAGTCGTGTTGATGGTTGTTCGTTCTTCCTCTGTGATTAAACTGGCACCTGTTGCTAGTACGAATTGCGTCTTGATTGGGACAGGGTTTCGGTAGAGCCCAGTATACTCACGTAGGTATTTGTCTGTGTCGTTAGGGTTTCCATAGTCAGGAACCCGGATTTGAAGCGCGCCAGAGAGCTCCGGTGAGTTATAGGCGACGCCACCACGACGTCCTGTAACTCCCGTTGAGTCATCTTGGTAGAGTTGGTAGTAGGCACTGAGGTCCTGGATGGGGACTCTATTTTCGTTATCATTACCGAACTTATAGAGCATGAAATCATCACTGCTTTCCAGTGGGTCAATTGGACGCTCTAGTAAGGTTGACAGGTCTCGTTTGAGTCCGCCTTCTCGAACATCGGCTAACACACCGTAAGAATAAACAGAGATATCATGAAAGTTGTTTTGTGCAGGTTGACCTACAGTATTGTCAACTAAATTCAACGTGGCATGAGAAAAGGCCATCTTGAGCTGTTTGTCGTCATTAATATCTTCAAGCCCTTCAACAGTGTTCGTTCCAGTTGAGGCGGGAACCTGGGTTCGGAAAATTTTCTCGGCCTCAGTGAGAGCTGTTTCGGTAGCATAGGAGTCATCCAAAATGCGAGCTTTCTGGCTTTCATCGCCTACCCACCAACCGTAACGTCCTAGTACTCTTGAGGTGTCTTTATCCCTTCGGGGAATTAACCGGGCACTAACATATTTTGATGCACTTTCCAACTCGCCTAAGGAACCTTGGGCGACTAGCCATATAGCATCTGTTTCGCCATTTGGTTTGTAGTATTTCTGCGGGTTGCTGCTGTCTGCAAGTTTAATACTATTTGGAGACGATATACTTTCAGACTCATCAGTAGTAAGGGATAGTAGCCATTTCCGAAAATGTTGATTTTTCTCACTGTATGATGGATGCATTGAGGCGTCTGTTGGACTTCCAATAGTTTGGTGATGGCTTGCTGTGGATGGATAAGCATCCCCGACCGGAGCTGATGTTGGATCACCTGCGATCCACGAATCCCACACGCCTGTCCAATGTGGATTACTCACCTCATTGTCTGCAGTGCTTGGGTCATCAAAAATACCTGCATTTGCAGTAACCCGCTGATCCGGCCCCACCTGTTTTTGGAGTTCACCAATGGCAATCATTAATGCCATTCGAGCATTGCTGCGGGCCTCTTCGGTCGCTTGACCACTTTGGCTGGAGCGTAGTTCAATTGCGCTCAGGCTTAGCACTGAGAGAGCAACCATTACCAGTAAGATCATCACTGAGATGGTGGCGATCAAAGCAAAACCAGATGCTGTCTTAACATTTAAGCCAAATCTTGATTTCGTTCTGAAATCATGGGATGGTGTCGAATTAGAGTATCTAAATGTTCTCATGGGATTACATGGTTATGATGTCCTATAATGTAACTACATTGAGAATGACTGACACTCGGGAATATGACAATTTTTTTTAGAATGATCAGCTCCCTCTTTACAGGGATGGTTGAACCCTCTTGGAGAGTGTCTCCATTTATATACTCCCTTATTGATGTAACGGTTTAAAAGTAGAGGGGGCGACAAAGATGCGCAGAACTAATATCTAGAAAATAAACATATAGATAGTTAGACCATGCCTTCTGAAGGTGACAAAGAGTTGGTTAGGGCATGACGTGATCTAACTACGATGATTCATAGGGGCAGGTGTGAATATGCCTCTCCATGGTTATTGGCCTAATGCTGTAACTGGAATTCTGTAAAATGCATTCCTGAGCAACTTCAGAGCCTATTTTAATTAGAGCATTACTTACCGCACTCGTTGTCTCTGGTATCAATTCGCGAGAATTGCGAAAGCATAGTAATGCTCATTGTCGATGATCATTCACTATTGCTTTTTGTCACAACAGGACAGGGGGATTCCTGAAATTATAGAACGCATTATTTTGAAATTATCGTTGTGTTTACATAGCTACGGTGATGAATTCAGGCATGAGACATGCATTTAAAATTTCGATGATCTTAAGTTCTTTCTTGGTTTTTTCCAGCTTTCATCTTAGTGCCAAACCTGATGAGATTACAGTTTACAAAGAGGTTGATGACATCTCCCTGAAATTGCACATTTTCAACCCCAAGGATCACAAGGCGACCGATCAAGAACCGGCGATCGTGTTTTTCTTTGGCGGCGGTTGGAAGGGCGGGAAGCCTCAGCAGTTTTACCCCCACTGCGAATACCTCGCCTCGCGTGGCATCGTGGCCATCAGTGCGGAGTATCGCGTGAGCTCGAAGCATAAGACCACTCCCAAGGAGTGCGTCATGGATGGCAAGTCGGCGCTGCGTTGGGTGCGCTCGAATGCTGGAAAGTTGGGGGTTGACCCCGAGAAGATCCTCGCTGGCGGAGGGTCCGCAGGAGGGCATGTCGCGGCCGCTGCGGCGATGGCCAAGGGGATGGACCAGCCTGGCGAAGACACTTCCGTGAGCTGCGTGCCCAAGGCTCTGGTGCTGTTCAACCCCGTGTACGACAACGGCCCCGGCGGCTACGGCCACAATCGGGTGAAAGCCTATTGGAAGCAAATCTCCCCGATGCACAACATCGATGCCAAGACCCCACCGACGATCGTTTTCCTCGGCGAAAAAGATCATCTGGTTCCTGTGAAGACTGCCAAAAAATACCAGGCGCTGATGAAAAAGGCCGGTGTGCGTAACGATTTGCATCTCTACCCGGGGCAGACCCACGGATTTTTCAACCTTCAGAAGAGCAAGGAAAAATACCGTGAAACCATGATCGAGACCGACCGCTTTCTGAGCTCCTTGGGCTATCTCACAGGAGAACCCACCCTCAGCGAATAAGTCCGATGAAAAGCCTCCTGTCGCTTGGCATCATCTCGCTGATGCTGAGCGTGGAGCTCTCGGCGGAGGTGGCCGGAAAGCATCTTTTTATTCTCTCCGGCCAGTCGAACATGGTCTGGCTTAAACCGAAGGTGGCCTTCACGCCTGCGGTTGAGAAGGAGTTTGGTAGCGACAAGGTGATCGTGGTCCACGATGCGCAAAGCGGCAAACCTCTGCACCGCTGGTCGAAATCTTGGAAGGCTCCCGAGGGGGGTGAAGCCTGAGGAGTCTGGCGATCTCTACGATCGTCTGATGGCGAAGGTCAAGAAGGCCACTGAAGGACAAAAGCTGGCCAGCGTCACCTTCATCTGGATGCAAGGCGAGCGCGATGCCCGGCTCCAGTGGTCCAGCCTCTACGAAGCCGGATTTAAATCTCTGCTGCAACAACTGGAAACCGACCTCGGTCGCAAAGACCTGAACGTGGTGATTGGTCGACTCAGTGACTTTGACAACGACAACCGCTCCTACAAAGACTGGTCGAAAATGCGCGCCATTCTGCAAAAAATCGCCGAGGAGCATCCGCGCGGCGACTGGGTGAACACCGATGACCTCAACGACGGGATCAATCGCAAGGGAGAGAAGATCAGCAACGATCTGCACTACTCGGTGGAAGGATACAAACTGCTCGGAGAACGTTTTGCCGCCAAGGCCATCGCGCTGGTTCGCCGGGCGGAAACCTAAGTCACATCAATACGTCGAAGGTATAAATATTAGCCTAGGCTAAAAATAGTAGTTGACGCTAGACTTGTGCCCTGCTATCTCGTGGCCATGGCAAAAAAGATCATCGTCATTGTGTTGGTGCTGGGCGCCTTTGTGGGCGGCTTGGTGCTTCTCTTGAATCAAGAACAGAGCCAGGCCGGCGCGGATTTCAAACCGGGTGCTGCGCTGAATGTGGTGGCCACCTCCACCATGGTTGCCGACATGGTCCGGGAGATCGGCGGCGACCGGATTGCGGTGCATGGCATCATGGGGCCCAAAGTGGACCCGCATAGTTTTCAAGTCACCTCTTCGGCTTCGGCGGCCTTGCTGAAAGCGGATTTGGTGTTCTACAGCGGTCTCCACCTCGAGGGCAAGATGCAGGACGCCCTGGAGCAGCGGGCGGCTGAGAAAAAAGACACTTTCGCAGTGACCGATGGCATCCCCGAGGACCAACTGCTGAAGCCGCAGGAAGAGTTTTCCGGCTACCACGACCCCCATGTCTGGGGCAGCCCGGAGCTGTGGGTGAACTGTCTGGATGTGGTGGTGAAGCAGCTCGCCGAGGCCGACCCGGAGGGTGCCGATAGCTACCGTGAAAATGCCGAGCGCTACCGCGCCGAGATCCTTGAACTTCATCGCTGGGCGAAAGATCGCATGGCAGAAGTTCCGGAGTCCCAGCGGGTGTTAGTCACCAGTCACGATGCCTTTTTCTACTTCGGCCAAGCCTACGGCTTCGAAGTGCGCGGCCTGCAGGGAGTTTCCACCAGCTCCGAAGCGGGGCTGAAGGACCGGGCCGATCTAGTTGCTTTCATCAAGGAACGTCAGCTGAAAACCATCTTCCCGGAATCCAGCGTCAATGCCAAAGGGATCAAAGCGGTCGCCGACGAGGCCGGAGTGGCAGTGAGTCCCCACGAGCTGTTCTCCGATGCCATGGGCGAACCGGGCGACGTCGTTGAGCTGCATGGCGAGAGCTACGACAAAGGAACCTACATCGGTATGATCAAACACAACGTGAACAGCATTGTCGACGGACTGAAATAACGACAGCTCCGCAAAGCCACGACCAATGAAACACGGACTCTGCGCGCGGGTTTGACCTCGCCGACTCCTTGAGCTTATATAGCGCTGAATCTCAGCCACTCCGCATGAAGATGCTGAGGTAGTGTGAAGTTTTTTTACCCATGACGAAGAACCCATGACCAGTGATCCATCTATCGCTCTCGAAACGCACGATCTGACCGTGACTTACCACAAGCGGCCTGTGTTGTATGGCATCGATGTCGCGGTGCCCAAGGGGAACTTGGTCGGCATCATCGGGCCGAACGGGGCAGGGAAATCCACCCTTATTAAATCGATCATGGGGGTGGTTCCTTCTTCCGGTGGTTGGGTGGAAGTCTTCGGGGAACCGTTGAAGCATAACCTCCATCGGGTCGGCTACGTGCCGCAGCGTGAAAGTGTCGATTGGGACTTCCCTGTGACCGTCATGGACGTCGCGCTGATGGGCACCTACGGCAAACTCGGACTATTTCGTCGCCCCGGAAAGGCGGAGAAGCTCAGAGCGCATGAGGCGTTGGAAAAAGTAGGGATGCTGCCCTACGCGAATCGACAAATCGGCAACCTCAGCGGCGGCCAGCAGCAGCGGGTCTTTCTCGCCCGTGCCCTGGCCCAGGACAGCGACCTCTACCTGATGGACGAGCCCTTTGCGGGGGTCGATGCCGCCACGGAAAAAGCCATCATCGAGCTGCTGCAAGAGATGCGCGAGCGGGGGAAAACCGTGCTGGTGGTGCACCACGATTTGCAGTCGGCGAGTGAGTATTTCGATAAGCTGCTATTGCTCAACATGCGCTTGGTCGCCTTCGGTGATGTCAGCGAGGTGTTCACCCCTGAGCTGTTGCAGAAAACCTACGGGGGTCGACTGACCATCCTCAGTGAAATGGCCGACCGGGCTGCGAAATTGTAATTGCGACGACCATGAATTTTCTAGCCGTGTTCGACTTGCTGATTCCTGCCACTGGTGCAGGAAAGGCAATTCTAGCAGCGGTGTTGTTGGGTGCCGGAGCTGGCCTGTTAGGCAGCTTCGTGGTGCTGCGTCGCGTTGCCCTGATGGGCGACGCGATTAGCCACGCCGTTCTCCCCGGCGTGGTGGCCGGACTGATTTACAGCCCGGATCGGCACCCGGGGATGATTTTCCTCTGCGCCGCTCTCGCTGGATTGTTAGGGGCGGGGATTGTGCGGGCCTTGATGAGCACCACTCGGCTGAAGTCAGACACCGCGCTGGGCATTGTGCTGGCGTCGTTCTTTGCCTTTGGCATCATGTGGCAGTCGAGAAACCAAGCTGGCACCGCCGGGGTGATGAATTTCCTCTTCGGCAATATCGGCTCGATCAATGCGGCGGACTTGAAGATGATGATGGTCGCCACCGTACTGCTCTGCGTGGTCGTCTTTGTGCTCAAACGTCCGCTCCTGGTCATGAGCTTCGATGAAGGGTTTTCCCAAGCGCTGGGTTATCCGGTGCGGATTTTGAATGGCATTTTCTACTTCCTGCTGACCTTCTCCGTGGTGGTCGCGCTGCAGGCGGTCGGCGTGGTGCTGGTCTCGGCAATGTTGATCACGCCGGCAGCGGCGGCCTATTTGCTGACCGATAAGTTTGGCAAGATGCTCCTGCTTTCCATGGCTTTCGGTGTGCTTTCGGGCATCATCGGCGGGGTGATTTCGGCCAATGTCAATGGCATGCCCACCGGCCCGGTGATCACGTTGGCCGCCACGGTCGTCTTTGCAGCGGTCTACTTTGTGGCTCCGAAGCATGGCGTGCTGGCGAAGTTACTTCGCACGGTGAAACGTCGCCGTCGGGTGCGTCGTGAGAACACCCTGAAAGCAATCTATCAGATCCAGGAAAGCGGCGGCTTCACCCACGAGGACGTGAGCCTGATCGAGATCGCGCGCAAGCGCCGAAACACCGAGGACCATGCCCGCAAGGAATGTGCATCGTTGCTCAAATACGGCTTCATCGAGATGTCGGGCGACGGTCACTCGGTGCACCTCACTGCAGCCGGCTGGAAGCGTGCCATGGAAATGGTGCGGAACCACCGACTCTGGGAACTCTACCTGACCAACGAGGCCAACTACGCCGATGACCACGTGCACGAGGATGCTGAGAAAATCGAACACATCCTCGGTGCCAACACCGTCAAGCAGCTCGAGAAAGATCTCGATTTTCCCGAACTCGATCCCCACGGCAAACCAATCCCCCAGCCGCAGTTACTCACTCCCGTTTCCTAAACATGAACTACCTCACCATCCCATGGGAAAACCTCGGCTTCGGCGCCTTCTGGCTGATGCTGATGGCATTTCTGGTGGCGCTGCCCTGCTCGCAGATGGGGTCCTTTCTCATCCTGCGGCGGATGTCACTGACGGGGGATGCGATCAGTCACAGCGTCTTCCCCGGCGTGGTGATTGCCTTTGTGTTCACCGGTGATCTGGCCTCGCCCTGGTTGATCATTGGCGCTGGGCTCGCTGGGCTGGCATCGACTGTATTCATCGAGCTGATCCACAAGAAAACCCGGGTGAAACAGGATGCCGCCACAGGTATTTCCTTCACCGCCTTGTTTGCCCTCGGCGTGGTGTTGATGGAGACGATGCTGGGGAAAAACGTCGACCTCGATCTTGATTGCGTGCTGCACGGGCGGCTGGGGCTTTTACTCGAAGAACAACATCGCGAAATCTTCGGCCTGATGGTGCCTCAGCCGATCTTAATCATGGCTGGAGTCGCGCTGCTGACGATTTTCCTGATGATGTTGTTTTACCGGGTTCTGCTGCTGAGCGCCTTCGATCAAGGTTTGGCCGCCTCTTACGGGTATAAGCCTGCCGTGATCCATTATTGCACGATGTTTGCCGTGTCCTTCATCGTGGTGGCGGCTTTTCAGGCCGTAGGAGCCATTCTTGTCATCGCTTTGCTCATTCTCCCGGGGGCGGCCGCTTATCTCTGCACGCATCGGCTCAAGATCATGCTGCTGCTGGCTTCCATCCACGCGCTGCTCTCGGCCGTGGGCGGACTTTATTTGCATGTTTGGTTCAATACCGACATGGCCTCCGCCGTGGTTGTCAGCGGAGGAGTTCTGCTGATCCTGGCTTGGTTGCTGGGGCCGGTGGATGGTTTGATGTGGAAATGGCTCAAGGATGAGGAGGAGACTCCCGACAAGGATGCTTCACATTCCGCTTGCTCCGAGTAGCTTGAGCCGTTAAGCGATGGGCGTCCACTCACAGGCACTTTTATTATGGCTATCTCACGCGCACTCCTCTCCGTTTCCGATAAATCCGGTCTTGTCGATTTTGCCCAGGGTCTGCACGACCAAGGTGTCGAGCTCCTCTCTACCGGTGGCACCGCCGCCGCTCTCCGCGATGCCGGCCTGCCCGTGATCGACGTTTCCGAATACACCGGCGCTCCAGAGCTCTTCGAAGGACGGGTCAAAACCCTGCACCCGAAAGTGCACGGCGGCCTGCTTTACAAGCGCGAGGACAAGGACCATCTCAAACAAGCCGACGAAAATGCGATCCCACCGATCGATCTCGTGGTGGTCAATCTCTACCCCTTCGTCGAAACCATCGCCAAGGAAGGCGTGACGCTTGAGGAAGCCATCGAAAACATCGACATCGGCGGCCCGTCGATGCTGCGCAGTGCGGCGAAAAACTACAAAAGCGTCACCGTAGTCACCGATCCCACCGACTACGATCGTGTGCTCGCCGAGATGAAAGAACACGAAGGCGACACCTCTTTCAAACTTCGCGAGGAGCTGGCGGTCAAAGTTTTCCTGCGCACCGCCACCTACGATACCGCCATCACCAACTACCTTTCCCAAGCCGGCGAGGGCACCCGTTCCCAGTTCACCATCAGCCTGCCGCTCGATTGCGAACTCCGCTACGGCGATAACCCGCACCAGCCAACCACCCTTTACGGCAACTTCAGCGACGTCTTCACCCAACTCCAGGGCAAAGAACTCAGCTACACCAACATTCTCGACATCGAAGCGGCCTCCGATCTGATCACCGACTTCGTGCGCCCAACCGTCGGCATCCTCAAGCACACCAACCCATGCGGTGTGGGCCAGGACGACGACGACCTTCGCAAGGCCTGGCAGCTGGCTTATGAAACCGACACCCAGGCCCCGTTTGGCGGCGTCATCGTAGTGAACCGTTCGCTCACCGAAGGTCTGGCACGGATCATTTCCTCGATCTTCACCGATGTCATCATCGCCCCTGACTTCGAGCCAGAAGCCCGTGCGATCCTGCAGAAAAAGAAAAACCTGCGTCTCATCAAACTCAACACTGAGGCTTGGGAAGGCGTTCGCAAGGACCCGGTCATCCGCTCTGCTCCCGGCGGCTTGATGGTCATGGGCCGCGATCACACCACGCTCGGACTCGATAACATCGAGGAAAAAGTCGTCACTAAGCGTCCACCCTCCGAAGAAGAAATCCGTGCCATGCGCTTCGGTTGGAGAGTGGTCAAGCACGTCAAGTCTAACGCCATCGTCTACTCCGGCGCAGACCGCACCCTCGGTATCGGCGCAGGCCAGATGAGCCGGGTGGATTCCTCACGCATCGCTGTCTGGAAAGCCAACGAAGCCGGCCTGTCCCTCAAAGGCAGCATCATGGCCTCCGACGCCATGCTCCCCTTCGCCGACGGCCTCAACGCCGCCATCGAAGCCGGCGCCACCGCCTGCATCCAGCCCGGAGGCTCCATCCGTGACCAGGAAGTCATCGACGCCGCCGACGCCGCCGGCATCGCCATGGTCTTCACCGGCCACCGCCACTTCAGGCACTAATAAGGAGCATGGACAACGCTCGATCTTATTCCAGCCCGACGGAGGAGGAGGGCTGCACTCTAGCATAGCGCGAGTGGGCGAGAGCATTTCTGTCCATGGGCTGCAACGGGAGTAATCAACCCCAGTCGCAGCCAATTCCTCTTATCCCAAGCTCATTGCCAACATCACTCTCAATGGTGTTGGCTAGGTCTTCCGTAGCTCCCACTGCAGACCATGGACAAGAATGTCCATGCTCCATTCGCTTACAGCTTGCCATCTAGTGACTAAGGTCCCATTCTCCCCCAATGGGTGAATTTCTAGACGGCGAGGAGGAAATTCTCACCCACGGGGCGCGCCTTCCTCATTGGCAGCAAGGGGAGGTGATGCAGTTTGTCACCTTCCGCCTAGCCGACTCTATGCCGGAGGGAAAATCACCGAGTGGAGGGAAAACCTCGCACGTTTCAAAGAAGTTCACCCCGAGCCTTGGGATGACTCCATCAAGGCGGTCTACCACCAGCGTTTCACAAAGAGAATCGAGCAATGGTTGGATGAAGGCATGGGGAGTTGTCTTTTCCAGAGTTTGGAAAACCGAGAGACCCTTCGCGATGTCCTGATGTTAGGCGAAGGAAAGGCGGTGACTCATCAGTCTTGGGTGATTATGCCAAACCACGTGCACCTCCTCTTTACTCCGCTCAAACCATTGCCGCAGATCATGAAAACCTGGAAAGGTGTATCTGCCAGAAAGATTGGAAAAGGAAGCATCTGGCAGCCGAATTATCGCGATACCTTGATCCGAAATTCAGAGCATTTTGTGAATGCCGTGAGGTACATTCGCAGAAACCCACGAGGTCTCCGTGAGGGGACTTTTACGTTATGGGAAAGTGAGAGAGCGAAATCGGTCAAGTAGCGAGCGGGGCTGAACTGAACGGAGCATGGACATTCCTGTCCATGGACTGCAACGGGAATAGTCAACCCAAGTAACAGCTCACGCCCTTCGTCACACGATTATGTTATCTTCATCTATTTGGTGGAGGAGAGTATCTCGTGGTTCCCACTGCAGCCCATGGACAGGAATGTCCATGCTCCTTACTCCGCAGCTCGTGCGATCTGCAGGAGTTTTTGCTCACCCATGTGGGGGCCTAGGATTTGTAGGCCTACTGGGAGCTGGGTGTTGTTCTCGGAGGTGACGGTGCCGGCGGGGACAGAGATGCCGCAGATGCCGGCGAGGTTGGCAGAGATCGTGTAGATGTCGGCGAGGTATTGTTGGAGGGGATTGTCCTTGTCGGCTCCTAACAATGGTGCGGCGCTGGGGGCCACGGGGGAGAGAATAGCATCTACTTTCTGGTAGGCATTTTCAAAGTCCTGACGGATCAAGGTGCGAACTTTCTGGGCTCGGTTGTAATAAGCGTCATAGTAACCGGAGGATAGCACGTAGGTGCCGAGGATGATGCGGCGCTTGACCTCGGGGCCGAATCCTTGCTCGCGACTACGACGGTAGAGGTCTAACACATCTTCCGGTTGCTCCACGCGGTTGCCGTAGCGCACGCCATCGAAGCGGGATAAATTGGATGACGCTTCGGCAGGCGCGATGATGTAGTAGGTGGCCACTGCATACTCGGTGTTAGGCAGGGAAATTTCCACCAGCTCGGCGCCTTGGGCTTCGAGCTTGGCGATGGAGGCGTCGACGGTTTTGCGAACTTCGGGGTCGATGCCTTCACCGAAATACTCTTTCGGCAGGCCGAGCTTCATGCCAGCGACTCCTTGGTCGAGCCCCTGGGTGAAATCCGGAACGTCGTGGTCTGACGATGTCGAATCGGCGGCGTCGTAGCCGGAGATGGCATTGAGCATCAGGGCGGCGTCTTCCACAGTGTGGGTGAGTGGTCCGATCTGATCGAGCGATGAGGCGAAGGCAACCAGGCCGTAGCGGGATACCCGACCGTATGAGGGCTTCAGGCCGACCACGCCGCAGTGGCTGGCTGGCTGGCGGATCGAGCCGCCGGTATCGGATCCCAGAGCGGCGATCGCGGTGTGTGAGGCCACGGCCGCAGCGGAGCCTCCGGATGAGCCGCCGGGCGTGCGGGTGACATCGTGTGGGTTGCTGGTTTTTCCCAAGGCGGAGTTCTCCGTGGTCGAGCCCATGGCGAACTCGTCCATGTTCGCGCGGCCGAATGGCACAGCACCGGCTTCGCGCAGGCGTGCGATGACGGTGGCGTCGTAGGGCGCGTTGTAGGCGCCATCGAGAAACTTGGAACCACAGCTGCAGGGTTGGCCTTTGACGTTGATGTTGTCCTTGATCGCGATCGGAATGCCGCCGAGAGGCAGGCTGAGATCGGCTTGGTTGGCTTCCTTTTTCGCGGTGTCCAGATCGTGGGACAGGTAGGCGCCAACGCTGCCATTTTTCTCCTCAATGGAGCTCGCCAGGGAGTCGAGAATATCGCTGGGCTGGATATCGCCGCTGACCAGTTGGCTGCGGAGTGAGGAAATGCTTTGGGTGGAAAGAGACATGGTGGATGGGAAATTGAAAATGGAATGGGAGCGCTGCTGTCGCCCCTCCGGGGCTTGGTTGTGTTAGGGCGTTGATCCCGGGGTTTCACCCCGCGCTAGTTGCTGACGCTCCTCGGGAGCTGGTTGAGTATCGGATTGGGTAGCTTGTGCCGCTGGGCAGTTAGGCATCGACCACTTTAGGCACGCGGATTTGGCCTTTGCCGCTGTCGGGGGCGTTGGCTAAGAGGTCGGCTTGGCCGAGGTTCTGCTGAGAAACATCTTCGCGCAGGCGATCGAACACCTGGGAGGCGTGCGCGGTGGGATCGATGCCATCGACATCGGCGTCCTTGAGTTGTTCAATGTAGCCAAGGATGGCATCCAGTTGGCCTTGGAAGGTTTCGCACTCCTCGTCGGTGAGATCGATCCGTGCCAGGTCGGCGACGTATCGGACGTCCATATTCTCGCTGCTCATGCGAGAGAAGCTGAAGCGTTCGCCGACAAGTTTCAAGCCTTGATGCAGCCCTCGTTGTCAGCTTTTTTACCTACTGGACGGTTTGGTAAATCCACCAACCAATGGCTAGGGTGGAAAGAATCAGCAGCAACAGGAGCAGACCGCTTTTGGTCTGGTTGCGCATTTCATTTTTCAGCTCGCCGCGGCTGAGTTGATCCATGAATTTCTTTTCGCGGAGACGGTCTTGGATTTCCGTAGGGGGCGGCAGGGTGCGCAGGCGTTCCTCTTCGGCCTCGCGTTCGCGTTCGGGGCCATGTTCTACGAAGTCCTGGAGCTGCTCGATTTGTTTGCGCAGCTCAATCTCACGGGCACTCAATGAGTCCACATCGGGCCCTGGCGGTGGGGATGATTGACGGGAGTCCATGCTGCTCGACTCGAAAGGCGGTTATTTTAGCAGGAAGACCAGCAGTGCGAGTGTGCCGAGAAGCACCACTGGAAGGTTGAATGCCAGTCCGTTCTTGAACATGGTGAGGAACTCGCTGTCCGCTGCCACGTTGCTGCTAGAGCGCTTGGACTTGCTGGATCCACCACCGAAAATTGAGGCGCTGCGTCCACCGGAGAAGTGATCGCAGGCTTGTTCGAATTCGTCTTCAGCGAGGTCGAGCACGGAGATGGCGCGGGTCAGATCCTGACGCAGGCTATCGTTGTTCCAGCCATCGGGGTTGAGCTGGTTGATTTTCTCGAGGTGATCAGCGAAGCAAATGCGCGCCTGCTCGAGTTCTTCGATTTCCTGACGGGCGGCAAAGATTTCGCGATCCATCGCGGTGACGGCCGTGCTCAGTTTCTCGGAGATCTCCACCTGACCGTGGATGAACTCCTCCTTGCTGTCGTTGAGCTCCTGCAGCTCTTGACGCTGGCGTTCCACTTCGGCTTGCTGCTGCTGCAGTTGCTCCAGCTGCGTTTGTGCTTCCTGGAGTTTTCCGGTAAAATCTTCAGTGAGCGGGCTGGACCCTACGGATCCGCTGGGGCTCATCTCCATCTGGGTGTCACGCACGTTTAGGTGCTGTTTGCGATCGGCTATGCTGCTCATGGTAAGGGTGGCCGTGGTAACGACTTAGCCAGATATTAGAGCAATTGCAGAACACTGACCAGATAAATAGTTAATACTTCTTGACAATTTGACCCCGCTTAAGAACTAGGCGTTTAAACGAACAGTGCAAAAACTCAATGTGAATAACTTGTGAAAAGTCATCATTGAGTGATTCCAGAATTAACGATGGTGACGTAAGCGTCAGATAAGGTCTTGATCGAGCGTCGCTTAAACCCGCCACCGAGAGCATTTTTATCAGTTGATCCCATGGATTTTCCGCCAAGATTGATTCTATCGATCTTAGTGGGGAGATGTGGTTAACTCGTTGGTTGTGAGTTGAGAAGTTGATTTTTTGCAGTGATGATCTGGTCGATTGCTTCACCTTGCTGAGTAAAATATCATTTGCAAATCACAAAAAGCGCTCTGCGGAAATCGAGCTTTCACGAGATGCTACCAAGGCAATGTGAATAACTTGCTAATAACCTCAAAGAAGCCTTTGAATCAACTGCGAGTCAGGGGCTTGTGAGCGTTTGGCGCTAGGCGATGACGTGCACGCCTTCTTTGTTGATCTTGGAAACGTAGAGTTGGTTCTCCAGGTTAATTTGATCGAAGACCTTGGAAATGGCCGCTCCTGCGCGCTGGGCGGTTTCTTCGCCCTCACAGAGCGCAAAGACACTGGGGCCGGCACCCGAGATGGAAAAGCCGAGCGCTCCATTGGACATCGCCGCGCGCTTGGCATTGTAGAATTCAGGGATGAGCTTCTGTCGGCGAGGTTCGGCGATGACATCGTGGATCGAGCGACCAATCATCGCGTAGTCTTCCTGGATCAGGCCGCAGATCAGTCCTCCTAGGTTGCCGATTTGTTGGGTGGCGTTGACCATGGGGATGTTGGTGGGCAGGATTTCGCGGGCCACCTTGGTGAGGATTTCCATTTCCGGGTGCACCACCGCTGCCCAGAGGTTTTCCGGCACCGGGAGCTGTGCGATATCGAGCTCCTGGTTCGAGCGGATGAAGACCATGCCTCCCAACAAGCTGGGGCCGACGTTATCGGCGTGCCAAGCACCATCGGCGCTGGCTTCTCCTTGCATGGCGAAGGGTAAAAGTTGCTTTTTCGCCAGAGGCTCGCCGATGAGTTTGTTCACCGCGTAGACGCCTGCGACGGCGGAAGCGGCGGACGATCCCAGACCGCTGCCGAAGGGCATCTTCTTATGAATTTCCATCTCGATCCCGCGATCGCTCATGCCGAGGTGGCGCAGTAGATCGAGGGCCGCTACTCCAGCGGTGTTCTTCTCGGCAGCTTTGGGCAGTTTGCCATCATCGCCGGTGATCTTGGTGATACGGAAGCCGGGTTTATCGGAGACTCGAGCGACGACTTCGTCCCCCGGAGCCTCGATGGCAAAGCCGAGCACATCAAATCCACACGCTACATTGGCAACGGTGGCGGGTGCAAAAACGCGGACTTCTTTAACTGCATCAGTGGTCATGAGGCGGATGTCTTAGTCGGGGCGCGATAGTTTGGCGAGCCAAACAGGTGTCATGATGCATTGCCGGTTGCAGCTTCCGTGCTTGCAGCTGTAGTTGTTCTGATCCGCGACAGGTGACGATTCAATGCATCGATCGCCTTACTGGGATACCATCCCTCGCGATACCAGATTTCCTTGCCACACGAGCCCTTGATGATGGTCAGGCCGAAAGTCGTTGTGATTTCGAGCTCGGCATCAAGCACGAGGGTGGTGGGTTGATAGGTCGGTCCGGATGGGCCGGTGAGGGAGCTTCCTGTTAGCTGCAGCGTGAGTTTGGGATAGTGCAGGAAGGACAGGTAAGTGGCTCGGGCAATGAGGAAAAACGCGATCCATGGAGCCGGCCAATCGAGGATCCATTTCCAGATGGCGAAAACGAAGACGGAGGAAAGAAAGGCCCTGTAGTTGGTCAATAGCACCAAGATGCGTTGAGGTCGGATTTCAATCATCGGGTTGATTGTTGGAGCCGTTCAGAAGCTCAGCTGATCGAGGGTTTGGCGGGCGGTTTCGGCGAGGGTCTGGCTGTTGGGGGAGTCGGAGTGGATGCAGAGGGTGTCGGGCTGGACCGGGGCTTTGCGGTGGTGGTAGTCGAGGATGCGAGCGTTGATTTCGGTGAGGTCGCCAAGATGGGCATTGGGCTCACTTCTGGGCACGAGATTGCCGTTCGGCAGGTAGTTGCGATCGAGAAAGGCCTCCTCGAGGCAGACCAGGCCGCGGGCTTTCGCATCGCTGGCCACCTGTCCTCCTGCGAGGGCGACAATGGCGCAGTCTTGATCGGCGGAGAAGCTGAGGAAGGCGTCCCGGATGGAGCTGTCTTGTTCGCTCAGATGATAGAGAGCTCCGTGTAGTTTGATGTGATGCAGGGGAGTGCCGGTGGAGTGGTAGAGGGAAATTTGCTGTTCTAACAGCGAGGTGAAGTCGTCCAGGGTGAACGCCGCCGGCAGGCTGCGGCCAAGGTTTCCTGCCACCCCTGGATGGGCACCCGGGAGGACTCCGTGTTCTTCGGCCAGTGCTGCGCAGCGTTGGATTGATTCAACCGATCCGGCATGGCCGCCGCAGGCGATGTTGGCCAGATGGAGATAAGGCATGAGCTCCGCTGTGAAGCTGGGGGATTCCCACTCGCCGAGGTCACAATTGATGAGAAGAGATGGCATGATGGACTCGGGTGTTAGGCGGGGTTGAAATACACGGAGCTGCCGGGGGCGTGCTGGGTGAAGGTGGGGAGATCGGCCGGATCGATGATTCCTAACAATGGGTAGCCGCCGGTGGTGGGGCCGTCGTTGAGGGTGACGATGGGTTCTCCGCTCGGTGGTAGCTGGATGCAGCCGGGTAGCGTGGGCAGGCTGGGGATGGAGGCCTCGGGCCGGAGTGTCTTCCCCTCCAGGCGAAAACCGGTGCGGTCTGAACGGTTGGAAATTTTCCACGGTGAGTTGAAAAAGATCTCCAAGGTCTCGGAGGCGATGTCGTGAGGTCCGGCGTGCACCCGGATCGGTGAATCGACTTGATAGTCGGGCGTTTCCTCCGGGTGGTAGTGGCGTGCGCTGACGCCGGGGAAGGGTTTCGGCACCGTCCGGGTTGTGCTCAGCAGGGTTTCCGAGGTGATTTTAGCCCCCGTGTCCGAGCGTTCGTGACGAGAGCGGCTGCCGAAGGCGGCGGGAGCATGCAGGCCTCCGGCGAAGGCGAGGTAGGACCAGATACCGTGACGCGCCGGGTGGATGGTCAGCGTTTCCCCGGGGAGGAATTCGCGTGCCGACCATGGTTTCAGCTGCGGGGAGCTGGCGGCACCGGTGAGCGCAATCCACACCGGACGAAGAATTTCCACACGCCCGCCACCCAGGGTCAGCTCCAGGCACGTGGCCTCCGGATCGTTGCCCACCAGCTGATTGGCGATGTCGTGCGCCTGCAGATCCATCGGGCCGGCGGGCGCCACGCCGTAGCGCGCGTATCCGAAGCGTCCCAGGTCCTGGTAGCTCAGGCCGATGCCGGTGGTGAGAACTTTGGCGACGGGGATCATCATGCTTAGGCGATTTCGATGGCTTGAAATTCGAGGCTGTCCCCCGCGGCCAGGGTGAAGGAGCTCAGGTCGTTTTTCTCCGGAGCAAAGAGCGGGTGATCGGTGTGGCCGAGGATGTTCCAGCCGCCGGGGCTGGGCACGGTGTAGATGCTGGCGTGACTGCCGCCGATAGCCACGGATCCGGGGTCGATGCGAGTGCGCGGCGAGTCGCGACGCGGCAGGTGCAGGTGAGCGTCCAGGCCGTCGAGGTAGGCGAAACCGGGAGCAAATCCGAGGAAGCGCACGCGGTAAGTGGGCGCAGTGTGGAGCCGGATGATGTCATCGGTCCCCAGCCGCAGCGCCTCTGCTATGGCCGCGAGATCCGGTCCGTCGTAACGCACCGGGATGATGTGGTGGCGCTGGCGGGTCGATTCCTTACCGTTGAGTTCGAGCTGTTGGAGAAATTGGCGAAGGTCTTTTTCCTCCGTGTTGGTGGCAAAGTGCAGCAGTAAGCTATCGTAGCCTAACACTGGCTCGATCAGACCCTGAGGCGGAGTGCGCAGTAAGGCATCCGCGAGCTCGACTAAGAGATCGTGCTGCGGGTGCTGGATCAGCCAGGCATTGGGCCCGAAGGCGCGTAGGGTGGGCGATCCGTCTTGATGCGGATCTTCCATTAGCCTGCGAAGGGCGTGGAGGGCACGCCGGTCACTCCCAGTCCGGTGATCTTGAGAAGGCGGCCAGCGTGTTCTTCCTGTTCCGTTTTGTGCACTCCGGTGGTGACGTAAAGTTCGTCCAGATTGGCGCCACCGAAGGCGCAGGCGGTGGTTTCCAGGCAGGGAAGTTCCACGCGGTGCAGTTCCTTGCCCGTGTTGGGATCATAACAGAGGACACAGGCTCCGTGGCAGAAGGCGACCCAGAGATTGCCGTTGGCATCGATGGTCATGCCGTCCGGAGAGGCGCTGATGTCGCTGATGTCGCTGGTGTCGACGGCGCGGCGCTGCTTGCTCAGCTCGCCTGTTGTCGGCTGGTAGTCGAAGGCGATGACTTCCAATCGTGGGGTATCGATGTAATAACAGGTCGCTCCATCGGCGCTCCAGACGATGCCGTTGGAGTTGGTGACCTTGTCATAGGCTGTGTGTAGCGAGAGGTCGGGGTCGAGTCGGTAAAGGGTGGCGTCGCCTTGGTTTTTAACCAGGCTGATGGTGCCGGCGAAGAAACGACCGTCCGGGGAGCATTTGCCATCGTTGAAGCGGTTGTTTTCCTTGTCCGGTTCCGGATCGGTGATGGCGGTGGTTGCACCGCTTTGGCGATCGAGAAAGTGCAGCCCGGTATCGCCGCCGACCAGAAGGTCTCCACCGTCGGTTTTGATGCGGGGGACCACCGTGCCGACGCGGCCGACGGTGGCGGAGACGTCCCAGGACTTCTCCTCGCCGGTGGCGGGGTCAAACTCCAGCACCTTGTGTTTTTCGATATCCACGTAGATCAGGCGGTCGTTCCACCAGATTGGGCCCTCGCCCCATTGGGCGCGATAATTTCCTACAGCAGTCACAGATTCCATGCCGAGAGGCCTAGCAGTGAGGGACAGTGCTGTCGAGGCTGGACCAAGGCAGTTGGAAATTTCCATTCGCGAGAAATTCCATTGTCATTCCAGATTGAGCACTTAGTTTGAAAGACGTCCTACCTGTTTCCCAACCCGATCCCTCACGATGGCAAATACCCGCTCCGCCACCTTTTTTTCAACGCTCGTTCTCTGTCTTCTCTGTGTCACCCTGAGCCGCAGTGAGGCGCAGGCATTCAAGTGGGATCCCGTGAAACACAATGGTGTGAACTACGTCACGCTAAGTAACGTCAAAGCCTTTTACGGTTTTGATAAGTTGACCCTAGGGCGGAAAATCAGCTTGGAAAACAAGAGCGTTAGGATCGAACTGGGCTCGGGCTCACAGCAGTGCCGGATGAACGGAGTGCTATTCATCCTCAGCCATCCGATTGTTCCCAAAGGAGGTAAGTATCTGATTTCTCGCACGGATTTGGTCAAGTTGATCGATCCGGTCATGCGGCCGGCCTATATTTCCACGGCGAAAGTTTTCAAGACCGTGGTGCTGGATCCGGGGCACGGTGGTCATGATTCCGGAGCGAAAGGGCCTTTTAAGAATGAGAAGGAGTATGCTCTCAATGTGGCCCGTTTACTCAGGGATATCTTGCAGAAAAAAGGTTACCGTGTGGTGATGACGCGCGATAGTGATGTCTTTATCACCCTAGGGAACCGGGTGCGGATTGCGAACAAATACAAGGACGCCATTTTCATCAGCATCCATTTTAATGCCGCCAATTCCAGGGCTCACGGCATAGAAACCTTCACGGTATCTCCTGTGGGAGTGCCACATATCGGGCGCGGCGTTAAGGCCCGGGATTTCAATATGGTGCCAGGAAATATCATGGACTCAGCCAGCATCGCATTGGCCACCGCAGTGCACAGCCGCAGTTTACTTTACCTCAACAACCCCAAGGGAAACAATTTCAAGATGAGCGATCGCGGTATCAAACGTGCGCGTTTCAATGTGCTCACGGGCATCAAGATTCCGGCGATTCTCGTGGAGGGAGGTTTTCTTTCCAATCGAGCAGAAGCCACCAAGATTAATTCACCAGTGTATCAGCAGACTTTGGCAGCTGCCGTGGCTCGGGCTGTGGATGTTTACAAAAACTCGATTATGCAACAGCGCCGACGTTAGAGGAGCGGCGCTGTGAGAAAAAGTGCAGGAGTTTGATTACGGTGTCACTTTCCAGCGGAGAAACTTGCCCCCGCCACTGATGGGAACCGATGCCGTGGCGATACCTCCTGAAACCGACACCGAGGCGGGCGACCAACTACCGTTAAGCAGGCTGGTAGAATACTCGGCCTCGATCGTTTCTCCTGAGATGATCGGGTGGGTGATTTGGAATAACTCGCCTGCCACCTGAGGCATCAAAGCGGCCTGGGCATCATTGGGGTCGACCGGATTAAGTCCAAATAAGCGCTCGATGGCGTTGGAGACACCATCTTGATCGTAATCGTCTGAGAAGCTTCCAATCACGGCATATTGACCACGGAGCCAGAGCTCGTAGTCGCTCAGACTTGCGGCATCGACAGGGGTAACTTCCAGCGAGCTACCGTAGGAAAACCAATGGTTGCCCACTCTGGCGCGGATTCGCAGGGTGTAGGGCTGTCCGGTATTGAGAGGTGCTCCGACACTGGAGACATCAAGGGTGGCGAAATCGGCTGAGGAGGGAATGCTGACAGGGGGGAGGGATGCCAGCTCGTCACAGTTAATCGTTTCGATGCCATCGATGAATGCTCCGATCGCGCTTCCGTTGTATGCAGGGTTATCGATGCTGTAAACGCCGCTGTTAGCTGGCTGATGCAGGATGAAGCGTATGACGGTATCCTGATCGGTAGTTGTTAATGACAGCGTTTTAGAGGAGAACGATGTATCGGTTTCATTGTCACTTCTACCGGAGTATGAGCCGATGGTCGTCCATGAACCGCCACCATTGGTGGATGTCTGAACGTCCACTTGGGCGTTGGGTGTCATATAGCCACGGCGTAGCCTGAATTTCAGCTGCCCACCGCTCCGCGGAATGATAGTGCGGCCGATCTGAAAAGATTGGAATGCGTTGTATTCATTACGAGGGAAAGCCAGTCTGAATGCCTTACTTCCTGTGTCCCAAAATATTTGTCCGGTATTGGTGTCTGTAACGGAGCTGAAGAGATCATAGGTGGTTTCTGTCTCGTCAATGATCAGGTCTGTGGTGCCATTTTCAGCTCCCTCGAACCAAGTAGCTGTGGTGAGGGTGGAAATATCGAACTGATACTCCTCGGCTTTTTCCACGTGATTGAAAAAGTAGTTGGCTCCACTGTCAGGTGGGCTGGTGCTGCCGAACACATCGGTGCTTTCCAGCAATCGATTGGGGTTAATGATCACTACCTGATAGTTGTGGCTGACCATGCTGCCGCCAATGTCGATGTTGGACACCGTGACATTGTAGAGTTGATCTTGAAGCGTTGCGGAACTTAGACTTTCTGGTTTCCAGACGATCGAACTTTCCCCGTAGTTGGTATTGGCACTTACCACGGTCACGGACACGGGGCTTCCTGATTGATCAGTCATGCTGACGCTCGAATCGCTAAAATCAGCCCCTGAGTAGCTGAGCGACCAACGCTCCGGAGTGATCGCTTCAGGAATGTATCCAGCATTTGGCCAAGCTACAAATTGCACGGGAGCGCTGGAGAGGAGGTTGCCGCTAACGTAGAGGGCATTGGCTGCGTAATAGCTGGTGCTGGTGTAGGGCGTGTCTCCTGATGCAAGTTCTTGCAGGCGTGTTTGTAAGATCATGCGGCGGTGGCCAGCATCGTTGTTCTCTCCGCCTGCGGCACCTTGGTCATTTTCAGAAATATATGCATCGATCGCTCCCGGGCCGAAATGTCCCACAGCGAGGTTTGAGTGAAAAGCGCCATTGCGTGCGACGGCGGTATCCAAGCTCCATCCTGAAGGCGGCTCGTGCGGGTCCGCTGAGCCATTAGCGACTCCGCCACCTTCGAGAAACTCGGAGGTTTGTCGTGATAACATCAGTGCAGCGGCTTGAGCGGCCTCTTGCTTCGTGGTCGAACCTGTTGGTTTGGCCTCTTCGGGTGTGTCTCCTGCGAGTGCAACGGTGGAGGAGCTGGTGAGATCAATGTTGGCATTTAGCCCCGCCATGGCGCGGTAGAAGTTGATCCGGCGTTGAACGTCATCTTTGAAGGCGGCGGAGGTGGTTCCAGCGGTTCCGCCGGTCACTGAACCGGTCCAGTTGATGCGGTTTTCATAACCTTCGGACTCCATGTAGACATTGTGCCAAAAGGAGATGACGTCATTACGCGCCTGAGTGTCCACGGTAAATCCCGTGGTAGCAGATGCGTTGCCGACGCCCGGAGACCAGGCGTGGAGGCAAAGAGGTGCGGCTGCCAATAGGGCGGCCGCAAGGGTGGTAGTGAGTGTGGATCCCATAGAAAGTGTGTGTGCTTTATTCTGATGGGGAGGGTGCGAGGAGTATGGAGGTGTAATTTAATGTGTCAAATATTTAACATCTCCATAACTATTGTGCACCTGTCAGAACAGGACAATACTTCCGATTGAAGTCGCTGAAAGTCAAACGCCTAGGGCGAACGAACGTTCATGCTGGATCAGGCTCAGGCCGTAGATCGAGGCGGTTTCCACGCGCATCACGATGGAGCCGAAACTGATCGGCTGGAAGCCCTGCTGGTAGGCTTGCTGGTATTCTTCCGGGGTGAAATCACCCTCGGGGCCGACCAGTAGACCGATGCTGCCGCTCAGGGGAGTTTGTTCAAGATGACTCCTGAAATGCACGGCCGCAGGGTCGAGGGCGGCGATGACGGCGGTGGCGAAGGGTTCGAGTTGCTCGATCCAGCTGGAAAATGTCCGTGGCTCGAGAATCTCAGGAAGGTGGTTCTGGCCGCACTGCTTGCAGGCTTCCAGGGCGATGCGTTGCCACTTTTCGCGTTTCTTGGCGAGGGCATCCGGCCGTGCCACGGTGCGTGCGGTGATCAGCGGTTGGATGGCATTGACGCCTAGTTCCACACTTTTCTGCACAATCAGCTCCATATTGCCGCCCTTGGGGATCGATTGGCAGAGGGTGACTGGCATCGACGGTGCTGGTGTTTCGTTTTCCTGGGAAATCCGGCACCGCACCTCCTCGCGGCGGACGTTATCGATGATGCAGACGGCGCTTTTTCCAGCGCCATCGAAAATTTCAATCTCATCCCCCTCGCTGGCCCGCATGACGCGGGCGCAGTGTCTGGCTTCATCGCCAGTGAGAGTGAGGCAGCCAGCCTCCCACTGCGCGCTGGGTAAGTAGTAGCGGTTCATGGGAGCTGGCGTGTTGATGGGTGGTTACTATGAGCCGAAGAATTTCTTCGCCTTTTCAAAGAACGACTCCTGCATGGGGTTGTTCTTCACACCGATCGATTCGGAGAACTCGGTGAGTTTTTCCTTCTGCTCGCCGTTGAGCTTGGTGGGCACTTCCACGTGGACTTCCACGTGCAGGTCGCCTTTGCCACCGGTGCGCAGGTCCTTGATGCCACGGTTCCGCAGGCGGAAGGTGGTGCCACCCTGGGTTCCGGCCGGGATTTTGATCGATGAACGACCTTCTAGCGTGGGCACCTCCAGCTCACCACCGAGGGCGGCGGTGGAGAAGGGCATGGGGACCTCACAGAAGAGATCGTCTCCCTCGCGCTCAAAGACGTCGTGACGCTTGATGTGGAGGAAAACGTAGAGGTCGCCCGGCTGTCCGCCGCGCAGGCCGGCGTCACCATTGCCGGTGGAGCGCAGGCGGGTGCCATCGTCGACTCCGGCAGGGATGTTGATCTTGATCCGTGTGGTCTCGCTCTTGCGGCCCTCACCGTGACAGTCTGGGCAGGGGTCAGCTATGGTCTGGCCAGCACCATTACAGGCTGGACATTCGGTCTGCTGAATGAAGATGCCGCGTTGTTGAGTCACCACGCCTTGTCCGCCGCAGGTGGCGCAGGTCTTGCGACCGCCGCTGCCGGACTTCGAGCCGCTGCTGTTGCAGGTGCCACAGGCTTCGAGTTTTTCAATTTCGAGTTCCTTTTGGATCCCTTCGGCTGCTTCCTCGAGGGTGATCTCGAGATCGTAGCGAAGGTCGCTGCCCGGCTGTCTGCCGGAGGGGTTACGGCGACGTCCGCCACCGCCGAAGATGTCTTCGAATCCGCCGCCACCGAAGGCGCCGCCGAAGACTTGTGAGAAGATGTCAGAGGCATCGTGGAATCCGCCGCCGCCACCGAATCCGCCACGTCCGCCGCCACCATTTTCAAAGGCAGCGTGTCCGTAGCGATCGTAGGCCGCGCGTTTGTCTTCATCACTCAGCGCCTCATAGGCCTCGCCGAGTTCCTTGAATTTTTCCTCCGCTTCGTGGTCGTTTGGGTTTTTGTCCGGGTGGAACTTGATCGCCAGCTTGCGGTAGGCTTTTTTCAGCTCTGATGTGCTTGCGTCCTTGGAGACACCGAGGACTTCGTAATAACAGCGTTTGGTCATCATATTACTCGCTTTCAGGTTGTGGTTGATCGCCTAGGGAGACGATGACGTTGGCGGGGCGAAGCAGGCGATCGCCGATGCGGTAGCCTTTGCGCATGGTGCGGACGATGTGTCCTTCCTCGATCTCGCTGCTGGCTTCCTGGCCAATGGCATCGTGCACATTGACATCGAACTCACTGCCCGGTTCGGCAGGGATTTCCTCGACGCTCTGGGAGCTGAGGAACTCGCCCAGCTGCTTGTGCACCATTTCCATCCCGGTGAAGAGCATGGAGCCTTTTTCCTGGGCAGCAGCTTGCATGCCCATGCTGAAGTTATCGAGCACGGGGAGAAGTTCTTCCAGCAGGCTCTGGTTGCCGTAGCGCACGGCATCGAGTTTTTCACGCGACATGCGTTTACGGTAGTTATCGAGCTCCGCGGCGGTGCGGATAGCTTGGTCTTTCCACTTGGCGGCTTCTATTTCAAGAGCCTCCCAGGGATCGATCTCTTCGGCAGGGCTGTCCTTGGATGTTTCCTCGGATGCGCTGGAATCGCTGGCCTCAGACTCAGCGGCAGCTTCATCTTGGGTGTTTTCCTGGGCGGAATCCGGGGTGATTTCTTCGGGAGTGACCTCGTCGTTTTCTTGGACGTTCTCTTGCATGGCCGAAACACATAGCCAGAGAAGGCGTTTCGTCAAGCAAGGGTAGGAAAAAGAACGTCTTAGGGGTGAATTTAGCGGAACAGGCTATCGATGCCCATGGCGGACTTTTTGATGAACTTGGGCATCGACTTCTGCGAGCGGTTCTTAAACAGGCCGTAGAGTAGCGAGAGCATGTTGAGGGTGAAGAGGTGATCGAGGATCGGGCGGTAGCCTCGTTTCTTGCGCAGCAGTAATCTGGAGCCCCAGACGAGGGAGCGGCGCTTGATGACGGAGGGTTTGAAATTGGTTTTGATCCGGTAGCGCGCCCGCTTGCTCGCCGGCCATTGCTCCTTGTAGCGGTCTTTTTCCTGCTTGATCTGCTTCACCAGCTCCGGGTCGTAGGCGGAGAAGTAGTATTTGCGCGCCAGGGTGATCATCTGGCAGGTGTCACGCATGAAGCGAATATCGTCCACCGGCCAGTTCAGCTGCTGGCAGAGCTCGGTCATCCGGGGGAAACGTTTCATCGCTCCCTCGGCCTGGCGCACCGCGGCGTCATGATCGCTGACGAAGTGGCGCAGCAGCTTGCGGATGGGGGCGTGGAAAAATAGCGAGTCCCAGTAGATGTGCAGCAGCGGGGGAATGCGCACCCGACGGAAAAACAGCTTCAGCCGCGCAAACTCGGGGATGTAGTAGAGCTCGTTGATGATGTAATCGCTGTGTGCCATCAGCTCGGCTGCGGCTGCGGCGTCTCGGTTCCCCACCACGCGTGCCAGCGATTGCTCGGGTGTCAGCATGTATTTGAACACATCGATGGCACTCTGCACGTTGAGCTCGTTCCAAAGGCCCTCCGGATCGAGGAAGGTGAGGCGGGTAAAACGATGCCAACCGCCGGTCTGGCACCACACCGAGACACCGAGCAGGTTTTCACAATCGACCAATTCATTCTGAAATGCCTGGTTCTGGAATCCGGTGTAGGAGGGGAACTCGCCGGCGCCCTCGTATTCGCGGCGGGCTTGGAGTTCCAGGATCTTCGGGCCGGAGTAGTTGAAGAAGGCCTTGTTCAGTGGGATGTGGCGGAAGAAATCCGACTCTCCGGGTTTCATCGAGAGGATGAAGTTCGGCGAGGTGATGCCCTTCAGGGTGTCGGACAGGCGGCCGCGGTGCCAGATCAGATCGCCAATGCGATGCGCGCCCACCGTCCAGGTGCGGAGCATGACCTTGGTGCGTGAGCGATCGGTCACCGGCAGCAGGGCGCGGAGGAACTGGTTTGTCTGCTTCGGCGTGCGCAGGTGCAGCTCCGAGCGCAGCGGATCTTTGACGTCCAAGCCATCGGATTCCCCAATCCGCAGGATCAAGCCTTCGACCGTGGGGAAGGTCTTCAGGAAGCGTTGCACGGAATCGAGGTAGAAATCGGTGCGGGCCTGGTGGCTGCGGCCGGTCTGCTCGGCCGCGGCTTCGGTGAGGCAGAGGATGTCGCTGGTGATCCACGGCTGCAGCCCGCGCTGGCGAAGGATCTCGATCAGTGGCTGGAACTGGCCGACCAGAAAACGGATGCGCCGGTTGGTTGGCTCATCGTGAAACGGGTGCTCGGTGAGGTGCGCGAGATCGTCCAGGGTGACGGCATTAAACCCCAGGGACTTGACCCGATCCGCCAAGGTGGTGAATTCCTCCCGAAGCCGTTCCCAGAAGGCATCATCCTCCGGCAGGTCGGTGAAGGGGATTTTCGACCAATTGATGCGCGATGATTTGGTGGCGCGAAAAAACGGACCGATGCCATCGATCAGGAACAGTCCTTGGCTGGGGAGGTGGGTAGCAGGCATGCGGCCTGCATTCTAAGCAGATCGGTGGGGAAATAGGGACGCGATCGTCTGACGATATCGTCATTCAGTGGTCGGGGCCGATTTCCAAAGCCAGCGAAGCCCGTCTGGGAAAAGTGGTCCGCCATCTTTGCCCCCATGGCCGCCGTCGGTGGGCACCCAGAGGTGTGGGTAGTTGCGGAATTCCAGCGCCTTGTGCATCTGCAGATTTCCCAGCCACCAATTGCCGTGCTGGTTATCGAGGTCGTTGCTGCCGTCTTGCAGGTAGACTCGCAGCGGGCGGACTTTGCCTTTGCGGATCATGCTGGGGTAGGCGTGGCCTCCGCGGATGTTGGTGAAGGATCCCACGTGGCTCATGACGCGGCGGAAAAGGTCCGGCCGCTCCCAACCGACGGTGAACGCGCAGATGCCACCGGAGCTCAGGCCGCAGATCGCGCGCTGGTCGGGATCGCTGGTGAGGCGGTAATCTTTGGCTACGGCGGGCAGCAGCTCCTTTTCCAAGAACTTCGCGTATTGGCTGCTCATGCTATCGTATTCGAAGCTGCGGTTGCTCTTCTTTTTCCCCGTGCCCCAGGACTGTTTACCGTCGATCTCGGGCAGGCGAAGGCCCGGATTGACAAAGATGCCGATGGTGACCGGCATGTCTTTTTTTGCGATCAGGTTGTCAAAAACGATCGGCGTGCGGAAGTCTCCCTTCTCGGAAACATAGGCGTGACCGTCTTGAAAGACCATCACCGCGGCGGGCCGACTAGCATCATACTGCGCCGGCACGTAAACGTAATACTGGCGCAGGGTGCCGGGGAATATCTCACTGCGGATCTCGTGTCGCGTGACCTTGCCACGGGGGACGTCGGCTTGGCGTTGGGAATCGGCAGCGTAGGGCGCGGGCGCGGCGTGCAGGGTGAAGGGCAGCAGGAGAAATAGCAGAGCGGCTTTCATGGATGACAGATCCATACGCAGGGAGCGCGCTGATTGTTTCGCTCCGTGCTTCATTGGCCTGAGCGGCGCGTTTAGCTGTCGGTCTTCTTGTGGGTTTTCCCGTGTGGGCTGGGACGACCATTTTCGTCCAGTTTGACAAAGACAATGCGCTCGATGGAGAGGATGTTCTGCTTGGTGTTTTTATTCCGAGCCAAGCAGGTCATGGTGATCGAGGTGGTGCCGAACTCTACGGTGTCGAAGCCGATTTCCACCACGTCTCCGTGTTGGGCGGAGCTGATGAAGTTGATCTCGGAAACGAACTTGGTGACCATGCTCTTGCTGCCGCATTGGCACATCGCATAGATGGCCGCGTCTTCATCAATCCATGCCAACAGTCGCCCGCCGAACAGGGTGTTGTGAGCATTCAGGTCCTCGGGTTTAATCCACTTCCGGGAGTAAAATTTCATGCTGTCGGTTTTGCACATACTATGCCAGTCGGGTTGAGATGTTATGGGGGGTAACCCTCTATTTTTAGGCCTAGTTAGGGCTTGCCCAGTCGGCAACTTGTTCCATTTCAGAGCTCGAGTCAAATGCTTCCACCGGGATCCACGAGTAAGATTTTTTAGCGTGATAGAGCAGCAGCCCTTGCTTGGTGGCCACCACCTCGAATAAACCCGACCACTTGACCTGACCGTTGAGGTCGTCGCCATGGATCGAGACGCCCTCGGGGGTGAAGCTGTAGAGCACCGTCTGGCCGTAGCCGGGGAGTTTGCGCAGGTTCCGCGAGTGCATCACTTTCCAGATGAGCGGGCGCAGCAGGGCGAAGGTGCCGACCATGATCATCAGCACGGAAAAGGGGGTGATCCCCTCGCTGATCATCAGAATGGCACCGGCCAACAGCACCGCGGCACTGAGGATGGTGCGGATCATCAGCCAGGTGCGGTAGCGGTGCCACATGTGTAGGCGGAAGGCTCCGAGGTGCGACTGATCGTCGAAGATCAGCTTGGCTTTGATGGTGGGGGTGGTGTCCACGGGATCAGATTATTGGGGGATGGCCGGCAGGGAGGCGGCGGCGACAGCTTGGCCGTGGCGCTTCATCTTCTCGTCCGGCTGGGTGATGGTGATTTTCTCGGCGAGCTCGGGGAATTCCTTTTCCAGGACTTCCTCGGCGCAGTCGATCATGATCTGTCCGCCAGGGCCGGAGGTGGCGCGACCCATGATGATCAGGGTGCCAATATCGTAGAACTCGGCATAGTGGGCAATGGCGTAGCCGAAGCAGGTGCCGATGGTCTGGTAGATCTTAGCCGCCTGATCGTTGCCGGCTTCCATTTCCTTCTGCACCTCGATGAGTTGCTCGGGGAATGGCATGTCACCGTAGTCAAAACCTGCTGCGGGTGCGAGGCGGGCGACGCCTTGTTGACAGAAAAATTGGACCCCGCAGCCGGCATCGCCAGACCATTCGTCGACCGGGCCGTTCTCACGGTAATCGATGGGGGCAAATGCCAGCTCGTTAATCTGGGTGGTGACGTTACCGTGGGGATCGACATAGCCGACGGCCTCAGAGGTTCCCATGGCCACACCTAACACCGAGTTGGTATTCATGGTGATGGAGCCGGCGAGGGCGGTGACTTCGCCATCGTTGATCACCTCGAAGGGCACGCCGGGGTATTCTGCGGCGGCGATGTCCTTGAACATCGGCACGACCACGGATTCGAAAACTTCCTGGTCCTTTATGCCGCGGAATAGAGAGGCGATGCGGACTTCGTTGTTGATGTAGACGCCCGCAGATGAGCCGCCGATGGCATCGACACTTGGCAGGTGCTCGGCGGCGAGCTTCAGCGAATCGATAATCCCGTCGCGCTGGTAATTGGGATCTTCTTGGAAATAGGGATCCCATGGGATTTCTGTGGAGAAGACCACTTCGCCATCGATTACGGCGGCGCACTTGCGATCGGAGCCACCGAGATCGAAGCCAATCCGGTTGCCGTCGAGGTTTCTGCCGAGGGGGGCGGCGGGGCTGTTTTGGGCGGGGATGTCTTCCAGGCTCACGGATTGAACCTGCAGGTGCTGTCCGAACATGCCTTTGCCAACGATGTCCCAGTCGAACTTGCGTGCGCCATTTTCGGAGTAAATCTCAGCCAGCTCGGCGGCGAGCGGCTCGCTGCCCCCGATGTAGATGGTGCAGCCTCCTTGCCCCCAGAGCATGAATTTCACCAGACGCTCAACGTATTTCAAATTCAGCGCCGCGTCATCACCACGGTGCGGGAGAATGCGAACATCGTGGCGGAACACCGTGCCATCGAGGCGTGCCAGGGCGATGCCCAAATCCTGGGAGTCAGGATGCGCTGCGACTTTCTCGCGATACGCACGGTTCCAGAGGACGGCAGGCACGAATCCGGGATCGAGCACGGGTGTGATTTCAGCTTGAATGTTCATAGTATCAAAAATGTGAGCGCGTTTCGCCGGCGGAATGTGGAACACAGACAGGCGCCGAGAAAGGATAAAATGGGACAATAATACGTTAGGATGAGGCATTTTTTAGCGGGTCTGATCCGCGGGCTAATCCATCGACCGCAAAAACCCGCCATGCAGAGCGACTGCGTGGCGGGTTGATCGAGCTCAAGTCGGCTTCGTGACAGGCAGCCGAGGGCGCGGCAGACAGGGGGGCGGAGTCGGGCCAGGGAGGAGTGCGACAACACATTTTGACCAACAAGCTGAATATAAATGTTTAACGACAGCCGCACAAAAAAGCCCGCACACTCCTGAGAGTGGGCGGGCTGGAAAAATGATGGGCTAGCTAACTTACTTGGAGAGGTAGCCGGAGACACCTTCGTGAGTGGCGGTCATGGCGTCGTCGCCTTTTTGCCAGTCCATCGGGCAGACTTCACCGTGCTCTTCGAAGTGCTGCAGGGCGTCGATCACGCGCAGGCACTCTTTGACCGAGCGGCCGAGCGGCATGTTGTTGACCACCTGGTGCTGGACGACACCGTCTTTATCGATGAGGAACAGTCCGCGGTAAGCGACCATTTCACCGTCGACGACGAGGTTGCCGTCTTCGTCTTCGGCGTATTCACCAGCGAGCACATCGTAGTCGTTGGAGATGGTTTTGTTGGTGTCGGCTACGATCGGGTAGCTCACGCCTTGGATGCCACCTTTGTTCTTCGGTGTCTGGAGCCATGCCCAGTGGGAGAATTCGGTGTCGGTGGAACAACCGACGACTTGCACGTTGCGGCTTTCGAACTCGGCGATTTCCTCTTGGAAACGGTGCAGCTCGGTTGGGCAGACGAAGGTGAAGTCTTTGGGGTAGAAGAAGAGAACGACGTATTTCTCGCCCAGATATTGGTCGAGGCTGAAGTGTTCGATGATGTTTTCTCCCTGCACAGCTTTGGCGGTGAAGGACGGTGCTTGTTTTCCTACGAGTACGGACATTTGAGTGTTGAATGGTTCGTGTTGAGTGACGATGGGGCCGGTGGCCTATCGGTCGCGGGCTACATACGGGAGCGTCGGCTGGAATCAAGTGATTTTTTCTCTTCGGATTTACAAAGTCTTTGATTGTCAGGTAGATGGCGGTCTGGGTTGTCGTGTAATTCGTTGATGGGCAGCGCTGGCTGGGAAGACATCGCCGATAGCGGTGTTCAGTGACCTCGGAGTGGCGGACTGGGATACACTTCTCTTGGATTGGGCCCAGCTGAGCAGGGCGCATGTCTGTGAGGTCTAACCGCACTTGTTATCAGCCTTCATGCCTCTTTTGTACAGAATATTTGACAATGTATATCCACATGGCTATGAATCCCTTTCACTAAAAATATTTACTGGTCATGAAAATAATCAACCTATTACCCCTTGGAGGTCTAACGCTGCTTGCCGGTGTTACGTCCTTATCTGCAGCGACGACATTTTTCGATCATGATTTCGATAACGGAACCAACGGTGATCTGGCTGGTTCAGGAGCCCTTGGTAGCCCTGTTGTGGGGTCCATTACTGCGACCGGAGGTCATCTTGGAGGTAATGTTTACACCAGTGGAAACAATGGTAGTAGTAACCCTATCACCAGTGTTGATGGTAGTTTCAATGATGTCGGAACGCCTGCAGGAAACTACCTGACAGCCACGATGGCTTCAGATATTACGCTTGCTGCAGGACCTGTGAACGTTGATTTCTCATTGGGGATTTTTGGAACCAATAACAGCACAGTCTTCAAGCTCGTCCATGTCATTGGCTACTCGAGTAGCGATGACGAGGTGTTCCAGCTCACGATGCGTGCCGGAAGTGGTAATGCGACACGAGAGCTCTTTGCTCGAGAGTTGGGGGAAGATAACACGACATTCAATGGCACAAGCTTCTCGTCAATTGATGGAACCAAAATTCTCGATGATATTGGTATCGGAATGAATTCAACGAATACCAGTAATGCTCCTTCTAGCTTGGTTAATGTCAGTTTGACCCTCAATGGGACGACTTGGGATGCCAGTGCTGCAAGTGGCACGAGCACTCCAGCCACCGGTTTGAATATCGACAGCGGGGCTACGGATCTTTCCTATATCCAATTTTTTACATCCCATGAAGATAATGTGAACGGTCAGAACAAGGGTATTTGGGTAGACGATATCCTTGTGACTCAGGTTCCAGAGCCTTCGTCCGTAGCTTTACTCGGACTTGGAGGAATCGCTTTGATGCTTCGTCGCAGGAAGTAGAGGATTTGCTTAAATTCATTGATCAAGCGGGAGGACTTCGGTTCTCCCGTTTTTTTGCTCTAACGGGCATCATGGCCTGGCTCATGGGGAGGCTGGGGCATGAAAGCTGGGTAATCCTTGGAATAGCGGCAAGGGAAGCACTGCACCCGGCGGGAGCGCGGGAAGAGGGGAGCGAGGACGGCGAAGAAGACCGCGGGGACGACGAAGAGGATGCACAGGGCAAAGCCGGCACCGTTGCCGCCGGGGAGTTTCATCAGCAGGGGTAAAACCACAAAAAACACCATGGGTATCCACGGCAGGGTGATCCACCACGAGAGCCATTTGCAGCCACGCCCGATCCTACCGTAACCGTAAGTCAGGTTGATCTGCGGGTGCAGCTCCTTGCCGCAGCAGGGGCAGCTGCGCGGGATGTCATCGGGCCACTGCGGACGCAAGAAGGCATTCGGAAGGTTGTCTTCCGTGGCTTGGATGATTTCTGGACGGACGCTGCTCATGGGGGGTAGGGGCTGACTACCTGAAGCATGCCCAATACCGCAGAGACCGGATATTATAATCGGCGACGAGAATTGCACCCGTGCGGGGCCGAGTGATGTGTGCCCACCAACAAAACAGCCCAGCGAGGTTCGCTGGGCTGCTAAGGTTTTTCCTTCTTGGGAAATGGAGTCGGCTCGAGCGACCGCTCAAAGGCTCTTGTTAGTCCTTCTTCTTAAGAAGAGGGAAGAGCACCACGTCGCGGATGGTTGGGGCGCCGGTGAGCATCATGATCAGGCGATCGATACCGATGCCGATGCCGCCTGCCGGAGGCATGCCGTTCTCGAGAGTCTCGATGAAGTCGTGGTCGATCTTCTGCTCTTCCTCGCCGCCGGCTTGGTGCTCGAGGCGCTGACGCTGGACGTCAGGATCGTTGAGCTCGGAGTAGCCGGGTGAGATTTCCTGACCGTTGATAATGAGTTCGTAAACCTCGACGGTTTCCTTGCCTTGCTCGCCGCCGGGAGTGACTTTCGCCAATGGGATGAGCTCGGAGGCGACGCGGGTGACGAAGCAGGGATCGAAGGTGTGCTCCTCGACTTTCTTTTCGAAAACTTGCTGAACCACCTCGTAATCCTCCATGCCGTCGGAGATCTGCACGCCGAGTTCATCGCACTTGGCTCGACGGGCTTCCGGAGTGATGTCGAAGAAATCATCGCCGGCGACCTCTTTGATCAGGTCGTGGTAATTGGCGCGCTTCCACGGGCGTTGCAGGTTGATGGTGCGGATGACGTTGCCTTCCTCATCCTTGTGCTCGATTTCCAGACCACCGCAGAATTTCTCCGCGAGGTGGCAGGTCATTTCCTCCACCATGTTTGCCATGGTTTCGAAATCGGCGAAGGCTTCGTAGGCTTCGAGCATGGTGAACTCAGGGTTGTGACGACGGCTGATACCTTCGTTGCGGAAGTTGCGGTTGAGTTCGAAGACCTTGGTGAAGCCACCCACTAACAGACGCTTGAGGAACAGCTCGGGTGCGATGCGCAGGGTGAGGTCCATGCCGAGCGCGTTGTGATAGGTCTCGAAGGGACGGGCGGCGGCGCCTCCGGCCACACTCTGCAGCATGGGAGTTTCCACTTCGAGGTAGCCGCGGGTGTGCAGGAAGCTGCGGATCTCGGCGATCATTTGCGAGCGCGTGAGGAACACTTTGGCGGAGCCTTCGTTCGACATCAGGTCGAGGTGGCGCTTGCGGTATTTGATTTCGCGGTCGGCCACGCCGTGCCACTTGTCGGGCATCGGACGCAGGGACTTGCTGAGCACGGTGAGTTTTTCTACCTTCACAGACGGCTCGCCTTTTCCTGTGGTGAAGGTTTCGCCTTCGACGCCAATCCAGTCGCCAAGGTCTAACAATTTGTAAGCTGCCCAGTCGGTTTCGCTGATGCCTTTTTTGTTGAGGTAAATTTGGATCCGACCTTCGACATCTCCGAGGGTGGCGAACACGGACTTGCCCATGTCGCGGATGGCGGTGAGGCGACCGGCGATAGTGACCGGTTTTTCATCGGCGAAGTCGGCCTTGAGCGCACCGGGAGTGGTGGTGGTTTCGAATTTGCCGCCGAAGGGATCGATGCCGAGCTCGCGCAGTTTGGCGAGTTTGTCGCGGCGAATGGTGATCAACTCTGCTTCGGTGGATTGTGGCGTGTCATTCTGGTCGCTCATGGGGCGCGGAGCATATGGGTATGATGAGTGATTAGTCAATGGCCATTACTCGCAGGGATGCGGGATTGATAAACCGCAAAAGCTGGTGGAGGGTGGGGCATGGGAAGATGGATTTTGATGATCATGGCACTGACCGGATCACTGAGTGCGGCGGCACTGCCGGAGCTTGAGATGTTTCGTTTGGACGCTGGAAAAAAGGAAAGTTATGAGCTGAAACCGGAGACCCGATACGTGGCGCTCTACTTTTCAGCCTCGTGGTGCGGACCGTGCCGCAAGACCACGCCATCGCTGGTGGCCGAATATCAGCGGATGCTCGAGAAAGAGAAGCAGCCGGTGGAAATCGTGCTGGTAGGCTCGGATCGCAGTGCCAAGGCGGTGGAGGATTATATGAAGAATTACCACATGCGCTGGCCCGCCCTTGAGTGGGAAGCCATTCCTGGCGTGAATAGTTTTGCTCCGGCAGGCATCCCTTACCTGGTGCTGGTCGAACGCGAGACCGGGCAGGTGATTTCCAAGGGCACTGGGCCGTCGGGGGTCGAGGCGGTGGTGACGCGGATGCGTGAATTTACCGGTGTGGCGACCGAAGAACCGTTCAAGGCGGGGAGCTTTGTGGACCGATACGGACTGCTGATAGCGGTGGCACTTTCCTGCCTTGCGATCTTCCTGTTCCAAAAATGGCGCGGTCGAAATGAGCAGGGCGCCTGAGGTCGGCTGATGTGCCACTTTGGTAGAGCACCTGCATTTCTCGTGTGAAGATTCAGTGGACAAACGGCTTCATTCAGAGCAGTAAGGGGCTTCTTTCCACCATCCTTCCATGGCACGAGTAAAAAAAGACAAAGCTCCCAACTTACGCGGCGATCTGGCCACCTTGACCAAGGTCAGGCTGAACACCTTTGTGGTGATCACCACCTTGTTTGGCTATCTGCTGGCGAGTCGGTATTTTTACGGCGTCTGGCTGAACGATGGTTGGTTGCTGTGGCACACTGTGCTGGGAACTGCCTGCACCGCCTTTGGTTCGGCCGCTTTCAACCAGCTGATGGAAATTGAGGAGGATGCGCGGATGAAACGCACGGCGGATCGCCCTCTGCCCGCCCGCAGGATGATGCCGGTGAATGCCTTCGGCATCGGCTGGGGCTTGTCGGCCTTTGGTATTATCCACCTTGCCCTGAAGGTGAACGCAGCGTCCGCCTATCTGGCTGCCACCGCCTTGGGGGTCTATGTTTTTCTCTACACGCCGCTGAAACGACGGAGCCCCACCAACACGCTCATGGGCGGCATTCCCGGCGCGATTCCTCCCATGATCGGCTGGGCCGCTGTGGCACATACGGCTGGAGGAAGCTGGACCGATGGCCAGAGCTGGTATCTTTTCGCCCTCTTGTTCCTGTGGCAGATGCCTCACTTCGTCGCTATCAGCTGGCTTTGTCGCGAGGAGTATGAGGAAGCCGGCTACTGCATGTGGACCAATGGCGATGCCTCCGGAAAGAAGACCTCAAACATTGCCGCTGGCTTTACCATTATACTGACGGCGCTGGCTCCGCTGGCACTGGTGTGGGGATACGCGAACTTGGTCTGGGTGATCGGTGGTTCTTTGGCGGGGCTGGTGATGCTTCGGTTGTGCTGGAAATTCCGCCGCGAGAGCGATCGGGCGTCGGCGCGGAAGTTGTTCTTCTACACGTTGCTTTATCTTCCGCTGGCATTGGTGCTGTTAGCCATCGGTTGGAACCAGCAGGGCTAGTCTGGATGGAGAGATATCACCTCAGCGCGGCAGGCACATCGATCTTCGCCAGAACGCGGCGAGGATGACTTGCTATCTCCAGCAAGCAGGGCTAGCTTCTCGCGGAATTCGAACTCATTGACTACTGTGGACCTGGAACCTGCCGAAAGAAACCCTGCCGAACTCAGACGCACCGCGTTGATTCTTGTTGCGATCATGATCTTGGGCGCAGCCTTTGTGCTATACGCCTATGTGCAACACGAGAGGCAACAGGACCCGGATCGACCACCCATCGTCACTAAGATCACCAAGAACTTCGCCGCCAAGAATCAGCACGGGCAACTCGTGAGCCTCTCGGATCTCGAAGGCAGTGTGTGGTTTGCCGCTCCCATCAGCGTGACGCAGCTGGACGAGAACAAACACGCGATCGCCATGCTGAAAGAGATCGCCGCGCACTATCAGGACCATGAAAAAGTCCGCTTCGTGCTGATTTCCATCGAGGGTGCTGATCAGGGCGTGGAGCCGGAACAGCTGGCCGAAGCTGCGGAAAAACTCGGCCTCACCGACGCCAAGTGGTGGTTGCTGACGACTGGCGACACCAAGAAGCAGCGCGGCTACATCAAAGATCAGCTGCGCCTCGGACTCGTGAGTGAGCGAGAGGAGGGTGACCCGGCGGGAAAATGGAAGTTTCCTTCCCAGATTGCCTTGCTCGATCCGGCCATGCACCTGCGCCAGCGTTACGATTTCCGAGAAGCCTACGAAGCTCAGAAAAAAGTCGAAGAAGCCTTGGCCGATAACCCCGAACTCAAGGACGAAGAAAATATCGATATCTATCTGCACGCGGTGAGCAAGCTGAAGGAAAAGCTCTACGCCAACACCGATTACGTGCTCGCTGAAACAACCACCGGCTCAAAGGAGTAAATTCACCCGACAGATACCCATCCATCCCATGAACGAAAAATCAAAAATCGTCACCATCTACGCCGTCGTGGCACTGATCTCGGTGCTTATTTTAGCCACTGCCTTCTACATCCGCGGCCAGCAAATCCGTCCTGAGGTCACTCCTTATTTTTCTGAAGAGACCGAGTTCGAACCACTGCTGACCCTGGACGAGGACATCACCCTGACACGTCAAGACGGCGAGCAGGTGAAGATTTCCGATCTCAAAGGCAAGGTATGGGCCTTCGCGCAGTTCTACGCCGCCTGCCCAATGTGCGCGGTGAACAACGAGCAGGGGATCAAATCGCTTTACGAGAAATTCAAAGACGAGCCGGACTTCCATGTCGTCTGTATCACGGTCGATCCCAAAACTGACCAGGTGCCACAGCTGAAAGCATACGCCGAAGCCCTCGGCGCCGACACCTCGAACTGGTGGTTCCTCACCGGTCCTGAGCAGGAGCTGAAAAAATACATGGTGGACGTGATGAAATACGATCCCATCCAAGAGCGCGAGGACGCTGCGGAGGCCGCTGAAAAAGGTGCCTTGGCTCATAATATGTCCATCGCGGTCTACAATCGAGACTTGCAAATGGTCGGACGTCGGGATCTTTTCCACGCTCGTCAGGACGGTGATGCCGTCTATGAGGAAACGGAAAAAGCCCTGCACCAAATGGTCGAGGCTGTGTTGAAACAAAACTAAGCAAACGAATCGATCGATGTCGGATTATCAAAGTTACCTCCAGCGTCAGCCAGATGCTGGGAAGTTGAAAGTGCTCACACGTGCGTCCTGGGTAGTGAGTATCCTCGTTTTTTCACTCGTTGTAGTGATGGGGAAATACAAATTGGACATTGGCATGGACCTGTCGTTTTTGCCACCGGTGCACGCGGTGCTGAACACCCTGGTGGCTATCTTTTTGGTGCTGGCTGTGGTGGCGATCAAAAATAAAAACGTCGCGCTGCACAAAGGGATGATTGGCGGAGCGGTCGCTTGCTCTGTGCTCTTCCTACTTTGCTACGTGGCCTACCACGGCACGCAGGAAGAAGTGCGTCACGGAGGTGAGGGAGCGGTTAGGATTTTCTACCTCATCCTGTTAGCCAGCCATATCATTCTCGCGGCGGTCAGCCTGCCCTTCATTCTGATCACTCTCTCTTTGGGACACACCAACCACTTTGCCCGTCACCGTAAGATGGCTCGCTGGGTGTTCCCTCTCTGGCTCTACGTTGCCGCCACCGGCCCCATCTGCTACCTGATGCTGAAGCCGTATTACTAGAATCACGTTCTTTGGAGTGCGGCGAGCGATCGCCGCTTTCCATCCTGCAACAACATTGGCCTCCACAAGACCCGTATATCAGAAGGCCAGAGCCGACTTCCACCTTTCCAAGTCCCCAAAAAAGGCGGCGATTGCTCGCCGCCTTCCAAAGGGTTTATAGGGATGACCTTCGTCAGAATTAGTCCCGCGACATGAAGATGCGCAGGATGTAGTAGAACATCAGGGCGACGCTGGCGAAGAGTCCCAGCGAGGCGGCCACATACTGGTTGGTGTTGTAGTGGTGGATGATGTTGCTGGTGCTGTAGAGAATACTACCGGCAGCCAGAATCACCATGGCCACGGAGAACCACAGGCCGAGGGTGATGAAGCCGGGGAAGACGATCGAGAGCACAATCAGCCCGATCGCAATCAGCCCGACAATTTTCAGCATGCCGCCGAGGAAGGAAAAATCTTTCTTAGTGGTAAAAGCGATCACCGAGAGGCCGAGGAAAAGCAACATTGTCACGCCGCCAGCTTTCATGATCAGGCTGGTGTCACCGACCTGCCATTTGGCCATCAGCAAGAGTGGCAGGAAGATCAGAGCCTCCGCCGCCACATAGACGCTGAGACCCAGATACTGCATGCCTTTTGAGGTGTCACTGTTCGCCCACTTATCGGCGATCCATGAGACGGCCATGAAACCACCGAGCACCATCAGCCAGCTGTATGGGCTCTTGGCGAGGAGATTGAAAACGGTGATCTCAATGCCGGGGATCGACATCAACGCCGCTTCGATCAGGGCGAATACAAGAATCGCTCCGGCCAGGTGACCGTAGGTCTTGCGAATAAAGGCAGCACGAACATCCACCGGCTGGGCAGCCACGGTGTAAGGGTTCGCGTAGGGGCTTGAATAAGGATTTTCCATAGCAGGAAACTAACCTGAAAAGGCAAGTCTGCCAGTGAAATTCACTCCATTTTCACCAATCACTTGAACTTCTTGTCCATCCCCATGTCGTGCTTGTGGGTGATCGACTCCAGCATCTGGGTGTTGGTTTTGTGTTTGCGCAGGCTTTCCTCCAGGCGGAGCGCGTCGTTGCGTGAAAGCGGCTCGCTGTACCATTCCATCTGCCAGGGTTTGAAGGGTTTGGTTCCTTTATACTGGCCCTTATTGTGCGCCTGCAGTTCGGTTTCGGCGTCTTCGGCTTTCCCCACGAATCGACGATTCATGCGGTTCTTGAGAATGTAAACTTGGTAGAGATTGGTGGACATGGCTGGGCTTGGTTAGGCTGAGGGTTTGACGGTGATCTCGATGCCCTTGCTGGTGGGCGTGTTGCTTTCCAGTGCGGTGGATTCCACCGGGACTAAGACATTCGCCTCGGGGAAATAGGCGGCGGCCGAGCCGGCGGGCATGTCGTAGGGAATTGCGTAGAACTCCTCGGCGGTGCGCTCTCCGTCTTCCCAGTGGCTGATGATATCGACCAAGGAAACCGGCGAGATGCCTCGCTCTTTCATGTCGTCCGGGTTGAGGAAGATGATTCGGCGTCCCGTGCCGATGCCGCGGTATCGATCGTTCAGGCCGTAGACGGTGGTGTTGTATTGATCGTGACTGCGCAAGGTCTGCAGTCCGAGTCGACCGTCTGCAGGTTCGAACTGTTCTAACAAGCTATCGCTAAACTCCGCCTTGCCACTCGCTGTTTTCCACACTCGCTGCTTCGCGGTGTTCGGCAGGTAGAAGCCGCCGGGGTGGCGGACTTGTTGGTTGTAGGGGGCGAAGCCGGGGATGACTTTTTCGATGAGGTCGCGGATCCGATCGTAGTCTTCGACCAGCCAGCGCCACTTGGTTTTCTCGGTGTTGCCCACCGTGGCCTCGGCGATGCCGGCGATGATGGCTGGCTCGCTGAGCAGTTCCGGAGAGGACGGGGTGAGCTTTCCTTTGGACATGTGCACGATGCCCATCGAGTTCTCGCAGGTGACAAATTGATCGCCGCTTTTCTGCGTGTCGCGTTCGCTGCGACCGAGGCAGGGTAGGATCAGTGCGGTCTTGCCGTGCACCAAGTGGCTGCGGTTTAGCTTGGTGGAAATGTGGACAGTCAGTGAGCAGTTCTGCAGCGCCTTGGCGGTGAAGCTGGTGTCCGGGCTGGCCTGGAGGAAGTTGCCACCGAGGGCGATGAAGACTTTCCCCGGCTCGCGGTGCATCGCGAGGATGGCTTCCACGGTGTCGTAGCCGTGTTCGCGATTGGTGGTGATGCCGAACTCGCGGTCCATGGCGTCGTGGAACCAGGCTGGCATTTTTTCGAAGATGCCGACGGTGCGGTCGCCCTGCACGTTGCTGTGACCACGCACCGGACAGAGGCCGGCGCCGAGTCGGCCAATCGCGCCTAACATCATGTGCAGGTTACAGACCTCGCGGATGGTGGCCACGGCATTGCGGTGCTGGGTGAGGCCCATTGCCCAGCAGGTGACGAGCTTGCGTTCGCCGCGTAAAATGGTGTCGGCCAGTTGTTGGATTTCCTCTTTAGCGATGCCGCACTTCTCGGTGATGTTCTCCCAAGTGACGGCCTCGCAGCGGGTGCGGTAGGCATCGATCCCCTGGGTGTGCTCGGCGATGAATTTTTCGTCCAGTGCGCCGCGTTCGAAGAACTCCTTGCCGAGACCGCGCAGCAGGGCCAGGTCGCCGTTGACTTTGACCTGCAGGTATTGCGACGCGAGTGGCGTCGATTTCCCTAACATGCCGGAGATTTTCTGCGGATGCGCGAAGCCCATCAAGCCGGCCTCCTTCAGCGGGTTCACGGCGATGATTTTGCCACCATTTTCCACGCACTTCTCCAGCGATGCCAGCATCCGCGGGTGGTTGGTGCCGGGGTTCTGACCGATGCAGATAATGGTTTCCGCCTCGTGTAAATCGTCCAGAGTGACGGTGCCCTTGCCCACGCCCACAGCCTGCCCCATGGCGGTGCCGCTGGACTCGTGGCACATGTTCGAGCAGTCAGGCAGGTTGTTGGTGCCGAAGTGGCGGATGAATGCCTGATAGAGGAAAGCCGCTTCGTTCGATGCCCGACCGGAGGTGTAGAAAATGCCGTCGTCCGGAGTCTCCAGCTTGTTCAGCTCCTTGCCGATCAGGGCGAAGGCATCGTCCCAGGAGATCGGCTCGTAGTGGCTGCTGCCCTCGCGCAGCACCATCGGTTCAGTGAGGCGGCCTTGCTGGTCGTGCCAGTAATCGCTCTGTTCCAGCAGCTCGTCGATGCTGTGTTTCTTGAAAAAGGATCGGTCGATCTGACGAGTTGTCGCTTCCGAGGCGATGGCTTTGGCTCCGTTCTCACAAAATTCGGTTTGTGCCCGGTGGTCGTCAGGGTCAGGCCAGGCGCAGCTTGGGCAATCGAAGCCATCGGTCTGGTTCAGATCGAGCAGCGCCTTGGTGCCGCGCACCGGACCGGCGGTGCGCATCACGTGGTTCATGGAGGAAACCACGGCCGTCGCTCCAGCCGCAGATGTTTTCGGTTTCCCTACCTTGGGGGCCTTGTCCTCATGCGGGGGTTCGCCTTCATCCAAGCTGTGCTTGCTGTCATCAGATGCCATGGGCAGAGCATAGAGCGAATTGGCGATTCAGGAAAGCCATGAGATTGTCCTTTTTTGTGCCGATTGTGGCTCGGTTTACTCTGCGGCCGAGCCATCCCACCAGCCATCGAGCTCCTTGCGGAGTTCGGCCACACGGTCGGGATGCTTGTCGGCGAGGTTGACCTTTTCAAAGGGATCAGCCTGGAGGTCATACAGTTCCGGTTTGCCCTCCGGGTTGTTAGCATTGCCGTTGAGCTTGCCGGCGACTTTGGGGGCGGGGAAATTGTTGGGGTTGTAAACGATCAGCTTCCACTTGCCTTGAACCACATAGCGCGATTCCAGGTTGGCCACCCGCTGATCCACGCCGATGATGTTGTGTGAGTGGTCGGCACCAAAGACGGTGTTGCGTTTCTGCAGGGCAGCGCGATCGCGGAGGTCGAGCCCGGTCATGGCGGCGGGGACTTTCACACCGGCGATTTTCAACAGGGTGGGTGCGATATCGATGGAGGAAACCGGGGTGTTCAGGTCCATCACAGGCTTGATGTGGTTGGGCCATTTGATGGTGAGCGGAGTGCGCACGCCACCTTCGTGAACATCTTGCTTCGAGAGCGCTGCAAAGCGTGGGCTGTCAGGGCGCTGGATCCAGCCGTTATCGGTGAGGAAAATGATCACCGTGTTGTCGCTGAGGCCACGTTGGTCCAGCTCACCGAGGAGCTCGCCGCAGGTTTGGTCGAACCATTCCACCATCGCGTAGTAGCGGGCGATGTGGGGTGACTTGACCAGTTTTTGGTATTTCTCAAACAGGGCCTTGGGTGGGGTGTGGGGCGTGTGCGGCAGGAAGGGCGCGTGCCAGAGGAAGAAGGGTTTGTTTTCCTTCTTGGCGATGTCGAGGAACTCGCGAGTGGCATCGATCCCCTTGCGTGAGATCTCCAGACCTTTGTCGCCGTGGCGGGCGCCGCGTGCCGGATCGCCGTGGCTCAGGGCGTGTTGGAAGCCGGACGTTTTGGGGTCGCCCTCCCACCACTTGCCTTGCTGCATGGTGATGTAACCTGCGTCCTTGAGCAGACCTGCCAGGCCGGCGTGCTTCTTGAAGTCACGATAAAGCTGCTGGTGCTGTGCTGCGCCCTCTTTGCTGGTGCGGGGGATCTTTTTGCCGTCTTTGCCCAGCAGGTCGTTGCCGGTGATGCCCGTTTGGTAAGGATAGAGACCGGTGAAGATGGAGGCGAGCGAGGGACGACAGAGCGGAGCGGCGACGTATCCGCGGGTGTAGGTCAGCGATTCCGCTGCCAGCTTGTCGAGCGCCGGGGTGTCGATTTGCTCGTGGCCCATGAAGCTGTAATCGGTCCACGCCTGGTCATCCGATAAGATGATCACGATGTTAGGTTTGGCCGCGTAGAGCGAACTGGAAAGGAGTAGGGGGAGCAGTAGCCGGAGAATAAGGTGTTTGGGATGCATGGTGATAATGTGGAAATGATGTTGAAGATCGGAGCGTGTGGGGACAGGCTGTAATGGAAAAATGGACAGGTGAAAAACCTTTTTAACTCGGCGCGATAGGCTAGGTTTTCCGCATGGGTGACATTGAAATTGCACAGAAGAATAAAATGGAACGGATCGCCGCCCTGGCGAAGGAAAAGCTAGGTATCAGCGAAGAGCACCTCGAGCCATACGGACATTACAAAGCGAAGATTTCACTCGATTATCTGGAAACTCTGAAGGAACGACCTGATGGGAAACTGATCCTCGTCACCGCCATTTCACCCACACCCGCAGGGGAAGGCAAAACCACCACCAGCGTGGGCCTCACCGATGCCTTGAACCGGATCGGCAAAAAAGCCGCCGTCTGCCTGCGTGAGCCGTCGCTCGGCCCTTGCTTCGGCATGAAAGGTGGCGCCGCCGGCGGTGGCTACGCCCAGGTGGTGCCGATGGAGGATATCAACCTGCACTTCACCGGCGACTTCCACGCCATCGGACTGGCAAACAATTTGCTCGCCGCCATGGTCGATAATCACATCCACCACGGTAATAGCCTGGCCATTGATCAACGCCGCGTGGTCTGGCGTCGGGTGGTGGATATGAACGATCGCGCACTACGCGAAATCACCGTCGCTCTGGGTGGCATGAGCAATGGGTTCCCACGCACCGATGGCTTTGATATCGTGGTGGCTTCCGAGGTGATGGCGATCTTTTGCCTGGCCACATCCCTCGGGGAGCTCAAGGAGCGCCTGGGCAATATCATCGTCGGTTATACCCGAAAAAGAGAACCGATCCGCGCGCGTGAACTCAATGCCCACGGAGCCATGACCGTGCTGCTCAAGGATGCCTTTCAGCCGAACCTCGTGCAGACGCTCGAGGGGAACATGGCCTTCATTCACGGAGGACCCTTTGCCAACATTGCGCACGGCTGCAACTCCGTGATCGCCACCCAGTCGGCGCTGAAGTTGGCCGACTACGTGGTCACCGAAGCCGGCTTTGGCGCTGACCTAGGAGCGGAAAAATTCATCGATATCAAGTGCCGCAAGTCCGGCCTGAAGCCCGACGCCTCGGTGGTGGTCGCGACTATCAGGGCCTTGAAATACCACGGCGGCGCCGATGTCAAAGAGCTTGAGCAGGAGAACTTGGACGCTCTCGAAAAGGGTATCAAAAACCTCGAGCGCCACGTGCGCAACGTGCGCGAGCACTGGGGGCTTCCGTGCGTTGTGGCGATCAACCGATTCAGTGCCGACACCCAGGCGGAGATCGACCTGCTGCGTCAAAAGCTCGGCCACCTGCAAGTGGAGGTCGTGCTCGCAGAACATTGGGCGAAAGGTGGAGCGGGTGCCGAAGAGCTCGCCCACGCGGTGGTGGATACCATCGACAAATGCCCCGCCAGTTTCCAACTCACCTACGAGGACGATCTGCCGCTGTGGCAGAAAATGGAGACCCTCGCGAAGAAGATTTACTCCGCCAGTGAAGTGGTCGCCGACACCAAAATTCGCGCCCAGGTCAAACGTCTTCAGGACGCCGGCTTTGGCGACTACCCGATCTGTGTGGCCAAAACCCAATACTCCTTCTCCACCGATGCCAAGTTGTTAGGTGCGCCCGAAGACCACGTGGTGAAAGTCCGCGAAGTCCGCCTCGCTGCCGGTGCCGAATTTGTCATCATGATCTGCGGCGACATCATGACCATGCCCGGCCTACCCAAAGTCCCCGCCGCCGAACGCATCGATCTCGACGAGAACGGCACCGTGGTCGGGCTGTTTTAGAAAGAACGGAGCGTGGACATTCCTGTTCACATCTTGCTAGGCCAGTCGGCGGACAGGAATGTCCGCCCTCCGTTCGAATGGGGGAGTTTGTTTTGGAAAGATGGAGCCGCTGTGTGTAGTAATGTTCTTATGATACTTCGTTCTATTTCCCTGTTGCGATCGCGCACGGTCGTGGCGCTGTTTGGTTTTTTTGCGGTGATTGGCTTTGGTCAGGCGGCGGAGAAGAAGCCGTTGAAGGTGTTTGTGCTGGTCGGGCAGTCGAACATGCAGGGGCATGCGCGGGTGACGACTTTGGAGCATTTGGCGATGGACGCGAAGTCGGTGCCGATGCTGAAATCGATTCAAAACGACGACGGCTCGGCCCGCGTGTTTGAGGATGTGCGGATGGCGTATTTATCGTCGAAAGGTCTGAAAACCGGGCCGCTGACCACAGGTTTCGGCGGGGATGAAACCAAGATCGGGCCGGAGCTCACCTTTGGCATCACCATGCGGGAGAAACTCGCCGAGCCGATTTTGATCATCAAGGCGGCTTGGGGCGGCAAGAGCTTGAATACAGATTTTCGGCCTCCGAGCGCGGGGCCATATGTTTTGAATGAGACGCAGCTGGAGAAGTTTCAGAAGCAGGGGAAAGACCTGGCGAAGCTGAAGGCAGAGAAGCAAAAAGCCACGGGACATTATTACCGACTCACATTGCAGCATGTGAAAACGGTGCTGGCCGATATTTCCAAGGTCTATCCTGATTACGATGCCGATCAGGGCTATCAACTGAGTGGTCTGGTGTGGTTCCAAGGGTGGAATGATCTGGTGGCAAACGATGTCTATCCGAACCGATCCAAGGCTGGCGGCTATGATGAATACACCGATCTGCTTCAGCACCTGATCCGCGATTTCAGAAAGGATCTTGCCGCGCCGAAACTTCCAGTGGTGATTGGGGTGTTAGGTGTGGGTGGTCCCACGGAAAAATATGGGCCTGAGCAAAAACGCCACCAAGCGATGCACCAACATTTCCGCGATGCCATGGCCGCCGCGGCCAAGGGAGCGGAGTTTAAAGGTAATGTCACGGCGGTGCTCACCGAGAACTACTGGGACATGGAACTCGATGCCCTCAGCAAGCGCGACGCGAAGCTGGGCAGGGAGGTGAAAAAAATCCAGAAGGAGAAAAAGCTGAACGGCAAGGAGGCGAAGGCGCTGAAGCAGACGATGCGCGAGAAGGAATTCACTGCTCGCGAGTTAGAGAGCTTGAAAAAAGGAATCTCTAACGGCGGCTACCACTACCTGGGATCCGCAAAGATTCTGGGAGGCATCGGGCAGGGGTTTGCCGAGGCGATGCTGGAGATGGTGGAGTGACTTTTTTTTGAGACAGAATTAACAGAATTTTTCAGAATTAGATTTGGCTGCATGCGTATCAAAATCCTGCTCATTCTGAAAATTCTGTCCAGCGCCACAGGCATCAACCCCAGCGCACTTGAGAGATGTTACCCGGAAATGGTGAAGCCGATTTTGACGGTCACTTGGAAATGGGCGACCTGTTGGTTGTCGATGTGGCCGCGGGTTTCCACGACTTCGAACCAGCGCATGTTGCGCACGCTTTCAGCGGCTTTGGCGATGGCGTTCTTGATGGCGTCATCGGAGGAAACGGTGGATGAGCCTACGAGTTCGATTTTTTTGTAGATATGATCAGACATACTTAGAGTCTATCATGGGATGAAGGTTTTGCCAGAAACGATCTGCTGGAAGTGGGGGAGGCAGAAAGTTTGCACTGTATTTTCACTTCACAGCTTCCTGAGCTGGTGCATGGTGAGGGCATGCCGTCAAGGGGTCGTCATCAAAGTTCATCGAGCGAATGCCTGCGGGCGATTCGCAAGATCGAGGCGATGCCAGGTGTCACCGGTGTGATCATTGGTCGGTCCTACGGAGGGAAGTCGTTAGGCAAGCAGGGGAAAACCGGAGCCATCCGCGTGCAGCGAGAAGTTTCCGGCGGACTGAAGGCGGTGACGCAGAGCTCGAAGGGACTGCAGGAGCTTTTTATCCGCACTGTGGAAGGTGCGGCGAAGGATGTTTGGGAAGCGATCGAGCAGGGTGCTTGACACACCGTGCTGGGCGCGCCCTTAGGCCACAGGTGCCTCGATCCATTTGTCGTGCTCTTTGATCAGATCGATCAAGCGGTCCACGGCCTCGGCCTCGGGGATGTTGAACTTCACGGCCTGTTTGCCAACGTAGAGGTTAATCTTGCTGGGGGCGCCACCGACATAGCCGAAATCGGCGTCGGCCATTTCGCCAGGTCCGTTGACGATACAGCCCATGACAGCGATGCGAACTCCTTTGAGGTGACCGGTGGCAGCGCGGATCTTCTGCGTGGTTTCCTGTAGGTTGAAGAGGGTTCTACCGCAGGATGGGCAGGCGACGTAATCGGTCTTGAAAATGCGCGAGCCGGCAGCCTGGAGGATGTTGTAGGAGAGACGCAGCGATTGTCCGGGTGCCTGTTCGCCCTGCACCAGAATCGCATCGCCAATGCCATCGCAGAGCAGCGAACCAATGTTCCGCGCAGCGGTGATCAGGGTGTTGATGAAGTCGGCGTTGGCGTCATTACTGGGCGTGAGGGTGTCCTTCAGCAGGATGGGATGATGGGCGGCGAGCTTGGATGCCAACAGGCGGAATGCGTGGATGACTGCGGCATCGTGGCAGCCATCGGCCACGGTGACCAGCTGGGGTGTTTTCATCTGGTTAATCAGCTGAATGGAAGCGGTGTCCCAAGGGTCGACCTCATGAACCACGGAATCCTCCAGGACGATTTCCGGAGTGAAGTCGCCCAGCTTATCGATCTTATGCGCTAGCGCGTCCCACTTTTCGCGCGAGGTGAAGACGCGGATGGTGTTATCGCAACCGAGCTTGTGACCATTGATTTCCAGCTCGTGGCTGTGGCGGCGTTCGTAAGAGAAGGGATTGTAGGAAAGTGTGCCTCGCTGGCTGCCGGTGGGATCGACTGGGAGGTGGGACTTTTCAATGTTGGCAATGATCGCCTTGGCCACCGGGATCTCGTGGATGGCGTCCTCGGTGAGGGAGACTCGGATGGTGTCGCCCACGCCATCGGCTAACAGCGATCCGATACCGATGGCCGACTTGATCCGACCATCTTCGCCATCGCCAGCTTCGGTGACGCCGAGGTGGATGGGGTAGTTCCAGTCCGGTCCCTCATTTTCCAGGCGGGCAACCAACAGGCGGTAGGCCTCGATCATGACTTTTGGGTTGGATGCCTTCATCGAGAAACAGAAATTGTGGTAGTCGAGATCGCGGGCGATGCGGGCGAACTCAAACGCGCTCTCACACATGCCGAGTGGCGTGTCGCCGTAGCGGTTCATGATGCGATCGGAAAGTGAGCCGTGGTTGGTGCCGATGCGCATCGCGCGGCCAAGCTCCTTGCAGAGCTCCACCAAGGGAGCGAAGTCTTCGCGGATACGCTCTAACTCCTCCGCGTATTGCTCATCGGTGTATTCGCGGATTTCGAACTTTTTCTTATCGGCGTAGTTGCCGGGATTGACGCGGATTTTCTCCACCCACTTGGCGGCTTCGAAGGCTGCGTCGGGTTTGAAATGGATGTCAGCGACCAGGGGCACATCGCAGCCGGCGGCACGGACTCCATCGCGGATGTTTTCCAAATTTTCCGCATACTTCTTGGTCTGCGCGGTGATTCGGACAATTTCGCAACCGGCCTCGGCCAGATCGAGCACCTGTTTCACGCAGGCCTCGGTGTCGCGGGTGTCCGAAGTGATCATCGACTGCACCCTGATGGGGTTATCACCACCGATGCCGACATTGCCGACCATGATTTCGCGGGTCTTGCGGCGTGAATAGGCAAAGTAGTCGGGGCAGTAATGCAAGTCGGTGGACATGGGGGAGAGAATCAGGAATCAGGCGGAAAGAGTCAAGATAAGTGTCCTTAAAGCGGGAGGAAAGGATGGTTTCCAGCCACGGACTCTTTCTGTCGCTGCGGTCCGGATCATGCTGGTTGTCTGAGCTTCTGCAGGCGCAGGCGGATTTGCTTCTCGGTTTCCACGATCAATAAGAGCACGATACCTACTCCGACGATGATCAAGCCATCGACAAATGGCACGGCGGCGGTGCCGAAAACTGATTGAAGTGGAGGTAGATAGGTGATTACGAACTGCGCCACGGTGATGACGATGACCGTGGCCCATACCATTTTCGTGCCGCGGACCAGCTGCCAGGTGAGCGAGGTGCCGTAAATGTTCCGAATGAAGAAGAGGTGGAAAATCTCCATCACGACGAGGGTGTTGAGCGCGATTGTCCGTGCCAGTTCCAAGGAGTAGCCCCGATCGATGGCGTAGGTATACATGCCAAAGACGCCAGCTAGAAATAGTCCGGCGACAAGCACAATATGCCACGCGAGGGCGCCATCCAACAGCGGCTCATTTCTGCAGCGAGGTTTGCGATGCATGGTCCCGACCTCGGTGGGCTCGAATGCCAGGGCAATGCCGAGCGTGACTCCGGTGATCAGATTGGCCCAGAGGATTTGCACAGCGGTGATCGGCAGCGACATCCCCAAGAGCAGAGCGGCGACGATGGTCATGGCCTCGCCGGCATTGGTCGGCAGGGTCCAGCTGATCACCTTTTTAATATTGTCATAGACGGTGCGACCCTCGCGGACGGCAGCGGTGATGGAGGAAAAATTATCATCGGCGAGAATCAGCTCGGCGGCTTCCTTGGCGGCTTCGCTGCCGCTGACACCCATGGCGATGCCTGCGTCAGCCCGTTTCAGGGCAGGGGCGTCATTGACCCCGTCTCCGGTCATTGCGACCGTGAGATCGTGCGATTGCAAGGCCATCACCAAGCGTAGTTTGTGCTCGGGGCTGGTGCGGGCGAAGATGTTCGTATCGATGACTGCTCTCGCCAGCTCGGCGTCATCCATGGCCTCGAGATCGGCTCCGGTGAGGACGTGGTCCGGATTTTTTAAACCGATTTGTTTACCGATTGCTGCAGCGGTTCCGCGGTGGTCACCGGTGATCATTTTGACAGCGATCCCCGCACTGTGGCATTCCGCGACGGCTGCGGCGGATTGCTCGCGTGGTGGGTCCATTAATCCGACAAGCCCCAGGAGCACCAGCCCATTTCCAACATCGGAAAAAACCAGCTCTGTTAGCTCCGTGGGAACCGGCTTCACTGCGATGGCTAGAACGCGCTGCCCGAGTGCCGCAATTTCCTCGGCCTTTTCCAGCCAATAGGGGCCGTCCAATGGGGAAACCTGATCTCTTTCACTGCGTTGATATTGGCACATGGCCAAGATGCGTTCGGGCGCACCTTTCACTGAGATGAGAGCATCGTTATCGTGCTGATCTAAGGTGGCCATGAAGCGATGTTTGGCATCAAATGGAATGATGTCAGAGCGCGTCCATGAGCTGCTATCGGCAGTTGTTTTGGCGGATAAGGCAAGGAGTGCGCCTTCCATCGGATCTCCCTCGATGGTCCAGCCGTTTTCGTTTTCTTGCAACGAAGCATCATTGCACAATGCGGCCGATCGACCTAATTCTCGAAGGATCTCGTGCTCGTCAGCGGTGACGGTTTCCCCGTCTAGTTTGATGCGACCGTGTGGCTCGTAACCGTTTCCTTCGATGGTGAACAGGTGCTGTGAGGTCACCACAGAGGCGACCATCATTTCATTCCGTGTGAGAGTGCCTGTCTTGTCGGTGCAGATCACGGAGACGGAGCCGATGGTTTCGATGGCTGGAAGTCGGCGGACGATGGCATTCCGTTTCGCCATGGCCTGCACGCCCACGGCTAGAGTGATGGTAAGAACGGCGGGTAGCCCCTCGGGGATGGCGGCCACGGAGAGGCCGACCACGGACATGAACAGCTCGGCAAAGTCGAAGTGAGCGATAAAATATCCGTAGGCAAGCAACACTCCGCCGAGCAGTAGGATCAACACGGTGAGCCACTTCGCAAAGAGGCTCATCTGGCGGACAAGCGGGGTGGTGAGGGTTTCGACCTCGGATAACATGCCGCTGATCTGTCCGATTTCTGTTTCGCCCGCAGTTGCTACAACGACTCCTTTCCCAGTGCCACTGGTCACCAGCGTGCCACTGAATGCCATGCAGTGGCGGTCTCCCAGGGCGGCGTCTTCTGGAACTCGGTGGGTGGATTTTTCTACGGCTAGGGACTCGCCTGTGAGGATGGACTCCTGGACTTGGAGTCGGCGGGCATCGAGTAGGCGTAGGTCGGCGGGAACTTTATCGCCAGCTTCTAACAAAACGATATCTCCAACCACAAGGCTCTCGCCATCGACACTGCGCCGAAGCCCATTCCGGATCACCGATGCGTGCAGGGCGAGCATGCGGTGAATGGCATCCATCGCCTTCTCGGCCTTGCCTTCCTGAATGAAACCGATGGTGGCATTGGCAATGACCACGGCCAGGATGACCAAGGTATCAATGCTGTGTCCGAGTGCGGCGGTGATGATTGCCGCTCCCAGCAGGACGTAGATCAGGATGTTGTGAAAATGCAGGAAAAAGCGTACCAGTGGGCTGTGCTTGGGGGCTGCGGGCAGTCGGTTCGGGCCATGCTCACGGAGCCTCGCCTCCGCCTCATCGTGGCTGAGTCCATCGGCGCTAGTGTTGAGTTTTTCCAGAACCTCTTTCTCGGATTGATGATGCCAGTTAGAATCCATGATGTTACGGGGTGATGGCAATTTTCAGGACTCCGTCTCGTTGATTGGCAAACAGGTCATAGGCTTCCTCAATCTGATCCAGACCGTAGCGATGGGTGACCAGGGGGCCGAAATCAATGCGCTCCGACTCGATGGTATTCATCAGCCGGCGCATCCGTTCTTTCCCTCCGGGGCACAAGGAGGTGACGATTTTGTGATCGCCCAGGCCGGCGTGAAATGATTCCAGCGGAATGGTGAGATCTTCGGAGTAAACACCCAGACTGGACAGGGTGCCACCTGGCTTGAGGATCTTGAGGCAGCTTTCGAAGGTCGATTGCAAACCGAGCGCCTCGATCGCAACATCCACGCCACGCCCCTTGGTGATGCGCATGATTTCTTCCACGGGGTCGACGCTGTTGAAGTCGATCACCTCATCGGCGCCGAAGCGTTTGGAAATTTTCATCCGTGCCGGTAAGGAATCGACCGTGATGATGGTGGTGGCTCCGCGCAGTTTCGCTCCAGCGGTGGCGCAGAGTCCAATCGGCCCCTGTGCGAAAATGGCCACGGTGTCGCCAATCTGAATATTTCCAGACTCCGCACCGGCAAAACCGGTCGACATAATATCCGGGCACATGAGCACTTGCTCGTCGGTTAGGCTGTCGGGAATAGGAGCCAGATTCGTCATGGCATCGGGCACTAACACATATTCAGCCTGAGTGCCGTCGATGGTATTTCCAAAACGCCAACCACCTAACGGTTTTAACCCGTGGGCTGCACTTTGACCGTCTTGAGAGCTCAATCCATCGAGGCAGGCATTCGAGTAACCGCTGGGGCAGATGGCTCCGGCAATCACGCGCTCACCTTCGTGGTAGCCCAGAACGTTCCGGCCTAACTTTTCAATCACCCCGACAGGTTCATGACCAATAGTGAGTCCCTTGGCTACAGGGTATTCGCCTTTCAGAATGTGGACGTCAGTGCCACAAATCGTGGTCGTGGTGATGCGGATCAGGGCATCGTTTGCGCCCACATCGGGCACAGGTTTTTCATCGAGGACGATTCTTCCTGGTTCGACAAAGATAGCGGCTTTCATGGGGGTGGACATTGGGTGATAGAGGTTGGTTGTTCTCTATCATACGTCTCTGACCATGAATGGACTACGCGTATCTTGCGCAACACTGCGCATAAACGCGGGTGCTGTTATTTGGTGGCAGAAATCTGCCACTGGTTGGACTTGGGGACGAGTTTTCGCCTGATGTTAGTCCTGGGTGTCGCCGTAGCCGTCAGGGTGGCTTTGGTGCCATTTCCAGGCGGTGGCGATGTTGGACTCGATGTCCATGTATTGCGGCTCCCAGCCGAGCTCGGTGCGGGCCTTGGTGTTATCGGCGTAGAGCGATGGAGGGTCGCCCTCGCGACGAGCGGCTTCTTCGGCTGGCACGGGCAGACCGCTGACTTTTTCCACCGCGTCGAGAATTTCTCTGACGGAGGTGGGTTTGCCGGTGCCGAGGTTGTAGTCGACAAATTTGTTAGGCTCGGCGAGCTGATCAAAAACGGAGATGTGAGCGCGGGCGAGATCGTCGACGTGGATGTAGTCGCGCAGGCAGGTGCCGTCGGGCGTCGGGTAATCGGTGCCGAAGATTTTCAGCGCACCACGTTGACCTGTGGCGGCGGCGATGGCCAGAGGGATGAGGTGGGTTTCCGGTGCGTGGTCTTCACCGATGCTGCCGTCCTCGGCGGCGCCGGAGGCATTGAAGTAGCGGAACACAGCAGAGGATATCTCGCCAGTGTGAGCGAGGTCCTTGAGGATGTGTTCGACGTGAAGTTTGGTGGTGCCGTAGGGATTGATGGGGGACTGGGGGGTGTCTTCCACAATCGGCAGCTCGTCCGGTTCGCCGTAGGTGGCGCAGGTGGAGGAAAAGACGAATTTTTTCACTCCGGCATCGGTCATGGCGAGCAGGAGCTGAATGGTGTTGCCGACATTGTTCTCGTAGTATTTCAGCGGATCGGTGACCGACTCTCCGACGTAGGCGAAGGCGGCGAAGTGCATCACGAGGTCGATTTTTTCCTCAAGGAGGATTTTCGCCACAGCGCTGCGATTACCGAGGTCCTCGTTATAAAAGGTGACGTCGTCCGAGATGGCGGAGCGGTGACCGAAAACGAGATTATCCAGAACCAAGGCGCGATGACCGGCGGCCTGGAGCTGTTTGACACAGTGGCTGCCGATGTAGCCGGCGCCTCCTACAACAAGAACATTCATGCCGGCAGGCTATGATTTCAATTTGAAGTTTCAAGTTGCAAGTTCGCGTATTACATTGCCGGCGTGAGCATTGATGTGCAGGCATACTTGGAGGAATTCCATCGCGAGGCGAGCGCCCGTGGATTTGTGGGCGAGGTGATGGCGGAGGTGGCTGGATATAATATACCCGCCTATTCGAAACAGGCTGAGGGCAAGGAGCTGGTGTATCTTTCCGCAGGTTGCCACGGCGATGAGCCCTCGGGTGTGCATGCGATGTTAGAACTGCTGCAGGAGGGGGCGTTTGACGATCGCTTCAGCTGGCTGGTTTGCCCTCTGTTAAACCCAACAGGATTGGCCGCCGGAACGCGTGAAAATGCGGAGGGACTGGATCTTAATAGGGACTATCTGAAAAAGCAGAGCGCCGAGGTTCGGGGGCATGTCGCGTGGCTTGAGCGGCAGCAGGTGCCGTCGCTTTTAGTCTCTCTCCACGAAGATTGGGAGAGCACAGGGTTCTATCTGTATGAGATTCAGAAACATGTCTGCCGTAGCACCGCCAAGGCCATCCTCGAAGCGGCGTCCGAAGTTATCATCACGGAACCGAGTCCCATCATCGACGACCACGCTGTCCGCGAACCGGGTTGGATTTTCCACCAACCACAGGCGGATTTCCCCGATCAGTGGCCGGAGGCGATCTTCATGGCAGAGCGTGGTGCGACCGTTTCCTACACGCTCGAAACACCGAGTTCGCGTCCTCTCAAGGATCGTGTCCGCTGTCACAAGCTGACCGTGCTGCGCGCGATTGATGAATTGCGGTTGACGCAAGGGGGCGCGGCTGAGTCTAATTGCCCAGAATGATCGCAAGAATTCGAGGGAAGGTGTTAGAGGCACTGCCGGGTCGACTGGTGGTGGACGTCAATGGAGTCGGCTACATGCTGACGGTATCGCTCAGCACCTATGACTCCATCAATCCGGTGGAAGGCACCGAGGTCGATCTGCGCACGCATCTGCACATTCGCGAGCAGGCGCACACGTTGTATGGATTTGCCTCGGCGGCGGAAAAGGATTTGTTTCTCCTCCTGATCGAGCGTGTCACGGGGATCGGGCCGGCCATTGGCATGGCGGTGCTCAGTGGTATGCCGGTGGATCATTTCAAAAACTGCGTGGTCAATGGCGATGCCGCGGCACTTTCCCAAATCAAGGGGCTCGGTAAAAAAACTGCCGAGCGCATCATTCTCGAACTCAAGGATAAGGTGGGAGTGGCGGAAGCCTGGCAGGCTGCCAGTGGCGACGCGGTGCCCAGTGCCGCTATCGATGCCGAATCCGCTCTGATCGGTCTCGGCTACAAACAAGCCGAAGCCCGCAAGGTGGTGGCTTCCGTGGCGAAGCTGAAACCCTCCGCACCGACCGAAGACCTGCTCCGCGACGCCCTGCGCATGCTGAATTCCTAGGTGTCGAGTCGTCGCCAGACGCATTTTTCTGGTCAGTCCCAGCTTGCTTGCGTAATTTGCACGGGCATGCAGCCCTGTGGCGATCTGGGATCTGCAATTCTGCCCGGAGTCGCTTTGGGCTTGATCCTACTATCACTTACCACTAATTCGTCCCAGCCAACCTTCTCGCTACACAATCTCAAGATACACCATGATGGATTCACCACCTTCCCTGCTCGATTTCTCCCAGTCCAAGGTCAACAAGGACCTTTCCAATGATGACAAGATTGCCTTCTACCGTCACATGGTGCGCATCCGCCGATTTGAGCAGACAGCGCTGAAGTTCTATAACGGTGGGAAAATGGGAGGTTTCCTCCATCTTTACATCGGTCAGGAAGCGGTCGCCTGTGGCACGATTTCCCTCTGTGGAGACAACGATCACGTCATCACCGCCTACCGCTGCCACGGCCACGCGCTGATGGTTGGCATGGACATGAACGAATGCATGGCCGAGCTCTACGGTAAAGCCACTGGCTCCGCCAAAGGTAAGGGCGGATCGATGCACTTGTTCGCACCGGACAAGAATTTCTGGGGTGGCCACGGCATCGTCGGTGGTCAGACACCTCTCGGTCTCGGCCTTGCCTACGGCCTGAAGTATAAGGGTCTCGAAGGTTGCTGCCTCTGCTACATGGGTGATGGCGCCGTCAACCAAGGTGCTTTCCACGAATCTCTCAACCTCGCAGCCCTGTTCAAGATCCCGGTCGTTTATATTATCGAAAACAACGGCTACTCCATGGGAACCAGCCAGAAACGCTCCAGCGCTTACAAGGACTGCCTTGCCCAACGTGCCGAAGCCTACGACATGGATTGGGACGTGGTGAATGGGGAAGACCTCTACGAAGTCCGTGCCAAAACCCACATCGCCATGGAACGCGCTCGCAAGGAGAGCAAGCCCACCGTGCTGGAGATCTCCACTTACCGTTACTACGGTCACTCCGTCGCCGATGCGAATGCCAAGAAATACCGCACACCGGACGAGATTGAAAAATACAAAACCTACCACGATCCCATCCGTCTTTGGCGCCGCCGCCTGATTGAGGAAGCTGTCTTCACAGACGTCGAAGCCGACGCCATCGACAAAGAGGCCAAGCAAGCCGCCACCGAGGCCGCTAAGTTCGCCGATGAATCACCGGCGCCGACTGTCGAGTCCATCTTCGAAGACGTCTATTGGGAAACCGATAACAACACCGAGGCCAGCAAGATCGGCCGTCACTTCTTTAACGACTAAGCAGTGCTGTAAACTCAAACTCTGACACACTAACAAACTTTTTCTCATGCGCGAAATTTTATACCGCCACGCCATCCGTGAAGCCCTCGACGAAGAACTTGCTCGCGACGAAAACGTCGTCATCATGGGCGAGGAAGTCGCCGAATACAACGGAGCTTACAAAGTCACCGAAGGACTCTGGGACAAGTGGGGCGACAAACGTATTGTCGATACTCCCATCTCCGAAGCCGGCTTCATTGGCATGGGCCTCGGAGCATCCATGTTAGGCGTTCGTCCTGTCATGGAGCTGATGTTCTGGTCGTTCCACTCCGTGGCCTTCGATCAGCTGGTGAACAACGCCGCCAACGTGCGATACATGTCTGGTGGGCTTTGCAACTGCCCGATCGTGATGCGTGGCCCAGCCAACGGCGGAACTGCTGTTGGTGCCACCCACTCCCACACACCGGAAGGTCTCTTCGCCGCATTCCCCGGCCTGAAAGTTTGCTCTCCTGCGACTCCAGCCGATGCCAAAGGTCTGATGAAAACCGCCATCCGTGACAACGATCCTGTTTACGTCATGGAAAATACTCTTCTCTACGGAACCAAAGGCCACGTGCCAGATCCTGCCGACGGCGATCACTTGGTGCCACTTGGAAAAGCGGATATCAAACGCGAAGGTTCCGATGTTTCCCTGATCGCCCACGGTCGCAGCGTGCTGCGTGCCCTGGAAGCGGCCGAAACGCTGCAGTCCGAGCACGGCATCAATTGCGAAGTGTTGGATCTGCGTTCCATCCGTCCGCTCGATCAGCAGGCCATCATCGACACGGTGATGAAAACAAACCGCGCGGTATTGGTGGACGAGAGCAAGCCATTCTGTGGTGTCTCCGCTCAGATCACCACGCTGATCCAGGAACATGCCTTCGATCACCTCGACGCTCCGGTGAAACGCGTCTGCACCCTCGATGCCCCCGCGATCTACTCGCCGCATATCGAAGACGAGCAGCTGCCGAACCCCAAGCGCATCGTTGATCAGGTGCTGACCATCGCCTAAGCCACGAGTCGCAGAGCTCTGATTTATTCCCCTTTTTTCATTGCACTGACTCACCTAACGCCTAAACTTTTTTCTGATCATGAAAACTACGTTCCAACTTATCGCACTCGCTCTGCTTTCCCTCGCATTCTCATCCTGCTGTGGCCTCCTCCCATGTGGTGGATCGCTCACTGCTGAGAAGGAAGTGACCACATTCACCGAAACTGAGCGCACTGTTTACACGGGTAAATCATCCTACGTGGTGACTGACCGTGTGCCACAAACTCACACGGAGGAAGTCTCCATCTGCTGCAACAAGTGCGGATCCAGCTTCTGCCCTAAGCCTGAGTGCTGCGGTATCGTCAGCAAGGCTGTTCTCGCCCGCGCCACCGCTCAAGGCGGCACCGGTGAGCCACAAATCGGCCTGATCCCTACCATGAAAACTCTCGCGGAGTAATTCGCTTAGCTAATCATCCTTCATTTTTTATCGGCCGTGACTCGTTTTGAGTCACGGCCGTTTTTTTGTCACTGGGAAGAGAATGATCCCGCCGCAGTGCTTGGGAATCCGCCTCAGGTGACGAATGCTAAATTCAAACCATAATCAGCTTGCCCAATCGGCGATGATCACCGATTAATTCGGCAAGCCAAAGACTTCTTCCTATGCCTATCAATATTGAAATGCCTAAACTCTCCGATACGATGACGGAGGGGACTCTCGTCCGCTGGAACAAACAAGTTGGAGATGAAATTGAAATAGGCGATGTCATCGCCGAAGTCGAAACCGATAAAGCCACCATGGAAATGGAGGCATTTGACGAAGGCACGCTGACCGAAATCCGCATTCAAGCCGGTGACAAAGCCCCCGTGGGTGCCGTGCTCGGAATTCTCACCGAAGAAGGTGAAGAAGCCGGATCGTCCGCTCCCGCTCAAGAATCAGCTCCCGAGCCAGCCGCTGATGCACCTGCCAGCCAGGAATCCGCTGCCGCATCGGCCCCGGCCGCCGGTCAGCAGTCAGCACCCGCTGCAAGCACCGACGATTCAGGAAAACGCATCAAAGCCTCACCACTGGCACGCAAGATTGCTGCCGACAAAGGAGTCGACCTCGCCAGCCTCAGCGGCTCAGGCCCTGCCGGCAGAATTGTCAAAGCCGACGTAGAAGCTGCTGCCTCCGGGTCTGCAAGCAAAGCGACCTCACCACTTTCCGCCGCCGCCAATGCTCTGGCAGCCAGCGCCAAGTCTCAAGCAACGCAGTCAGCCGCACCGGCTGCTGCTCCTGCCCCTCAAGCGACGGCCATCGCGCCGACCGTGGCTGCCGAGGACCAAACAATCGAGCTCAGCTCCATGCGCCGCATCATTGCGGATCGCCTGCTGACATCCAAGACCACCATTCCTCACTTCTACCTGCACGTCGAAGCGGACACCGCTCCTCTGATGACGCTTCGCAAACAAGTGAACGCCCAGGCAGAACAAACTCACGGCAACAAGTACAGCGTCAACGATTTCGTCCTCAAGGCAGTGATCAATGCGCTGCAGGCCGTGCCTGAAGTGAACGCCTCCTTCAATGGCGACAGCATCGTGCAGTTTGCCAAGATCGGCATCTCCGTAGCCGTGGCCGTGGACGATGGTTTGGTCACTCCCGTGGTCAAAGACGCTGCCAGCAAGTCGATGATGCAGATTTCCCAAGAGGTCAAGGATCTCGCTGTTCGTGCACGCGACAAGAAACTCAAGCCAAACGAATTCGACGGCGGAACCATCACCGTTTCCAACCTCGGTGCTTGGGGAATCGAGAGCTTCGATGCCATCATCAACCCACCACAAGCTGCCATCCTCAGCGTGGGCGCCATCGTGCAGAAGCCTGTGGTGAAAGACGGAGCAATCGTTCCCGGTCAGCGTATGAACATCGGCCTGAGCTGCGATCACCGCGTGGTCGATGGCGCAGTGGGTGCCAAGTTCCTCAATGAAGTTAAAAAACTCATCGAGAACCCGGCCCTGATGCTCGTTTAATCGAGCCTGCCTCACGCAAAGTCTTCTATCCTCTGCCCTGCGGAGGAGGAAGCCAACCAAGCTAGTGCGCGTGGACGAGATTCCCCTTGTCCACGGCCAGCTCAAACACTCCGACCATGTCCCCAAGCCAAGCCCTCATCACTGGCGGCGAGGGGGACTTGGCCAAGGCCATCCGCTCGTCTCTTGAGCGGGCCGACATCAAGGTGCTCGCTCCAGGGCGGAACGAGCTCGATGTGACTCGCAGCGACTCCGTCAAACGTTACCTTTCTGAAGCAGGAGAAATTGATTTGTTAGTCTGCAATGCCGGGCTCACAATTGATCGGCCCTTGCTGAAAATGACCGAAGCCGATTGGGCGGAAGTCATGGCAGTGAACCTCACTGGATCGTTTCGCTGCGCCCGCGAAGTTTCGCGTGGTATGATCAAGCGCCGCTGTGGGCACATCATTTTCATCTCCAGCTTTTCCGCCGTCCACCCGCCACAGGGGCAGGCGAACTATGCCGCGGCGAAGTCTGCCTTACTTGGGTTGATGAAATCCATGGCGCAGGAATTGGGACCGCGAAATATCCGGGTGAACGCCATCCTTCCTGGGTTTTTGCCTACGAAGATGACCAGTGCACTGCCAGCGCAGGTGGTGCGGAACGCCGAGAAAAAACATGTGCTCGGTCGGTTCAACAGTGCCGAAGCGGTGGCTAATTTCATCAGCTTCCTCCACCAGCAGCTGCCACATACCTCCGGGCAGGTGTTCAACTTGGATAGTCGCATCTTATCTTCATGAGTGGATTTAATACTGACTAACTTGGGTTCTTTAATCATTAGTAGTTTACTCTTGTTTACGGAGTCCAAGAGTGGTTATTTTGCCGCCAATGATGACGGTCACGTTCCCAGAGAAGCTTCAACCACTGATTGATTACTTGGCACAGGTGAAACATCGACCGGATATGGAGGTGCTTCGTCAGCACATGTTAGAGGCTGATGTGACTGCCGAGGACATGGGGGAGTTCGTTCAATACAATGCCTCTGGTTATCGTCGCAATATGGTGTTCGAGAGTGACGCCGTGGAGTTGCTTTGCCTTTGTTGGAAAAGTGGCCAGCGCAGCCCTATTCACGACCACGCAAGCTCAGTCTGTGGCGTGAAAATTATCGAAGGCACGGGCACAGAGACCGTCTTCGAAAGGACACCGAGCGGCTACATCAAAGCCGTCAGCTCGGAAGATTATTCTTATGGCCAGGTGCTTGTTTCCGAAGATGCCGACATCCATCAGGTGGCTAATTTGCAATCCACCGATCAAGATTTGGTCACCTTGCACATCTACTCGCCGCCTCTGCGTAGCATGAAAACGTGGATGATTGATTCGCCAAAGACAAAGATCTACGAACCGATCAACGAAGGCCACATTGATGGCTGCGGCATTTAGCTCAGATGGCATTAGTCGGAGAAAAGCCGGTGGCTGCGCCGAACAGGCCAAGCCTGTATGACCAGTTGGAGAGCGGCGGTTTTGCTTCGCTGGCCTCGATGGAAGGGGCGTGGACCGATTGGCCAGCTGAGGAGTCCAACTCCAAAACTGGCAGCAAGAGTAACGCCTGGGTAGGATTACTCGCAGCGCTGGCAGTGACCGCGCTGGGCTGGTGGATGCACACGCTGCCATTTGCTCCGTTTACATTCGAAGGCGCGACCTTGGAACACCCGCTAGGGGTTTCGGTGTTAGCTATTTTGCTAGGTATGTTGGTTGCCAACGTCATTCCGGTCAACCGTGTCCGCGAAGGATGCCAATGGATCACCGCTTGGTGCATTCCTGCGGCAGTGGTCTGCCTGGGCGCGAATATGGATTTACGAGCTCTGGGAGGCATCGGAGTGGGTTTGTTCGCTTTGGTGATCGGGCTGATGCTAGTGGCCATTGCAGTGGCTTATACCACTGGGAAATGGTTCGGCATGAGCAGTCGGGCTGCTTATCTGTTAGGAATTGGAACTGCCGTCTGCGGCAGCAGCGCGATCCTTGCCACGGCACCCGTATGTGCCGCCGACGATGAAGACGTGGTGGTCACCGTTGGCGTGGTGAATTTGGTCGGCCTTCTTGCGATGTTCACCTGTGTTATGAGCCTGTGGGTGATGCCCGTTAGTGCGGAGCTTTTTGGTGCTTGGACTGGTGCGACGATTCATGCGGTGCCGCAGGTGATCGCTGCCGGTGAAAGCCATGGCTCGGATGCTGCGGTGATGGCGACCTTGGTAAAATTAACACGAGTGACCTTGCTCGCTCCGGTGGTCTTGCTCACTGCTCTGGCTGTCACTTCTCGGGGGGCTGGCGCAGGTTCTCAGAAACGCCAACAGCTGTGGCGCTACATCCCTTGGTTTGTCTGGGGTTTTGTGGCACTGGCTGCCGTGCGCGCTCTTGGCTGGTTGCCGGTGTTGGAGTTTTCTCCAGATCAGGCAGGCGTGGTTCGAATGCCTCTGAGCGATTTGCTGGGCAGCGTATCCAAGTGGCTACTAGCACTCTCAATGGGCGCCATTGGCTTGCAGGTGCACTTAAAGCCGATGCTGAAATCGGGAGCCAAGGCGCTGGGTGTGGGCGTCATCACCTGGGTGGTTATGAGCGCTGTGGCCTTGCTGCTTTTGCCGCTGCTATTTTGAATTGGCAAGCAGCTCTCTGCGCAGGAAATCTAGAACGGTCTGGCTGACCACCTGCTTAAAGACTTCGCGACCACGGTTGTGGCAGCGGTGCACGGCGTAACTTTTGCCTGCGATGGCAATACCGATCCACACGGTGCCCACCGGTTTGTCCTCCGTGCCACCCGTCGGCCCGGCAATGCCGGTGACCGAGGCGGCGATATCCGCGCCGGACGATTTCAACGCGCCTTCAGCCATGGCGATGGCGACTTCTTCGCTGACCGCGCCGTGGCGTTCGATGACGTCGGCGGGAACACCCAACATCTCGACCTTGGCCTCATTGGCATAGGTGACGAAGCCGTGGGTGAATACCTGCGAGGCGCCGGAAACGTCGGTGACGCGGCTGGCGATCCGACCTCCGGTGCAGCTCTCGGCGAGTGCGAGTTTCTTGCCCTGCTCGCTGAGCAGGCGCACCAGCACCTGTTCGAGGTTTTCATCACAGGCGCTGAAGCATTGTTCTGGAAAAGCAGCCTGGGCAATGCTGGCGGCCTTGCGAACGGCCTCGGCTTTTCCGATCAATCGAAGGTCCACTTCGGCTGGCCGGGCGCAGTAACCAATTTCCAAGCCTTCGATGGCATTGAGTTGCACGTCAAGGTCCTGATGGAAGTCGCTTTCGCCGACGCCGGTGCACCGCAGCACCTGCATTTGATAATCTCCCGAGACTCCAGCCAAGGCACGCAGGCGAGGCAGCACCTCGGCGCGGAACATGGGGCGAAGTTCGTTCGGTGGTCCAGGGAGTAAAAAGAGGGCGCATAGGCGATCGCCACTCATACGCGGCGGCGCATAGATGCCGGGGGCAGTGCCGTTGGGGTTGGGGAGGATGTCGGCGCCTACCGGGTTGAGCGCTTGCTTTTTATTCGACTCCGCCATCGGCCGACCACGTGATGCGAAGAAGGCTTCGAGCGAGCGCAATGCGGCCTCATCCGTGATCAGATCCACGCCGAGAACTTCCGCTGCGGCTTCGCGGCTAATATCATCGCTGGTGGGGCCGAGGCCGCCGGTGATGATGACCGCATCGCTGCGTTCCATCGCCTCGCCCAGAGCGGTGATGATGGCCTCACCATCCGGGACCGTGGTCTGCCGCTGGACACGTAGCCCCAGTCCTAACAATTCCATGCCCATCCACGCGCCGTGGGTGTTCAGGGTCGTTCCCAGCAGAAGCTCGCTGCCGGTGTTGATGATCTCGATATTCACAGCGATGCGTTCTGATGGATTATGGAATCTTGGAAAGGGGAAACCTAGTCCAGCAGGGTGCTGCGGGAGAAAAGGGAAACCACTGGGATACCACGAGCTTCGATGGCTTCGCGGCCACCTTCTTCGCGATCGACCAGAACCAGAGCGAATGCAATCTTGGCGCCGGAGGCTTCAAGCACATCGGCCGCTTTCAGGGTGGATCCGCCGGTGGTGATGACGTCATCGACGATGACGATGGTATCGCCTTGATTGAAGTTCCCTTCGATTTGCTTACCCTTGCCGTGGCCTTTGGGTTCCTTGCGCACGGTGAACACCTGGAGCGGTTTTTCATCGCTGGCAGAGGTCATGCCGACGGCCAGAGAGATCGGGTCGGCACCTAGGGTCATGCCGCCGATGGAGTTGGCTTCGACGCCGCGTTCGCTGAGTTCGGCCTTCACAGTGTCCCAGCCGAGCTTGCCAATCAAGGTGGCTCCGACCGGATCCATGGCGGTGACCCGGCAGTCGATATACAGATCGGACTTTTTCCCGGAGGCGAGTGTGAATTCGCCGGTGCGGACGGATTTTTCAAGAAGGATGGATTTCAGTTGAGCTCGGATATCGTCGTTGGCCATGCCCCCTTTTAAGCACTGAATCCTGAATACTTCCAACTGAATACGCCCGACAGGGCCAAAAAAAATACTGCCAGGAACTGCGGCAATGACGGACAAACTGTGGCTGCTACCTTTCGGTCCTGACCAAATTCATCTGCCGGCACTCCACAGCCCTGACAGCGAGGGGTTCTTAATCTCTCTGCGCAGGATTGCAAGAGGTTTATGCAGGATCTGGCGTCTTACCGTTGCGCGAAATGGCCTCACCGGTGCGTGTCAGCTGGCCGAGGAATAGCACGGAAGCCGAGGCGAGAAAAATGCCGCCGGTGAGCAGGCCGATACCGCAGAACCAGTCGGCTCCCGAAAATAGCCAAGTGATGGCAGAAACGGCCATCACGCCGAGACCCGTCAGGGCTAGGCCAATGATCAGGCCGTAGCTGAAAACGGTGACGGCCGGTCCGGCGAGACGCTGAGACCAGAGGGTGGCAAATTCGGCTGCGGTCGGTTTGAGATCGGCGGAAGTGGTTGTGCTTGGTTCATTCATAACGAGGCGGAGAATGGCTCCACTGCGTGAAAAGATGATGAACCGAGGGTGAAAAGACGGTGAAATCAGTGTGGCACTGAAGCCGTCTCAAGTGCCGGTGGTCGGCGCTCCAGCCGTGTGAGGGTGTGTTTCCCCGGCTTGAAGGCGTCGAGCAGCTGAGTGGTGATGTTTTCCGCAATCTCCGGCAGACCACAGGTGAAGACATCGAGTGCCGCGTAGCCGTGTTCCGGCCAAGTGTGGATGGCGATGTGGCTTTCCGCGATGACCACCACGCCGCTCAGTCCGTGCGGGTTGAACTGGTGCAGCACAGTCTCCACCACGGTAGCTCCCGCCTGCCGCGCCGCTTGTTCGAGAGTCTGCTTGAGCAGGGGAAGTTCGGTGAGCAGCGCCGGTGCACAGTCGGCACACTCCAGAAGGTAATGGACTCCGGGGGCTGGATGCGAGGACGCTGCGGTGGGGGACATGGGGGGAGTTTAAGCGATCAGAGAATTTTCGAAAGCGACAAAATGCTGCCGTTTTTCCGTGAGGACAAAAAGTTGGTCGTCCGGTTCGATGACCACCGATTTGGCCGGGTTCAGCATGCTTTCGTCGCCACGTTTGATACCGATGATTTGCAGCTCCTCGGGGCTGTCCAAGGCGGCTTTTTGCAGCTCGAAGATTGGTTTGCCCTTGAGTTTGGTATCGAAGATATAGAGCTGGCTGCCGACTTTGTTCGACAGCAGTTGGGAAAAGACACCGTGCAACCCGGGGTGGAGAAATTCCTGCACCAGGATGCGATCGCAGATGCCCTCGGTGGCCACCGCGCTATCGATGCTGGAGTGGCTGACCATGCGCAGGCTTCGCTCATTAACCAGCTCTGCCACCGTGTTGATGCTGCTGCCGGTTTCTTCTTCGATGTGTTCGATGATGGAACCGATGGCGTAGGTGCAGGCATCGCTGGCTGCGCTGTGGGCGTCTTTGGCGAGGATGAATGCGCCGGATGCCAGCCGAATGTTCGCCCGCTCGAGAGCCAGGTCATCGGTGGGGTCTCCCTTGACGAACTCGATCCCTTCCTTGCGCATGGTGTGCGAGATTTCCTCGATGCTATTGCAGAGTAACACGATGGGGGTGTCACGGTGTTTCGGCGTCGCGCGGATCTCCTGCACGATCTGCAGGACTTTGGTCTCTGAGGGGCAGTGGCAGATGATGATGTGGTTTTTCATTTTACAAGGGGCTAGTCCTTTACGTTTACGGGCGGTGAAATCAATGAGGGCCTCGGCAAGGCTTCCTAACAGGTAACCGATCAGGCCAATGCCGAGGATGAAGCAGGGGTAAGCGATGAAGAAGCGACCGATGAACGACTGCGGGTAATAATCGCCATAGCCGACCGTGGTCATGGTGACCATCGCCCACCAGATAGAGTCGGTGAGAGTGAGCTCGGTCTGGATATCGCGCTCGGCGTAATAAAAGCCGATACCGAAGATGAGGTTGAGTAAAAACGCGCCCGAAAGAGCGATGCAGATACGCCCTAACAGAGATATTTTCCCCAGTTGGAGCAAGCGGCGCAGAATAATGAAGAGCATGGCATCGGTCGCGGTTAGAGATCGCTTAGTCCAAGTTCCACGGCTGTTGCCAGATCGGCTTGTCCCAGCCGGGCAGGGGCACGGGGATGTCGTAATTGTGTCGGTCTTTCAGCGGATACCACGCTTGCAGGTTGCTGTGGATCTCGACATCGGACGGATGGAGCTCGCGCAGCAGCATGAATCCTTGCTCGGCGATGTCGTCTAACACCTCTTCTCCGGAGATCGTGCCGCCTTCGTGATGATCATCTGGATACGCCAAGTCGATGGGTTTGATCGCACTGTTGCAGATTTCTAAAATCTCATCCCAGAGGTTGCCGGAGTTCATTTCCAGCGGCCAGTAGGTATTGCCTCCGGCCAAGCGATCTTCCTGGACGAACTGGCAGTAAACCATCTCCACGGCACTGCCGCCGAGGTGTTCGATGATGGGGATGCGGAGATCCTCCCAGCGCTCGTCGTCGAGGAAGCGCTCCCAGGCCGCGGTGGAATTGAAATTTCCAAACTCGGCAAAGGCGAACTCACCCTCGGCCAGATCGACGGCGGAGAAAAGATCGAAGTAGGTAAGCAGGGTGCGGTAGCGCGCGGCGAAAGCGGTGGCCTTGGCCTTGCCTTTCTCGGTGAGCACGTAGTGATGCTTGTCGTTGATCTCGACCAGCTCCTTCACCTGCAGCCAGGTGAGGCTCGACTGCAGATACGCCTCATCGTTGGGCAGCAGCACATCGTAGCTGCGGTTCTCCTTCTGCATCAAGGTGAGCAGAAAGGTGCCTGCGAAGGTTTTGATTTCCTCCGGTGAGATGGAAAAGTGAATGACGGAATACATGGGGGATGCTTAGAAAAAGGCGCCTTGAATGAGGAGGGAGACACCCACGGCGGTGGAGACCTCGATCAGTGCGGCGCCCCAGTTTTGGTCCTGGTGGATCTCATCATCAAGATGGGCGCCGGAGAGCAGCAACTTGTCCATAACCACCCGCGTGATGATCAGCAGGAAGGCGGAGACGACTCCCCAGATGGCGAGTGCGATCAGGCTGTCGTAGCTTTTGACAAAGAAACCAAGCAGCAGACCGAATGCCACCAAGCTGCCACCCAGAGCCACGCCCGCAGCGGCATTGTCGCGCTCGATCTCTGCGTGGAGATCGAAGCGGGTGCATTTCTGATAGATGAAGCAGAAGACAAATAACAAGGCCTGGGTGATGGCAAACCAGACAAGGGCGGCGCCCAGCTCGGCCACGAAGGTGCCGGACTCTTCATCGCCTAACACCGCGCGGATTACCAGGGCGGTGGCGATGTAGGAACCGGCCTGAGCCGCTCCCATGCCGATGTTGCGATCGGTGACGAGTTCCTTTTTGTTGGAAAACTTGGGAAAGAGCACCTTGTCGTTAAAGACGCGGGAAACCAGCAGAAGGATGCAGGCGATGCCGGACCAGACGGCGGTGCTTCCGAGGTCGAGCAGCCATGCATTTTCATCCGCCTCCAGCACCTTGAGGCTGGCAGGTGCGGTGAGGATGCCGTGGATGACGAGGCAGAGGGAGAGCAGGAATCCGGCGAAGGAAACGGCGACCGCTTTGTTGTCCTCTTTGGTGAGCTGATCGTTCAGCGAGTAGCCGGCGCAGGCTTGGTTCACCAGCTTGGCCAGCCAGAGGATGACGGCGGCGACGATGAGGTAAACGGCCACCCGCCAGTCGGCGAGGTCACTGAGCGGGGAGAAATCGAATGCGTTATCGAACATGGGATGTGAATGTTAGGGGGAGATTATTTTCCGCCGCCGAAGGAGCTGCGTGAGCGGGATGAGGAGGAACTGCCGAAGCGTGAGGATGAGCTCGAGGATCGTGAGCCGAAGCCTTTGCGGCTGGTCAGAGTCTTGGACGGGTTGCGTTTTTGAAAACTCTTCTGGCTACTGGTCGGGTTCTTCAGTGGCGCCTTGATTTTGGTGGCGGTTTTGTTGAAGTTGGGCGACTTGATAGGCTTCGCCACGGCCGGCTTGCTGCTGGCGGTAACATTTTTGCTGTAGGGCTGGGCCTTGTGGTGATTGGCGTATGCCGCCTGCGATCTGGGCGCGTAGTTGGAGTAGCCGCCGGGGTAGTTATTGTATCCCCAGGAGGAGTAATAGGGGCGGTGCGAGCTGATCAGGTAGCTCCACAGCAGCACATCAGTCATCGAAGTGCGGTGATGGTAGTAGTGATTGTTGCCGTAAATGTGCTCATTGCCGTGGGTTTGCACGGTGACTTGTTTCTCGCCCTCTTGCTCGAACTGGATCACGCAGAGCTCCTGTTCCTCGCCTGCCTCCGCACTTAATTCGGTGGTCAGCGAGAAGCCGTGCTGGCCGCCGTCATTGATCTCGGTGACCTTGATGTAGTCCACCTTGTTGTCCTCATTGAGGTCGAGATTGTTGACCGTGTTACCTTTTTCGTTGAGCTTCTCTTCGAACTCCTTGGCTGTTTTTACCTTGGTCGCGAGATCGGTGACCGCTTGCAGGTTCAGTCCATCCGCTGCGGTGTGCACGATGGTGGTGACGTATTCGGTGTTGTTCCTGCCGCAACCGGTGAGAAGGAGGGCGGCGGCAGCCAGGGGGAGAATGAGGAGTCGGTGAAGCATCGTGGGAGTAGCGGTTGTTAGTAGTTCCAGCCTTGTAGGTAATACTCTAAGACTGAGGGTCGGGTCAATGTTGAGATGGTTTCGTGAGCTGTGTCGAGCGATCCTTTGCCAAAATAGAGACTTGCGCGGATGAGGTCGGGTGTGAGGTAGCGGAGATCTTGGGGGAGTTCATCGACTTTGGAAAGCCTCTGACGGAGTTCAGGCTCGGATTGTGTGCCTTGATGCGCGGCGATCCACCACCCCCACTCACCGAAGGACGGCACGTGGTCGTGATAGGGGATGGCGCTGTATCCGGCGGCTCTGAGTGTGCGGCCGATGCATAAAAATGCCTCCTTAGCCCGATACGGTGAGGTGGACTGCTGGACGATCACGCCGTCGGCATTGAGTTTGCTTTTGAGCGCTTGGTAGAATGGCAGGCTGTAGAGCTTGGCCAGATCTGGGCTGGAGGGGTCGGGGAAATCGAGGATGATGCAATCGAAGCTTCCCGTCGCCTGCTGCACGTAGGCGATGGCGTCCAGATTGATCACTTGCAGTTCTGGCGAGTGAGGATTTCCCGGTTGAATGGTGCGGCGTTGGTGGGGGAGTTCCAGTTGGTATGGGCCGTCTGAAGTGATCGCCTGGTTGGAAATCGTCTGCACGCGCGCGTCGGTCAGGCTGCCTTCGTTGATGCCGACGAGATCCGCTTGCTCGGCCGCGAGCCGAGTCATTTCCGGGTCGAGATCCACTAAGACAATCTCTTCGACGTCTGGATACTTGAGGAGCTCGCGCACCGCCAAACCGTCGCCACCACCGAGCACGAGGATGCGCTTTCGGTGGGTCAGCAGCTGCATCGGCGGGTGCACTAACATTTCGTGGTAGATAAACTCATCGGTGGACGAGAATTGAATGTGGCCGTTGATGTAGCAGCGCAGGTTGGAGTTCTTGTCTTTGGTGAGAACAATGTGCTGATACTGGGTGCTCTCGGAGAAGATGACGCGATCGAGATAGAGCTGCTGCTCGGCGTGCAGCGACCAGCGGTGCGACTTCGCCACACCCACTCCAAGCGCACCAGTCGTCACCACAATCCCCGCCAAGATGAGTGCCGGGTGTCGAGTTTGTTTGCGAAAGAAAAACCAGCAGAGCAAAGTCGCGGCCACGGTGAGAAATGCCAGAATGTATGCCGTCTGGTGCAGGGAGAAAAATTTCGGCAATACAAAGATCCATAGCAAGCCGCCCGCCAGTGCGCCGATGTAGTCCATTTTCAACACCCGTGCGAGGTTGTTCCGGATGTCCTCCGAATAACCCTCATTGATCCGAGTGATCAGGGGGATTTCAAAGCCGATGAGTAGCCCAATCACACTGATCAGCGAGTAGTGCACCAGTCCGAACTGATAGGGAGCGTAGGAAAAGGCCAGCAGCATCAGCAGCGGACCAAAGCCGCCCAACAAGGCTAACAACAACTGCGACCCCAACATCGCCGAAACCACCCGCCGCGCCGGAATAAAGCGCTGCACCTCCGCGCCCATGCCCATGCAGAACAGCATGATGGCAATCACCACAGCCCACTGCTGCACGCTGTTGCCGAGCAAGTCGGAGGCAATCCTTGAAAAAGTGTATTCGTAAGCCAGGCCGCAGCCGCCCATGACGAAGATCACCGCGCCGAGAATCCAGCCTTGGGTTTTGTTAGGGGTGGGGGTCATGGGGCGTTAAAGGATGAGCATGCAGTCGCCGTAGGAAAAGAAGCGGTATTTTTCACGCACTGCTTCCTCGTAGGCAGAAAGAATGAGGTCTCGGTTGGCAAAGGCGGAGACCAGCATGATGAGGGTGCTCTGGGGGAGGTGGAAGTTGGTGAGCAGCACATCGACCACTTTGAAATTGTAGGGCGGGTTGATGAAGATGTCTGTTTCGCCGCTGGTTGCTGTTAGTTCGATTGGATGCAAATCCTTTGCCAGGGATTCGAGCACGCGGGTGCAGGTGGTGCCGGTGGAGACGACTCGACCCGTCTGCTTCGCAGCGTTGATGCGGTCGGCGCTTTCCTGGCTGAGATGGAATCGTTCCGAGTGCATTTCGTGGTCCTTGACGAACTCCGCTTTCACCGGGCGGAAGGTGCCAACACCGACGTGGAGTGTTAGGAATGTGTGGTTGAGCTTGGCGAGGATCTCTGGAGTGAAGTGCAGGCCGGCGGTGGGAGCGGCGATGGCGCCTTCTTCGCGGGCGAAGGTGGTCTGGTAGCGATCGCGGTCTTCCACGTCGCTCTCGCGGTTCATGTAGTGGGGCAGGGCGAGGCGGCCGTGGGTTTCTTCGTCGACCGCTTGGTTCCAGCGGATGATACGGTTGCCACTTTCCAAGATGCTCTCGACAGTGCCGGTGGCGTCGCCAATTTCCACCGTGCGTCCCGGCTTCATCTTTTTCCCGGGGCGCACCAGGCATTCCCAGACGAGTTCGGAAATCTTGTGGGTGCAGACGAGTTCGATCTTCCCATCGTTGGAAAAAAAGCGGGCGGGGGTGACTTTGGTATCGTTGAGCACCAGCAAGTCATTGGGCTGAAGATACTCCGTGATGTCGGTGAACATGCGGTGTTCGATTTTTCCAGAGTCGCGGTGGATGACCATCATGCGCGAGGCTGCGCGATCGTCGAGCGGTCGGTCGGCGATGAGTTCATCGGGCAGGTGGTAGTCGAAGTCGGTGGTTCGGAGCACGTCTGCTTATTAAGTGGCAATCGATAAACTTCAAATACCAAACGCGAAATCCGAAATGTCTCGCTGTCGGCATTTTGGTATTTGGTATTTAACATTTCGAGTTTAGAAAATACCTCGTGCCTCGAGAGAACATGCAGCGCTTGCAAGTGGACGGGAAATTTTTCCGTGCAGGAGGTCGGCGAGTGTTCTTGAAGATGGTGACCTACGGGCCTTTTCCGGAGCCGCTGCCCGAGCATCTGGCACAGCCACTTCCTGAGCTGCAGAGGATTCGGCAGGCGGGATTTAATGCGATTCGACTCTACCACGAACCGGATCTGGCGCTGTTGGGCGCCGCGGCCGAGGCGGGGCTCTGGGTCTTTGCCGGTTTGTCCTGGGACCAGGGGCGGGATTTTATTTCGCAGCCGTCGCTGCTGGCGGAGGCCCGACTGAAACTCGATCATGGTTTGAAAAGTTGGGGGCAACACCCGGCGCTGGCCGGTCTCCTGGTGGGCAACGAGATCCCTGCCGACATGGTCCGCTGGATGGGGGTGAACAAGGTCCGCCGAGTGATTGAGCAGCTCATTGAGCAGGCTAGGGCGGTGCAGCCGGACCGGCTCTACGGCTATGCCAGTTTCCCGACCACGGAATTCCTCGAACCTTCGAATGCGGACTTCACCGCGATGAATGTCTATCTGGAGCAGCGCGAGCAGTTCGCCGCCTACTTGCCGCGCCTGCACAATGTCGCAGGAGATCGTCCGGTGCTGCTCAGTGAGTTCGGCTTGGACACACGCCGCGGCGGTGAAGACCGGCAGAGTGAGGTTCTGCAGTGGGCATTCGATGAATCGCTCAGTGCGGGCATGGCGGGACTGACGATTTATTCTTGGAGCGATTGCTGGCTGAATGGTCAGCGAGTGATGACCGATTGGGACTTCGGCTTGACCGATCGACAAGGGCGCGAGAAGCCAGCCTTCCATGCCCTGGCAGCCAAGTTGCCATCAATCCAACAACCGGAAGACGGATTGAATGTGGCCGACGGGCCGATGTTTTCCGTGGTGGTCTGCACTTACAATGGTGCGCACCGTATGCACCGCTGCCTCGCGGCTCTAACGGCAATGACCTACCCTCATTATGAAATCATCGTGGTCGACGACGGTTCAGACGATGATCTCGAACAGGTGGTCGCTGAGTATGATCAGGTCCGTTTAATTTCCATCGAACACGGAGGTTTGAGTGTGGCTCGTAACGTGGGGGCGAAAGCAGCCCGGGGAGAGATTATTGCTTACACCGATGACGATTGTGAACCGGACGCCGCCTGGCTGACGTGGTTGGCCCATGCCTTTGGTAAACATGGTTGGGACGCCTGTGGGGGACCGAATTTACCTCCGGAGCCAGCGGCTGAGGGGCATGGTGAGGAACGTTTGGATGAAGCGGTGGTGGCCTCGGCGCCTGGAGCGCCATCGCATGTTTTATTAGGCGATCAACAGGCCGAGCATTTACCGGGGTGTAATTTGGTGGTGAAAAAAGACGCCTTTGTCACGATCGGTGGATTTGACGGCAATTACCGGGTGGCTGGCGATGATGTCGACTTCTGCTGGCGACTAAGTAAAGCAGGCTTTCGCATGGGGTTTCACGGTGCTGCCTTTGTCTGGCACCGACGGCGAACCTCGCTGTGGCGGTATTTCAAGCAGCAGTATGGCTACGGTAAGGCGGAGGCTTTGCTGATGCGCGATCATCCGGAGCGATTTCGTAGAGCTGGTGGCGCACGCTGGCAGGGGCATGTCTATGCCGGAGGTGCAATGTGTGCCGACCAAGGGAGTGTGATCTATCACGGCCCGATGGGCACCGCTGGCTACCAGCAGCTGGTCCTGACGATGCAGCCGCAACGCCCCTTGCGCGATGGCTACTGCTCTCGGAAAGCTCGACGTCGGCTGGCTCTCGCCGAGAATATTCAACCTTGGATTCGAAGTTTCTCGCGCTGGTGGTTCAGTTTGGGCTGGCGGTCGAGTTTGGAAAAGGTGCCGAAGCGCAAGTCATTCATTCTGGTCGATAGCATGGAGACCTTCAATGAGTATGAATCGAAATGGTGGAGTGCGTCCAGCGTGTCGCGCATAGAGGTGCTGGAAGAGTTGACTCATGACGGCTGGTGCACGCTGGAAAATGATAGCGACTGGGATCTGGAGCGTAACGGACTGCGACTTCTGCTCGCTGAGGAGGTGCTGGATGATGGTCGGATCTTCCTGGCGCGCATGGAGTGCAGCGCGAGTAGTCGGGGTCGACTGCCTGCTGACTTTACGGGGCGATTGGAGTCGCTGGGACTGACTCGTATTTAACGCCTTGGGTGGATTTTCACTGGCGTTATAATCAACATGGACGATTGTAACCATGGATTGGAAATAGCTGTGTTTTAATCCATGTATCGAAATAAGGCTTGGCTGGGGTATCCGGCGGGTTCTTATGAAACTAACAGAAAACGAAAAATCAAACAACAAAACCATGGAAACCAACAAACATAACGACAATCACGATCAAGAATGCGATGCCAAACGTCACTTTGAGTCCTGCTCGGAGGCGTTTCAATCGGCCAAGGATGATGCTACGGAAAAAGCCAAAGAGGCAGCCCCCAAGATTAAAGGGGCAATCTCAGATGCCGTGCATGATGCGGCCTACGGAGCGGCTTACGGTGCATTTTTCGCCAGTGCCTTTGCCAATGAGTTCCTGCCACAGTCCGTCAAAGATGGACTGGCGAAGGGCGCGGCGGCAGGACGTGATGCCGCCGATAAGATGCGCGAGCGCGCCAAGGCCAGTGCCGAAGCTGCTCCCAACGATGGCGGCACCATTGAATTGCCGGCTCAAGCTTAGGCGGTGATTTTTTTTCGGAAATATGTAATAGGTCCCAATTCGTGACGTAATTACAGGCGACGAAAGTTGTGTATTCGTCGTGTTTCGATCTCCCGGTGAAATTCCGGATATCGTATGTGTGTATGGTCGGTGTCCTGATACGTCAGGGCACCGATCGTTTTTTTACCCAGGTGTCTACGCTAGGAGCCGGTTCGGCCGGGCTTCTTCTTAATCCTTGCGGGTCAATTCCACGAAGACCTCCTCCAGTGTTGATTTCTGGCGGTGCAGGGTGCGCATCGGCCAGCCGTATTGGCTTGCTATGTTGGCAATGCGTTCGCGGGTGTCAGTGCCGGAGTCCACCAGCACGGAGAACTTGGACCACTCATCACTGGTGGTTTCGGTGATGACTTTTTTGACGTGTTCGAGTCGTCCAATTGCGCCGGCGGCCGTCTCGGCATCGGCGAGCAGCTCCACGGTGATTTTTCCTGCGGTGCGCATGTTATGTACCAGTTCGGCCGGCGAGCCGGTGGCTTTGATTTTGCCTTCATCGATAATGATGACGTGATCGCAGGTCATTTCCACCTCATGGAGAATGTGGGTGGAAACCAGAATCGTATGCGTTTCTCCCAGTCGCTTGATCAGGTTACGGATTGAGCGGATTTGGTTGGGGTCGAGCCCATTGGTCGGTTCGTCGAGGATCAGCAGGTCCGGTTTGTGCACCAGGGCATCGGCGAGGCCGACCCGTTGACGGTATCCTTTGGAGAGCGTTTTGATCATTTTCCGGCGCACGTGGGTCAGGCCGCAGAGGTCCATGGCTTCGGCAATGTTGGTGCGTGCCTGCTTGCCTTTAAGTCCTTTGATCTGAGCGCGGTATTTGAGGTATTCGCGCACCCGCATGTCGTCATAAAGTGGCACGTTCTCCGGCATGTAGCCGATGTTGCGGCGGGCTTTGAGCGACTGCCTGAAGATGTCGTAGCCGGCGATATTCGCGCTCCCGGACGAAGGTGGGAGGTAGCCGGTAAGCATCCGGAGCGTGGTGGTTTTTCCCGCGCCGTTAGGCCCGAGGAATCCAACAATTTTTCCGGCGCCAACCTCGAAAGTGAGGTCGTTGACAGCGGTGTGTCTTCCGTAGCGTTTGCTGAGGTTGCGGACGTCGATCATAAAAGGTGATGCAAAGGATTGAGAAAATAGGGAAATAGTGAGAAAAAAACGCCTTGCGCGTTGACTCTTGGGGGGCGTGCCATTACTTAGGCCCAAGTTTCAGCGCACACCAAGCACGAAAAACTCACCACACCGCGAAAGCATCATTTTTTTCCACTTATGAAATCGTCCGTTTCCTCTCGTTTTAACGCTGAATTGCTGGAGCAAAATTATAACCAATGGTGCGAAGACCCACAGTCAGTCAGTTCTGATTGGTGCGCATTTTTCGAAGGCTTTGAACTTGGCCATACTCAGCTGAAAAAGAAGGCAGATGCTGCCGGAGTCGCTGCACCTGTTGGGGATACTGTTAGCGAGCACTCTTTGAATTTCCGCGGTAAGGTTGTTAGCCTTGTCTACAACTACCGCACCCTCGGCCACACTCAGGCCCATCTGAACCCACTGGACGAAGGTGGCGCACGCAATCCACGTCTCGAGCTGTCTCAGTTCGGTCTGGACGATAGCGATCTCGATCGTGAAGTCTCCACCCAGTTTTTCCGCACCGGGCAGACAATGAAGCTGCGCGATATGGTCGAAGCACTTGAGGAGACCTATTCCGGATACATTGGCTTCGAGTTCATGCACATCCACAACACGGAGGTTCGCAATTGGATTCGTGCTCGCATTGAGCAGCGCTTCCAGACCCAGCCACGGATGAAAATCGATAAGGCACAGGTGCTGCGTTGGTTATTGGAGTCCCAGCTTTTCGAGTCGTTTATTGCGAAGAAGTTCCTCGGTGAAAAACGCTTCTCCCTCGAGGGCGGTGAAGGTGCCATGGTGGTGCTGAATACCATCCTTGAACAGTGTCCTACCGCTGGCGTGATGGAGATCGAGATGGGCATGGCCCACCGCGGTCGTCTGAACGTGCTGCGCAACTTCTTGCGCAAGTCGTTGACCACACTGCTTTACGAATTCACACCGAACTACGTGCCAGACCTGGTGGCCGGTGACGGCGACGTCAAATACCACCTCGGATACGAAGGTTTCCGCGAGCTGCCAGAGGGCGAGATCCGCGTCAGCCTCGCTGCCAACCCCAGCCACCTGGAAGCGGTGAATGCTGTGGTGGAAGGTAAAGCCCGCGCTCGCCAGCGCATGATTGGCGATGATGGAGCCAAGAGCGATCGCACCAAGGTGCTGCCCATCCTGCTTCACGGTGACGCCGCCTTTGCGGGTCAGGGGCCTGTCGCAGAAGTCTTGAACCTTTCCCAGCTGCCCGGCTACCGCACCGGCGGCACCATCCACCTGATCATCAACAATCAGATCGGCTTCACCACCATGCCGGAAGATGCCCGCTCGTCGGACTACGCAACGGACGTGGCAAAAATGATCGAGGCTCCCATCATTCACGTCAATGGTGAGGAACCCACCGAGCTGGCTTGGGCTGCGATCACAGCGCTTGAGTTCAGACAACGTTTCGGTCGCGATGTGGTGATCGATATGTATTGCTACCGTCGCCACGGCCACAACGAGGCTGACCAGGCTGCGTTCACCCAGCCGCACATTTACAAGAAAGTCGACGCCCGCAAGCCGATTGGCGACCTTTACAAAGCCCGCGTGGTGCAAGAGGGCGCTCTGTCTCAGCAGGAGGCCGATGGTATCCAGAGCGAGATCGAAGAAGCTCTCGAAGCGGGTTACCAGAGAATGGTCAAGCACATGGATGCCGGTGATCGCACCGTCTTCAGTGGTTCCACCGCGGAGCCTCAGCCATCTTACTCACACGCACCGGTTCCCACCGGTATCACCCGTGAGGCTCTGCAACACGTCGGCAAAGTGCTCACCACCATCCCCGAAGGATTCAATCTTCACAACACCCTGGCCAAGCGCTTTATTCCTCGTCGGAAAGAGGCGTTGGAAAAAGGAACTCACTTCGACTGGGCCTTCGCCGAGTCACTGGCATGGGGATCGCTGCTGATGGAGGGGAATCCTGTTCGCCTTTCCGGTCAGGACGTTCGCCGTGGCACCTTTAGTCACCGTCACGCCGTGTTCTATGATTCGGAAACCCGCGAGCGCTACATTCCTCTCACCCACGTTTCTGACGACCAAGCGAAGTTCTGCGTTTACAACAGTCTGCTTTCCGAAGCCGCTGTCTTAGGTTTCGACTACGGTTACTCGCTCGGCTGCACCAACATGTTGATCATGTGGGAAGCTCAGTTCGGCGATTTCGCCAACGGTGCTCAGGTCATCATCGATCAGTTTATCTCCTCCGCCGAATCTAAATGGCAGACACCGAGCAGCATGGTGATGTTGCTTCCTCATGGTTACGAAGGCATGGGGCCAGAACACTCCAGCGCCCGTCTCGAGCGCTTCCTTCAGCTCTGTGCCGAGAAGAACATGCAGGTGGCCAACCTAACCACTCCAGCCCAGTATTTCCACATTCTCCGTCGCCAGAAAAAACGGAGCTTCCGCAAGCCGCTGGTGCTGATGACTCCCAAGAGTCTGCTGACCCGTCCGGAAGCCGTGTCCACCGAGGCCGACTTCCTCGAGGGCGCATGCTTCCAAGAAATCCTTCCCGACATCAAGGACTTCGACAAGCCGGAGGACATCGAACGCGTCGTCTTCTGCACCGGCAAGGTCTTCTATGATTTGGCGGAATACCGCGACGAGAAGGAGATCGATAACACCGCGATCATTCGTATCGAGCAACTCTACCCGTTTAACGACCAGATGCTCGAGCTCATCCTCAGCCAGTATCCCAATGCCAAGAAGTGGGTATGGGCCCAGGAAGAGCCTAAGAACATGGGGGCATGGAGCTACATCGTGCCGCGCCTCCAGGAAATCCTCGAAGGTCACATCCGCTACGCAGGTCGCAAACCATCATCCAGCCCCGCAGCTGGCTCCAAGGCAATGCACAAGCGCGAACAGCTCATGCTGATCGAGCAGGCTTTCGAAGTTTAATATCTCACCACACCACCTAACCACTATCATTTCCCATGGCTACTGAAGTCAAGATACCCAACGTCGGAGAGTCCATTACCTCCGCCAATGTCGCACGCTGGCACAAACAAGACGGCGAATCTGTTAATAAAGGCGATACCGTTCTCACGATTGAGACCGATAAGGTGTCCAATGACCTCGAGGCCGACGCCGCAGGCACGCTGAAGATTCTCGTGCCGGAAGGCGAAGAAGTCGCGATCGGCACCGTGGTGGCACAGATCGAAGAAGGTGCCGCAGCTCCTCAAGAGTCGGCTCCAGAAAGCTCTGCACCAGCTGTCAGCGATCCTGCTCCAGCCAGCTCGGCGGACGAGGGAAAGGTGATCGAGATCAAAGTTCCCGCCGTTGGTGAGTCCATCACTTCCGCCAGCGTTGGTCGCTGGCATGTTTCCAACGGAGCCGCCGTCGCCAAAGGGGACAGCTTGGTCACCTTGGAGACCGATAAGATTTCCAACGAACTCGAAGCCGATGATAACGGCGTGCTCGAGATCATCGTGGCTGAAGGCGAAGAGGTCGATATCGGCACACTCATCGCAAAGTTGATCGTGGGTGCCGCACCGGCAGCCAGTTCCGAGTCCGCTCCCGCACCAGCTGCTGAAGCACCCGCCGCTAAACCGACACCGGCTGCAGCTCCTGCTCCGGCAGCCGCGCCATCCGCACCGGCACAGCCTGCGAGCTCGAAACCCGATCTCTCGGTGGTCCCTGACGCTCCAGAGCGTGCAGGCCAAGCGCAAAGCGAGGACAACGGTCGCACCACACGTAAGAAGATGTCGATGCTGCGTCGCAAGATCGCCAGCCACCTGGTCAACGCCCAGCAAACCGCCGCCATCCTGACCACCTTCAACGAGGTGGACATGTCCGCCGTGATGAAGCTGCGCAAAGAGGTACAGGAAGAGTTTGTCAAAAAACACGGCTGCAAGCTCGGTTTCATGTCGTTTTTCGTCAAAGCCACCGTGCAGGCGCTGAAGGATGTTCCCGGTATCAATGCTCGCATCGACGGCACTGACATCATCGAAAATAATTTCTACGACGTCGGCGTCGCCATCGGCACCGAAAAAGGTCTCGTGGTTCCGGTTCTCCGCGATTGCGATCAGAAAGGCTTCGCCGAGATCGAACAGGATATCCTCGATTACGCGATGAAAGCAAAGGAGGGTAAGATCGAACTCGCCGACCTTCAGGGTGGTGTCTTCACCATCTCCAACGGCGGTGTCTACGGCTCCCTGCTGAGCACTCCGATCCTGAACCCGCCACAAAGTGGCATCCTCGGCATGCACACCATCCAGCAGCGTCCAATGGCGGTGAATGGTGAAGTGGTCATCCTGCCGATGATGTATCTTGCCCTGAGCTACGACCACCGCTTGGTGGATGGCAAAGAGGCGGTGACCTTCCTGCTTCGGATCAAGGACTGCCTTGAGAATCCGAGCCGCATGATGCTTGAAATGTAAGCCGGCAACCGGCGGTATTCAGTTCTCAGTTTGAGGTCTTCAGACTGTCCAATCCGCAGGGTTGGCATGGCGCTGAATACCGGACAACTTTGCACTGAATACAGACATGGAATATTTCTACACCTTCCTCAAGGGTTTTGCTATGGGGGCCGCGAATGTGGTCCCAGGCGTCTCGGGCGGCACCATTGCGTTCATTACCGGGATTTACCAGCGCCTGTTGGACTCGCTCAAGGCCTTCGATGTTCGGGCGCTGAGGATGTTGATGAAGATGGACATCGGCGGCTTTGCCAAACATGTCGACCTCGGTTTCCTGATTTCGCTCGGCCTCGGCGTGCTTGCGAGCATCGTTACCCTCGCGAAAATCCTCAAGGATGCCTATGCCAGTAGTCCGGTGCTGGTAGATGCCTTTTTCTTCGGTCTGATCCTCGCATCGATCTTCTCCGTGGGGAAGATGGTGAAAAAGTGGCGACCGTTCGAGATTGTCGCTCTGCTGCTAGGTTGTGGCATCGCAGTTTGGCTCGCCTTTCTGGAGCCGGCGGCAGAAAATAAAAACCTCGGTTATCTCATGGTCTGCGGAGCGGCTGGCATGTGCAGCATGATCATTCCCGGTATTTCCGGCTCGTTTATTCTCCTGTTGATGGGGAATTACAAACTGATCATTCTCAATGCGGTCAACGATTTGCGCGCCCTGAAGTTTGCCGAGTCCCTGCCTATTCTCATTCCAGTCGGAATCGGTGCCGTGCTGGGGCTGGTGGTTCTCTCCCGGGTGCTCAGCTGGCTGTTTAAAAAATACCACGATACCGCCGTCGCTCTGATTACGGGTTTCGTGGCAGGCTCTCTGGTGATTATTTGGCCGTGGAAATCGATTGCCGAATCCGTCGTCATCGATGGCAAGGTCAAGGTAATCGCGTGGCACCGGGAGCTACCTGACCTCATGCTGGCGAACACCTGGGTGGCCGTGGCTTGGTTGGTAGGGGGCATTGCTCTCATTGCCGTCACCGAAAAGCTGGCGAGCAAAGGTTAGTTAGGGGAGGGGGCAGAGATCGGGTCAGCTTATGCAGATCAGTTTTTAGAGCCCGAAAGAGACCCAAAATCGGCAAAAACAATGCATTCAGCACATTCCCTTGGTAATTCTCAACAATCAACCCCGATTAAAAGCGTGCTGAAATCCCCTGTATTTCAATGTGATCCAGAAAAATGCAGAAAAGGGTGAGATTTTTTTTGACAGAAGTCCGCTCTCTGCTAGCTTGCCGCCCGCTTTCCCACGGTAAGTCTTGTGGAGACGCTGAATACAATCTCAGGAAACGAGTTTGACATCAGGGTTTTTCAGGTGAATCAAGGGGAGGCATCTTAGGGCTAAATGCTCTTGTAGCTCAGTGGTAGAGCGCGTCCTTGGTAAGGACGAGGTCGGCGGTTCAAATCCGCTCAAGAGCTCCAGCTTAAAAAATCACCGATTCCCCCGCTTCATAAGTGGACGGCGTCACCACAAAGAAAACCAGCGGCCCGCAAGGGCAAACAAACCAAAGAAAATACCATGGCTAAAGAAGCATTCGAAAGATCCAAGCCACACGTTAACGTCGGCACCATCGGCCACGTTGACCACGGCAAAACCACTCTCACAGCAGCTATCACCAACATCCTTGCTGAAGCAAGCGGTGGCGAAGCTAAGGCATATGATGAAATCGACGCTGCTCCTGAAGAGCGCGAGCGCGGTATCACCATTTCCACTGCTCACGTTGAGTACGAAACAGAAAACCGTCACTACGCTCACGTTGACTGCCCAGGTCACGCTGACTACGTTAAAAACATGATCACCGGTGCCGCTCAAATGGACGGTGGTATTCTCGTTGTTTCCGCTGCTGATGGCCCAATGCCACAGACACGTGAGCACATCCTTCTTGCTCGTCAGGTCGGTGTCCCAGCTCTCGTTGTGTTCATGAACAAGACTGACCAAGTCGACGACGAGGAACTCCTCGAGCTCGTTGAAATGGAAATCCGTGAACTCCTCAGCGCATACGAATTCCCTGGTGACGACATCCCAGTCATCAAAGGTTCCGCTCTTAAAGCTCTCGAAGGTGATGCTGACCACAAAGCAAACATCCTTAAGCTCATGGAAGCTGTCGACAGCTACATTCCTGAGCCAGAACGTCCAGTTGACCAAGACTTCCTCATGCCTATCGAGGACGTGTTCTCCATTGAAGGTCGCGGCACCGTCGCTACCGGTCGTGTTGAGCGCGGTATCGTTAAGAAAATGGAAGAGGTTGAAATCGTCGGTATCCGCGACACTCAAACCACCACCGTTACTGACATCGAAATGTTCCGTAAGTTGCTCGACGAAGGTCGTGCCGGTGACAACGTTGGTCTCCTTATGCGTGGTCTTAAGAAAGACGACCTCGAGCGTGGTCAGGTTATCGCCAAAAAAGGCAGCGTGACTCCTCACACCCAGTTCAAAGGTGAGATCTACGTTCTCTCCAAGGATGAAGGTGGCCGTCACACTCCTTTCTTCAGTAACTACCGTCCTCAGTTCTACTTCCGCACCACCGACGTGACTGGCAGCATCAAGCTTCCAGAAGGCGTCGAAATGGTCATGCCTGGCGACAACGTCGAGCTGGAAGTGACTCTCATCACACCAATCGCCATGGATCAAGCTGACAAGTTCGCTATCCGTGAAGGTGGCCGCACCGTGGGTGCTGGTCGTGTCGGTGAGATCATCGCCTAACACACTTAAGTCTGACTGTCTCACCCTGAGGTAGTCAGATTGCCGAAAGGCTGGTTTTCAGGGGCACTTCGGCTCGAACGTCGAAGTGCCCCTCAATCGCCTAAAGCACTCTCAATCTCGAATCGGATCTCTCGGTTCACTTTAAAAAAGCTAACAGCACCAAAGGGAAGTAGTTCAATGGTAGAGCGTCGGTTTCCAAAACCGAAAGTTGCAGGTTCGAGTCCTGTCTTCCCTGCCAGCTTTTTTAAACAGCGTCACAATTAACTTCGCCCGTCTTCGGGCAACCCATTACACCGCAGTATGTTCAGGAAAATCGCCACCTTCATTCACGAAGTCAAAGCCGAACTCCGCAAGGCCTCCTGGCCCTGGGATAACGATCCCAAAGCCAAGGGATTCCAGAAATACAAAGAGTTGGTCGATTCCACTCTCGTCGTACTCGTTGCTATGATCCTCCTCGCAGGATTTGTTTCTCTTTTTGACGTGATCGCCACCAAGGTCATCGGACTCTTGACCGGCCTCGGTCACTAATCACTCGCCGCTCCGGTCTGGCTGCCACTTGTTCTGGCGCAACGGAGCTACTCACTTTCTTTTTCCTACTTCCCTCAACTCCAATCTTATGCCTGCCATCCCAGAAGCCCGCAAACAGTGGTTCGTCGTCCACGTTCTCTCCGGTCAAGAGCAGAAGGTGCGCGACCGCATTAAGCGCCTTGTCGAGTCCGAGGAAATGGGCGACTATATCTTCGAAGTCCTCGTTCCCCAGGAGCGTGTCGAAGAAAACCGCAAAGGTAAAAAAATCGAAACCAAACGCAAGTTCTTCCCTGGCTACATCATCGTCAACATGAAGCTCTTTGCTGAAGATAACAGCCTCGTTGAAAAAACGTGGTACTTCATCAAGGAAATGGACGGCGTCATCGGATTCGCCGGAACCAAGGACAAACCCATCCCCATGCGTCAGCGTGAGGTCGATGGCATGCTTGGTCAAATCAAAGAGCGCGAGGAAAGCGTTCGCCCGGCCATCAGCTTCGACACTGGCGACAGCGTCAAGGTTGGCGACGGTCCTTTCGAGGGCCAGACCGGCATCATCGAGGAAATCGACCACGAAACTGGCAAACTCCTCGTTTCCGTGACCATCTTCGGTCGCTCCACACCAGTCGAGCTCGAAGCTTGGCAGGTTGAAAAAGGCTAAGGCCACTGCATCCACTCTCTTAATGTCGCCGTGAATAACGGAATCATTTAACCATAACCAAAGAACCAACAACCAAGCATCACCATGGCCAAGGAAGTAAAACAAGTCCTCAAACTGCAAATTCAAGCAGGTCAAGCCAACCCGTCTCCACCCGTAGGTCCCGCCCTCGGTCAAGCCGGTGTTAACATCATGCAGTTCTGTAAGGACTTCAACGCTGCTACTCAAAAGCAGGCTGGAGATCTCCTTCCCACCGTCATCACGGTGTTCAAGGACGCATCCTTCACCTTCATCACCAAGCAGCCACCAGCAGCTGTGCTTCTCAAGAAAGCCGCCAAGATCGCTTCCGGTTCCGGCACTCCCAACACCGTGTCCTGCGGCAGCATCTCCAAAGAGCAGCTGATGGAAGTGGTGGAAGCCAAGATCTCCGATCTCAACACCAACGATCCAGAGCAAGCCGCCAAGATCCTTGCCGGCACCGCCCGCCAAATGGGCCTCGAAATCACAGGGATGTAATCCGTCGAAGAGGCAATTTGCCTCTTCTTCTTCACTCTCTCAAGGCGGTTCTGAACCGCCGCTACACAACCCGCAGGAGGGCTGATCCATCCAGGGTCGGCTCGACCGCACTGCAAACAAAACAATGAGCAAAAAAAGCAAACGCTACCAGAAGGCGGCTGAACTTGTCGATATCGACAAGCAATACGGCCTCGAAGACGCAGTGGGACTGATCAAGAAGTTCCCTGCACCCAAGTTTGACCCCACCGTCACTCTTTCTTTCAAACTCGGCGTCGATCCTCGTAAGAGTGATCAGATGGTCCGTGGCTCCGTTGCCCTGCCACACGGCACCGGTAAGCAAGTCAAGGTCGTCGTATTCGCCACCGGTGATGCCGCCAAGGCCGCTGAAGCCGCAGGTGCTGACGAAGTCGGCATGGAAGATCTGATCAAGAAAGTGCAAGAAGGCTTCACCGATTTCGATGCTGCCATCGCCACTCCAGATGCCATGCTCGAAGTTCGTAAGATCGCCCGTGTTCTCGGACCACGCGGTCTGATGCCTAACCCGAAAACAGGCACCGTCACCGAAGACACCGCTGCCGCAGTGAATGCTGTGAAAGCTGGTCGCATCGACTACAAACTCGACAAAAACGGCAACATCGCCGCGGCTGTCGGTAAAGCATCCTTCAGCGAAGCTCAACTGACCGAAAACACCAACGCTCTCCTCGACAGCGTGGTGAAGGCCAAGCCTGCTTCTGCCAAAGGTAACTACATCGAAAACGTCACCCTTTCCGCCAGCATGTGCCCGGGTGTGGCTCTCGATTCCTCCCTCTACGCAATCAACTAACCTACCAAGGAGAAACGACTAATGAATCCTGATAAAAAATACATCATCGATGAGCTCTTCGAGCGCGTTGACAATTCCCCGTTCGTCCTCGTGGTTGATTACACCGGCATGACCGTGCCTGAGTTCGATGAACTTCGCACCCGTCTTTCCGAAAACGGCTCTGAGTGCCATGTTGCAAAAAACAGCTACATGCGCAAAGCTCTCGAGAACGCCAACCTTCCCGACATCAGCGATCAGCTGCTCGGCCAAACAGCCTTCGTCACCGGTGAATCCGATGTCTGCGGCGCGGCCAAGACTCTGAAGAACTTCGTCAAGGAGTTCAACCGCCCTGAAGTCAAGACCGGCATCCTCGACGGCGACGTCCTTGAGCCAGCTCAAATCACTGCCCTTGCCGACCTTCCATCACGCGAAGTCCTGCTTGGTCAACTTCTCGCAGTTATCAACGCACCGGCTACCCAGCTGGCCCGCGTGCTCAACGAGCCTGCTACATCGCTGGCCCGTGTTATCCAAGCGAAACACAGCGAGGACTAATTTTCAGTGCCAGGCGGTGCAAATCGACTGGCTTAACTGATCGCTTCTATAGCAAACCAAACAATCTGAACGGATGGCGTTCACCCCCTCCAGGGAAGCGCCTGATCAAAATAAGGTTCCCACGTCGGATCTTAGGCATAAGAGCTGAAATGTCCGGAAGCTCCGGGCGCGACGTAACCAACAAAAGGAGAAAAATAAAATGGCTGACTTATCAAAACTAGCTGAAGAACTGGGCAAACTCACCGTGCTTGAAGCCGCTGAGCTTGTAAAATCCCTCGAAGAAGAGTGGGGCGTTTCCGCCGCCGCTCCTGCTGCAGTTGCAGTTGCCGCCGGTGGTGGTGATGCAGGTGCTCCAGCCGAGGAAAAAACTGAATTCGACGTCGTGCTTGCTGAAGCCGGTGGTAACAAGATCGCTGTCATTAAGGCAGTGCGCGAAGTTGCTAGCGGACTCGGACTTGCAGATGCCAAGAAGCTCGTCGAGAGTGCTCCCACTCCCGTGCTTGAAGCCGCATCGAAAGAAGACGCTGAAGCAGCTAAGGCCAAGCTTGAAGAAGCTGGTGCCAAGATTGAGCTCAAGTAGTCCGCTACTTGTGCCTGCCTAGACTAGTTCTAAGCAAACCAAAGCTTTCTTTGTGTGTGGTGCCTCTGCCCACCAATGTGGAACAAGCGCCACACACAAGTCAGCTACCCCAAAAAAAGACAAAAACCGCATCCACGCGCGGTATTCAGGTATGACTGCCAAGGTCAACCACGGCGGCAAAACCTCCGCAGGCATACTTGAAACCCGCTCGTGAATCGCCAGGGAAGACGTTCCCCGGACATTCACTACAACCTAACAATCTGAAGCAATCAAGCTAACTACGGAACCCGGACTGGAAACAGTGCGGGTAATTCTGCCTAAGCGTGGAACGTTTAAATTAGCCGATTCTCAGGTTGTCATTACAAGCCAAACACCAGCTCATACCCACTAACTATTATGGCCGAACGACGCTACTACGGAACGATCGAAGAAGTTATCGAACCACCCAACTTGATTGAAGTTCAGAGCAAATCCTACGAGGACTTTTTGCAAGAGGACATCCCAGCTTCCCAGCGCGAGGACACCGGACTTCAAGCCGTCTTCCGAGAGATCTTCCCAATCAAAAGTTACGACGAGGCGATCACCCTCGAATTCATTTCCTATGACATGGAGGAGCCAAAGGCCACGGCCCTTCAGTCCCTGCAGACCGGTGAGACCTTCAGCGCCGCCCTTTACGTGACTTTCAAACTGAAAGACGAAACCGGCACCAAGAAAGAGCGTGTTTACATGGGCGAAATGCCTATGATGACCCGTCGCGGCACCTTCGTCATCAACGGCGCCGAGCGTGTCATCGTTTCCCAGCTGCACCGTTCACCCGGTATCTGCTTTGAAACATCCACTCACTTGAATGGTAAGCTTCTCCATTCCTTCCGCATCATTCCCGATCGCGGATCCTGGCTTGAAACGCAGTTCGATACCAACGATCTGCTCTACGTCTATCTCGACCGTCGCCGCCGCCGTCGGAAATTCCTCGCCACCACCTTCCTTCGCGCCATGGGATGGCCGACCGATCGTGACCTCTGCGAGCAGTTCTACAACATCGAGAAACTCAACCTCAAGAAGATCGTCAAGGACAACGATGAAGAGGAACTCGCTCAGAAGGTGACCTTCGAGGACATCTTGGACGGCGAAGTCGTCATCGTGAAGGCTTACGAGCCAATGACCATCGGTAACGTCAACCAACTCATCGAGCTGGGCTACAAGGACGTTGAGGTGATCGATTCCCGCGAAGACGAAATCCTGCTCAAGTCCCTGAAAAAGGACCCGGCACACGATGAAGAGTCCGCCCTGAAAGACATCTACCGCAAGCTTCGCCCGGGTGATCCGCCGACCACCACCAACTCTAAGGCCCTGCTTGAGCGTCTCTTCTTCGATGAAAAACGCTACGATCTGACCCGCGTCGGTCGTTACAAGATCAACCAAAAGCTGAAGCTGGACGTCGACTCCAACGCCCGGGTCATGGTGCCTGAGGATTTCCTCGGCGCTGTCAAATACCTCCTTCGCGTGAAGAAAGGTGAGGGTGTGCTGGATGATATTGATCACCTTGGCTCCCGCCGTGTGCGTGCCGTCGGTGAACTTCTGGGTAACCAGTGCCGTGTTGGTCTTGCCCGCACCGAGCGTCTGGTCAAGGAGCGCATGACCCTCTTCGATGTGAACCTCGAAGGCATGACTCCTCAGAAGCTGATCAACCCGAAGGCACTCAGCGCTGTGATCCGCGACTTCTTCGGTCGTTCCCAGCTGTCCCAGTTCATGGACCAGACCAACCCTCTGGCCGAGCTGACTCACAAACGCCGTCTGTCCGCTCTCGGACCGGGAGGTTTGAACCGCGATCGTGCCGGATTCGAGGTGCGAGACGTTCACACATCCCACTACGGCCGTATCTGCCCGATTGAGACTCCCGAGGGTCCCAATATTGGTCTGATCAACTCCCTCTGCACCTACGCCCGCATTAACGAGTTTGGTTTCATTGAGACTCCATACCGCCAGGTCAAGGACGGCAAGGTGACCAACCAGATTGAGTATGTCACAGCCGATCAGGAAGAAGAATTCCTCATCGCCCAGGCGAACAACCCAATCGATGACAAAGGGAATTTCCTCACCGAGAAGATCACCGCCCGTGAAAAAGGCGAGTTCATCGAGGTGGATCCTACCACCGTGCAATACATGGACGTGTCACCGAAGCAGCTCGTCTCCGTGGCTGCCGGGATCATTCCTTTCCTGGAGCACGATGATGCCAACCGTGCTCTGATGGGTGCCAACATGCAGCGCCAGGGCGTGCCGCTTCTGATTTCCGATGCCCCACTGGTGGGAACCGGACTGGAAGCCAAGGCCGCCGCTGACTCACGTGCTGTGGTCACTGCTGAGGCCGACGGCATCATCGCCGCCGCCACTGCCGAAATCATCATCACCACCAAGGATGGCGAACTGCCCGTTTCTGACGAGAAGTTCCTCTCCGACATCAACTCGGTGAAGAGCAACCCAGCGAAAGGCACCTTCGTCTATCCGCTGCGTAAGTTCATGCGCTCGAATGCCGGCACCTGCCTGAACCAGAAGCCAATTCTGAAAAAAGGCACTAAGGTGAAGGTCGGCGACGTGCTCGCTGACGGCCCCAACACCGAAGGCGGTGAACTCGCTCTGGGACGTAACGTTCTGGTCGCGTTCATGCCATGGAACGGATACAACTTCGAGGATGCCATCGTCATCTCCGAGAAGGTGGTGAAAGAGGACATCTACACCTCCATCCACATCTCCGAGTTCGAGTGCGCTGCCCGTGACACCAAACTGGGACCTGAGGAAATCACCCGTGATATCCCCAACGTCGGTGATGAAGCTCTGAAGAACCTGGACCACGACGGAATCATCCGCGTCGGTGCCGAGGTCAAGCCTGGCGACATCCTCGTTGGTAAGATCACACCGAAGTCCGAGACCGAACTCGCCCCTGAGGAACGCCTGCTGCGCGCCATCTTCGGTGAGAAAGCCGCGGACGTGAAGGACACCTCACTGCGTGTGCCATCCGGTTGTGTCGGTATCGTTCAAGACATTCGCGTGGTCACCCACGGTCTCGCCCGCAAGCGCGAGAACGAGCTTGATCCAGTGAAGCTGAAGAAGCAGGTCAAGAAGATCAACGACGACTATAAGAAGAAGAAGGACCACCTCACTGAGCAGCTCACCGAGAAGCTCTCTGACATCCTTCTCGGGGAGAAAATCCCGCTTGATGTGGTCAACGCCCAGTCCGGTGAGATCATCATCCCTGCGAACCGTAAGATCACCAAGACGCTTCTTCGTAAGCTCGCCGCGATCTACGATCACATCGAAATCGATCCTTCTCCGATCCGTAACAAGATCCTGGAAATCATCTCCTCCTTCGAAAGCCGCTTCGGCGAGCTGGACACCGATCGCGAACGCCGCCTCGACCAACTTGAGAGTGGTGACGAAATCGATCCAGGTGCGATCAAGGAAGTGAAGGTCTTCGTCGCCGCCAAGCGTAAGCTCAGCGTCGGTGATAAGATGGCCGGTCGTCACGGTAACAAAGGGGTGGTTGCTACCATCGTTCCTGAAGAGGACATGCCTTTCCTGAGCGACGGAACGCCCGTTGAAATCTGCCTGAACCCACTCGGTGTGCCATCTCGGATGAACGTCGGTCAGGTTCTTGAAACCCACCTCGGTGTGGCTGCCAAGGCCCTCGGATTCACCGTCGCGACTCCTATTTTCGACGGTATCCCCGAAGCCGAAATCTGGAAGTTCATGAGCAAGGCCAAGAAGGTCGACGGCGTGAAATACGTCGGCGACAACGGCGAGCTCCGCGAACGCAAGCCCGGTGAGAAGGAAAGCAATGGTTACACCTGGATCGGTGACGGTCAGGACGGAACCATCGCTGGTAAGTCCACTCTTTACGATGGTCGCACCGGTGAAGCCTTCCAGAACCCCGTTGTGGTCGGTATGATCTACATGCTGAAACTCGGTCACTTGGTCGCGGATAAAATCCACGCCCGTGCCGTTGGTCCCTACTCCCTCGTCACCCAGCAGCCGCTCGGTGGTAAGGCACAATACGGTGGTCAGCGATTCGGTGAGATGGAGGTCTGGGCCCTCGAAGCCTACGGCGCCGCCTACACCCTGCAGGAGATCCTCACCGTTAAGTCGGATGATGTTCAAGGCCGCACACGCATCTACGAAGCCATCGTTAAAGGCGATAACAACCTGGAGGCTGGCACTCCGGAGTCGTTCAACGTTCTCATGAAGGAAATGCAGTCCCTCTGCCTCGACGTCCGCCCAGGAACGGGTGGCCAACCGAAGAAAGGTGGCGGAGCTGACTTCTCCCTCGATGACCTCACACTCTAACCGCAGTAACAAACAACAACCGTCGCGTAAGCGGCGGCTCACACTTGAAACTTAAAACTTAAATCTTAAATCTTATTATAATATGAGCGTTGAAAATAATCTGCGTGAACTCTTCGGGGTCAATGAAAAGCCTGAACAGTTCGATCACGTCGCTATCACCGTGGCCTCTCCGGACATCATCCGTAGCTGGTCCAGTGGCGAAGTGCTCAACCCTGAAACCATTAACTACCGGACCTTCAAGCCTGAGAAAGGCGGTCTGTTCTGCGAACGCATCTTCGGTCCCACCCGTGACTGGGAGTGTGCTTGCGGTAAATACAAGCGTATCAAACACAAAGGCGTGGTCTGTGACCGCTGCGGTGTGGAAGTGACCCTGTCCCGCGTTCGTCGTGAGCGCATGGGCCACATCGAGCTCGCTGTGCCTGTTTCCCACATTTGGTTCTACAAGTGTATGCCATCCCGCATCGGCCTGATCCTCGATCTCGCCGCCCGTCAGCTGGAGCGCATCATTTACTACGAGGACTACGTGGTGACCGACGTCGGAAGCTCCGAGCTCCAGCTTGGTCAGCTTCTCAGCGAACACGAACTCTTCGATGCCGAGGACGCCTACGGTGAAGGAAACTTCACCGCCGAAATGGGTGCCGAAGCTCTGCAGTCACTGCTCAGCCAGGTGAAACTCGCCGAACTGACCGTGCAGCTGGAAGAGGAAATGCTGAACACCCGCTCGAAGCAGACTAAGAAGAAACTCGCCAAGCGTATCAAGCTGGCCCGTGGCTTCGATCAGTCCAACACTCGCCCCGAGTGGATGGTCATGAACGTGCTTCCTGTGATCCCGCCCGATCTTCGTCCGCTGGTGCCACTGGAAGGTGGTCGCTTCGCGACTTCCGATCTGAACGACCTCTACCGTCGTGTCATCAACCGGAACAACCGACTGAAGAACCTGCTGAAACTCAAGACCCCTGACGTCATCATCCGTAACGAGAAGCGCATGCTGCAGGAAGCTGTGGACGCCCTCTTTGATAACGGTCGTCACGGCCGCGCCGTCACCGGTGCGGGTAACCGTGCACTGAAGTCGCTTTCCGACATGCTGAAAGGTAAGGGTGGACGTTTCCGTCAGAACCTTCTCGGTAAGCGGGTCGATTACTCCGGCCGTTCCGTGATTGTGATTGGACCTGAGCTGAAGCTTGGCCAGTGTGGTCTTCCCAAGAAGATGGCACTCACCTTGTTTGAGCCCTTCATCATCCGCCGCTTGAAAGAGCTCGGCTACTGCCACACCGTGCGTAGTGCCAAGAAGATGATCGACCGCAAGACCACCGAGGTCTGGGACATCCTTGAAGAGGTGACCAAAGGCCACCCGGTGATGCTGAACCGTGCTCCTACTCTGCACCGTTTGTCCATCCAGGCATTCGAGCCTGTGCTGATCGAGGGTTCCGCGCTCCGTGTGCACCCGCTGGTTTGTACTGCTTACAATGCTGACTTCGATGGTGACCAGATGGCTGTGCACGTGCCACTTTCCGTGGAAGCACAGATGGAAGCCCGCCAGCTGATGCTTGCGCCTAACAACATCTTCTCACCTGCCTCCGGTAAGCCGATCACGGTTCCTTCCCAGGATATCATTCTCGGTTCCTACTACCTCACCTACGCACGTCAGCTGACGGCGAAGGAACTTGAGGCGCAGAAGGAAGTGCACCTGCCGCTGTTCGAAAACACCACCGAGGTGGAATACGCCATTGCTTCACGCAAGGTGGGCTACCACGACTGGATTCGTCTGCGTAACCCGGATTACCAAGGTGGTGAAAAACCTTACGGTGAGTCGGAGCCTAAAATCATCCGCACCACACCTGGTCGTGTTCGTTTCAATGAAATCTGGCCATCCGGTCTTGGTTTCATCAACTTCAACGTTGGTAAGAAACAAATCGGTGACATCATCTGGCGCTGCTACCAAGTGGCAGGTCAGGCCGGCACCGTGCTGGTTCTGGACGATCTCAAGAGCCTCGGTTTCAAAGAAGCTACCCGTTCCGGAATTTCCATTGGTATCATCGACATGGTGGTGCCTGAGGAGAAAGTCGGCGAGCTTGAGAAAGCTTACGCGGAAGTGGAAAAAGTCACCAAGCAATACCGTAACGGTGTCATCACTGACAACGAGCGCTATCAGCAGGTGATCGATATTTGGACCCACGCTTCCGACAACATCGCGGATGCCCTCTACCGTAAACTGGAACACAACGAAGGCGACAAGCTCGTCAACCCACTGTTCCTGATGGTTGACTCCGGTGCTCGTGGTAACAAGCAGCAGATTAAGCAGCTCTCCGGTATGCGCGGTCTGATGGCCAAACCGTCCGGTGACATTATCGAACGCCCAATTACGTCCAACTTCCGTGAAGGTCTGTCGGTGCTGGAATACTTCATTTCCACCCACGGTGCGCGTAAAGGTCTTGCCGATACCGCTCTGAAGACAGCTGACTCCGGTTACATGACCCGTAAGCTGGTGGATGTTTCCCAGGATGTGATCATCTATGAGGAAGACTGTGGCACCGTCAACGGTATCACCGCCATCCCAATCATCGAGAACGATGAGGAAGCCGCTTCCCTGGCATCACGTATCTACGGTCGTGTTTCCGGTGAAAAAGTGGTCGATCCCGTTAGCGGTGACGTCGTCCTGAAAGTCGGTCAGATGATCGGCGAGAAGGAAGCGAACAAGATTGAGGAACTCGGCTTCGAGCGTCTGAAGATCCGTTCCACTCTGACCTGTGAGGCTGATCGTGGTTGCTGTCAAAAGTGCTACGGCCTGAACCTCGCGTCCGGTAAACTCGCCAAGATCGGTGAAGCGGTCGGCATCGTCGCCGCCCAGTCCATCGGTGAGCCCGGAACGCAGCTGACCATGCGAACCTTCCACGTGGGTGGTGTGGCATCGTCCTCCTTCAAACAGCCTATCATCAAAGCAAAGAACTCCGGTATCGTTGCTTACAAGGATGTGCGCGCCGTTAAGGATGCCGATGGCAACTTCGTTTCCCTCAGCAAAAAAGGTGAAATCACCATCAAGAACAAGGATGGCCTCGTGCTTGAATCCTACAGCTTGGTGATGGGTTCCGCGATCTCCATCCCAGATGGTGAGAAAGTGAAAAAGGGTCAGACCTTCGTCACTTGGGATCCATACAACGTGCCAATTCTCACGGAAAAAGCCGGTAAGGTTGAATTCCGCGACATGATCAAAGGCATCACCGTTCAGTCGGAAACCGATAAGGAAACCGGCAAGAAGGGTATGGTGGTCACTGAGCACAAAGAGGACTTGCACCCGCAGGTTGTCATCGTGGACAAAGATTCCGGTGAAGTGGTTGCCAGCGCATCCATCCCTGTCGGCGCTCACCTTTCCGTCAAGGAAGGTCAAGCCGTCAAAGGTGGTGCTCAACTTGCCAGAACACCTCGTAAGATCGCCAAGACTGGTGATATTACCGGGGGTCTGCCACGTATTGCCGAGCTCTTCGAAGCCCGTCGCCCGAAAGAGGCTTGCACCATCGCCAAGATCGACGGTGAAGTTTCCTACGGACCAAACGTGCGTGGTAAGAAGAAGGTCATCGTCACCGACATGGAGACCGGCGAACATGCCGATCACCTGGTGCCCATGGGCAAACACATCATCGTCGGAGAAGGCGAAACCGTCCGCCGTGGTGACCAGATCACTGAGGGCCCAGTTTCACCTGACGACCTGCTCGAAGCCTGTGGTGCGCAAGCACTGCAAGAGCACCTTACCAACGAGGTGCAGCGCGTTTACCGTCTGCAGGGTGTGGAGATCAATGACAAGCACATTGAAATCGTCATCCGCCAGATGCTGCGCAAGGTGAAGATCACCGAGCCAGGCGATACCGAATTCCTCTGGGGCGATCAAATCGACCGCACCACCTTCAAGAAGGAAAACGAATCCGTGGTTGCCCAAGGTGGTAAAGCGGCTGAGTCCGAGCCAGTGCTTCTGGGTATCACCAAAGCCTCTCTCGAGACCGAGTCGTTCATCTCTGCGGCTTCCTTCCAGGACACCACACGGGTGCTGACCGATGCCTCCACCGTTGGACGTGTCGATCACCTCCGCGGCTTCAAGGAGAACGTCATCATGGGTCACCTGATCCCAGCCGGAACCGGCTTCCATCAGCACCGTGACACCAAGATCGAGTTCACCGTTGAAGAACCAGAGCCTGTGAAGGCTGAGCCAGAAGAAGGTGCCGAAGGCGCTGTTGATGGCGAAGTGGCACCAGTCACTGACGGTCCTTCCGAGGAAGCCAGCGCTTAATCGCTGACGTCAATATTCTCAAGCCCGGTAGCGCAATGCGTTGCCGGGCTTTTTTGTGCCCAGATGCTGCTGGGTAGCGACCGATGTTGGCAGCTACGGCGGAGGAATTTTTCCAAGCATAGGCATCAAAGCGAGCTAGTGCTGGGTATCGGGCGGCGGTGGTTTTTTCCACCTTGACGGATGCGCACTGGGAGAGATAGCTCAGGGTATTCTATGGTTCATTATCTCAGATCCGGCATCTTTTTGCTTCTCTCCGTCTGCCTCATTCACTCCGCCCTGGCCGCTCCGGCGAAGGCAGGCAAGGCACCGAATGTGATTTATATTTTGGTCGATGACATGGGCTACTCCGATCTCGGCTGCTACGGCGGCGAAATCGAGACTCCGAACATCGACAGCTTGGCCAAGGCGGGGGTGAAGTTTCGGCATTTTTACAATGCGTCGAAATGTGAAACCTCGCGCACGGCATTGATGTCCGGCCTCTATCACGGGCGGGGCTACAATGCCACCGGCGGTGCGACCTTGGCCGAGGCTGTGAAGTCGGCTGGCTATCGCACCTACGGTGTGGGTAAATGGCACCTTGGCACCGGCGACCTGATTCCGGTCAAGCAAGGTTTCGACCACTTTTACGGATTCTACGCCGGTTACTCTAACTTTTTCCCGAAGGGGATCGGTAAGAAATCGATCAAGCGGGATGCTGCTGCGGCGAATGATTTTGTCTCGGCCTATCCAGACAAGCATTTTGCCATCACCTCGGAGCATGTCAGCAGTCAGAAAACCTTTCCCAAAGACTACTATCTCACCGATGCCTTGGGGGATAATGCGGTCGCTTTCATCAAGCACTCGGTCAAGCAACATGCGGATCAACCGTTTTTCATGTATCTCGCCTTCAATGCGCCCCACACGCCGCTGCAGGCACCGAAGAAGTTGATCAACAAATACCGCAACAAGTATTCCGCCGGCTGGGATAAGATGCGGGAGAAAAAATGGCAGCGGCAGAAGGAGCTGGGCTTGATCGATCCGGCCTGGAAACTTCCGGCCCTGCGCGATGATATCCCGCAGTGGGAGAGTTTGACGAAGGTGCAGCAAGACCTGGAGCAGCACCGCCGCGCCGTGTATGCCGCGATGATTGATTCGGTGGATCAGAACGTCGGTAAAGTGCTCAAGCAGCTGGCGGACAGTGGCATCGATGAGAACACCCTGGTGGTTTTCACCAGCGACAACGGGGCCCAAGCATTTGACAACACACCGAACCGCAAGGTGGAGCCCTCGGCAGAAAATTCACGCTGGAGCATGGGGCCTGCTTGGGCGGCCTACAGCAACGCTCCCTTCCGCTACTACAAACAATCGCAGCACCAGGGTGGCATTTGCGCTCCCTTCGTCGCTCGCTGGCCCGCGAAGATTGCGGCGGGCACCCTCACCGATCAGCCGGGGCACGTGGTGGATATCATGGCGACCTTGGTGGACATTGCCGATGTTGATTATGCGGCACTGAAGAAAAATGATGGCACCGCGGTGCCTCCGATGGACGGCAAGAGCCTACTGCCTATTTTCGAAGGGAAATCCCGGCCAAAACCCGACTTCTGGGGCTTCGAGTTTGGCAACAGCGAGTTTGCCGTGATTCAGGGCGACTGGAAACTGGTCGCTTTCAGCAGCAGTCCGTGGCGTTTGTATAACCTCAAAGATGATCGCACCGAAACGAACAACCTCCGCTGGGAGCACCCGGAGAAAGTCACCGAGCTGGCCGCTCTTTATGATCAATGGGGGAAGGACACCTTCGGCAATTCCAAGCGGACCTACGCGAACCGAGATACCCGCAAACAACTGAACCAAGAGCTACGCTACGCCAAGGTGCTCAAGGGTGGTTTGTATCAGAACCCAAGTGTCGACATCACCCTGAGCAACATCGGCCCAGGCGCTGCGGCGAGCATGAATGATCACTGGGAGTTCTACCTGACGCAGACATCCGCCGCAGGTTTGGCCGGATCATCCGACAGTGTCACCCTAGCGCATAAGGCGATGGTCGGAGATGGCAAACTGATCGCTCAAGTGGAAACCATGAGCAAGATGGCCGCCAAAGGGCAGGCCGGGATCATGCTGCGTGCGACCGCTGACACGGGGAGCGCAATGGTCATGTTGGGGGTCACTCCGACTGGGGAGCTTGTGCAATCGGTGCGCACTCGATCCAAGGCATCGCTCAGCTCGGACACGCTAGCCAAAGGATTGAAGTTACCGGTTTTCCTGAAACTCAAGCGTCAGGGGAATGTTTTCACCCCCTCGTATTCCGCCGATGGCATGACGTGGACTGATCTGAAACCGCTCCAGCTGTCGATGCCTCGTGAGCTTTTAGGTGGGGTCGCCACTTTCTCCGGAAGCACCGACCAGCGAGCCACTGCGATCTTTCGCGAGTGGCAGATGGGCCAATAGTGGATCTTCCATGGCAATCGTGATGCTTTGTGCTAGGATGCTTTCATGAAAGCATTTTTGAAAAGTATCGCATTGTTAGGACTCTTCGTCGTTTCGGCTAAAGCCGCTGAGATCACGGAAAAAACCATCGTCTACCAAGAAGGGGAGACGCAGCTGGAAGGTTACGCTGCGCTGCCGAAAGAGGCGGAGGGAAAGCTGCCGGTGATCGTGGTGGTGCACCAGTGGATGGGGCTGACCGACTATGAAAAGATGCGCTGTCAGCAGCTTGCCAAGCTGGGGTATCTCGCCTTCGCCGTGGACATCTACGGTCAGGGCGTGCGGCCATCCAGCATGTCCGAAGCTGGGGCCCAAGCAGGGAAATACAAATCGGACCGTGCGCTCTACCGGAAACGTCTGAACGCAGGCCTCGCTGAGGCGCTGAAACAACCCCAGGCAGACCCTGACAAGGTGGTAGCCATTGGTTACTGCTTTGGCGGCACCGGCGTGATTGAACTGGCGCGCAGCGGTGCTGAAATTGGTGGTGTGGTTAGTTTCCATGGCGGGCTCGATTCTCCGACGCCTGCCGATGGAGCCAAGATTAAAGCCCGGGTGTTAGCCCTGCATGGCGCGGACGACCCCCATGTCAAAGCCGCCGACCTCGCTGCCTTTGAGGAGGAAATGCGGAAGCATGAGGTCGATTGGGAGCTGGTGAAATACGGTGGTGCGGTGCACGCCTTCACTCAGAAAATGGCAGGCAATGATCCCAGTAAAGGGGCTGCCTATGATGCACGGGCCGATCAACGGAGCTGGCAACAGCTGATGACCTTCCTCGGCCAGGTCTTTGGTCAGTAAGGTTAGGAAGATGACGATCGTTCGGGGTCAAAAAGGGTGAAGCCCCGAGATCGGTAGTTGGCGAGGGCACGTTGGTGGTCGTCACTGCAGGTGTGTAACCAGACACGCTTCGTGCCGGGAAGATCCCAGGCAGCCTCGATGGCAGAGTCTAACAACGCTCCGCCCAGCCCCTTGCCGATGAAGTCAGGCAGCAGGCCAAAGTAAACAATTTCCACATTGCCCCCGTCCTGCTGCTCGAACTCGAAGAACCCGGCATCCTGTGTCCCGACTCGCCCCACGAAGGTTTTGACCACTGGCTTGTAGACGTGGCTTTTCCAGTCGCTCTCCGACCACACCAAACGATCGGTCCACTGCCACGGGCCACCCACCTCAATGTAAAACTGGCGATTGACCTCCGGCTGCGGAGGATCAACGGCACGCACGGAAAAACCCTCCGGTAATGGTCCGGCTGGAGCGGGGGGAGGGGTGAGCATTTCCAGATAGTAGATGGTTTCAGGCATGGATGTGGCTGCAAAGTGGTCGAGTCATCATTGCCGCTTTTTTCATCTAAGTGGAAGTGTTTTTCTTAGTATTCAGTGAAGGAGTGCACTGTGTTCTAGGCGATCTTGTTCGAAAGATTACCCCAACCTGAGAACTTGTCGCTACCATCCATGGACGTTCACATTCATCACGACTCTATCATGACCTTGGTCGGTCAGGCACAGCTCGTTGTGCACAGTTCGACCAGTGATGATCTGTATCGAACCAAGCTAACAAGACATGAAAATCCACATCATCCCATTTGCCGTGCTCTCCTACCTAATGATGCCGTCTGTGAACGCAGCGGTCACGATTACCTTCAGTGAATTGAATGGCCATGTCGTGGCAACAACCAGTGGCTCGCTCGTAGCAGAAACGGAGAGCGTTTCATCTTCCGGCTACATAGGCACGACCTTACAGACCAGTGCTGATGAGTTTTACGGCGTGCAAGACCATATTGCTAGAGGCGTGTTTGGTGAGGTGGAGAGTGGTATGCCTGTGGCACTGCCCCAGGCTAATTACTTCAGTGGCGATACCTTTGGCTTCGATTCCAGCGGAGTGCTTTTTTACAAGGAAGCATGGGATAGTGGTGATACTCTTAGCCCTGTCTCCTCTCAGTGGATCTGGATCTCCACCACCTTGGAGGAGTTGTTTGCTGGTGCTGCTCCATACGATGCCACCCTTGTCTGGTCGGATGATACAGGGGAGCAAATCTACTTTGTGGCGGTGCCTGAACCCCCCGTCAGCCTTTTCTGTGTCGCGGCTGGGGCGTTCCTTTGTCGGCGTCGCAGAAGCTAGTGGAGTCCGTATGGAATCATGCTGGTGATGCTCTTGAGACCATCCGAGGCGGGGTTCCGAATATTTTTCAACATTTTGGGGAATAGATCTGAGAGTCGTGTATCCTAAGGGCATGAAACTCGTACACACGACACTCGCCCTGCTCGCCACCGGCACCTCCCTCTTCGCCGACGAGCTGCAGGACCAGCTGGATGCCCGCAAAAGCAACTTTGAAAAGAAGGCCTCCGAAGAAAAGATCACCGAATACAACAAGGGGATCAAGGCTGTTCAGGATTCTGGCCTGATGGAGAAGGCTTTGAAAAAAGGCGACACCGCACCGGATTTCACCCTGAAAAATGCCGTGGGTAAGGAGGTGACACTTTCCAATCTGCTGAAAGACGGCCCGGTGGTGATGACCTGGTATCGTGGGTCATGGTGCCCGTATTGCAACATCGCGCTGCAATCCTATCAGAAAAACCTGCCGAAGTTTGCAGAAGCCGGTGCCCAGTTCATCGCGCTCACTCCCGAGCTTCCGGACAACTCACTGCCTACGAAAAAGAAATTCTCCCTCGAGTTCGAGGTGCTGACCGATCTCAACAACCAGGTGGCTGAGAAATTCAACATCGTCTTCAAAATGACCCCGTGGGTGAAAGATGCCATGGAGTCCTTCGCCGGACTGAATAAATACAACGGCGAGGAATACGATTCTGCGACCCTGCCACTTAGCGCCACTTACATCATCACTCCCGATCGTAAAATCGCCTACGCCTTCCTCGATGCAGAATACCGTAATCGTGCCACTCCAGAGATGATTCTCAAAGAGCTAGCCAAGCTGAAAAAGGCAGGGGAATAGATTTCCTGTCTGGTGCTGTGCCTGTGGCACTGGAGAGAATGAACAGAATTTTTTGACTTAGCATATTCAGCTTAATGTTGAGAAATTCTGTGAATTCTGTCTCAAAAAACTAAGGAGTCGTTCATACTCTCCGCGATGAGCGACTCGACCATTCCCTTCGACAATAGCTACGCCCGGCTCTCCGACCGGTTCTACGTGCGGCAGAATCCCGCGCAGGTGCCGGAACCGGCCCTGGTCAAAGTGAACCACAGTCTGGCCACCGAGCTGGGGATCGACCCGAGCTGGCTGGAGTCGGCTGATGGCTTGGGGATGCTGTCGGGAAATCAGGTGCCGGAGGGTGCCGAACCTCTTGCCCAGGTCTATGCCGGGCACCAATTCGGTGGCTACTCACCCCAGCTAGGCGATGGTCGGGCGATTTTGTTAGGTGAGGTGGTCGATGCCTCTGGGACTCGTCGCGACATCCAACTCAAGGGTTCTGGACGGACCGCATTTTCACGTGGCGGCGACGGTAAGGCCGCGCTTGGCCCGGTGCTCAGAGAGTATCTGCTGAGTGAGGCGATGCATGCGCTTGGCGTGCCGACCACTCGAGCGCTGGCAGCCGTGACCACAGGCGAAACCGTGCTGCGCCAAGACGGTCCGCTAACAGGCGGTATCTTCACCCGCGTGGCCGCCAGCCACATTCGCGTGGGAACGTTTCAGTATTTTTATGCCCAGCAGGAAATCGATGCCGTTAGAGAGCTGGCCGACTACTCCTTGTCGCGCCATTTTCCAGAAACCTCCGACGATCTGGAACCGTATCTCAGCCTATTCAAGCGGGTGCTGCGTTCGCAGGCCGAACTGATCGCTCAGTGGATGTCGTTAGGTTTCATCCATGGCGTGATGAACACCGATAACACGGCGATCTCTGGCGAAACCATTGACTACGGCCCCTGCGCCTTCATGGATGAATTCCATCCGCAGTGCGTGTTCAGTTCCATCGATTCCGGCGGTCGCTACGCCTGGGGAAATCAGCCGAATATCGGGCTGTGGAACCTGAGTCGTTTCGCCGAAACCTTGGTGCCGTTGATCGATCGGGACCAGGAGCGGGCGATTGAAAAAGTCGAGTCCGCACTCGCCGAGTTCCCTGAGTATTTTGCCGAACAATACACCGCCAGGTTCCGGGCCAAATTCGCCCTACCGTCCGATGCGGATGACGCTTTGATCAAAAGCGCTCTCGGCCTGCTAGCCAACCAGCAGGTGGATTTCACACTGTTCTTCCGTCGCCTGACTCAGGTGGCCGCCGGAGCTGAGGTGGAACCTTTGGCGGGTCTATTCTCCGATCAGGTGCAGTTTGTCCGCTGGTTCGATCGCTGGAAAGAGACCTTCGATGTGTCTCAGTTAGATTCCATGCGCGCAGCCAATCCGGTGCTGATTGCTCGCAACCATCGGGTGGAAGAAGCGATCCAAGCCGGTTACCGGGGTGACTTCGCCCCCTTTGAGCGACTGCACCGTGCTCTGCAAAACCCCTTTAGCGATCAGCAGGAGTTTGCCGACTTGGAGCAGCCGCCCAGTCCTGAGGAGAAAGTGCGCGAGACATTCTGCGGCACTTGATTCGACTAGCGGTGATTTTCTTAATGAGTTTGTTAGGTAATGGACCGCTAATAGATGGCAAGTGGCCATTAGCGTGGATGTTGTTAGTTGATTATACACAGCGTCCGTATGAAAAAATACATCAACACGCTTGCGCTCTCAGCCATCGCCGCCACGGCCTATGCTGAAGAGCCTGATGCCCGACTGGATCCCACCGTGGTGAAGGCCGAGGAAGAACAGTCTCTCGTCGGAAAACCGGACACTTCGGTAACGGCAAAGGATTTGGAACTTATCAAGCCAGCCGATCTGGATGATATCTTTCAGAAATCACCTGGTGTCACCGTCAATGGTGGCCGAGCTCAAGCTCAGCAGATTTTTGTCAATGGCTGGGAGTCAACTTCCTTGAATGTAACCATCGATGGTGCAGGGCAGGGGAATATTTACCACCACGCAGGGAGTGTCGTCGTAGAGCCTGAACTGCTCAAGAGTGTGGACGTTTTCGCCGGTGCGGGCTCTGCCTTGAATGGTTTTGGCGCTCTGGGCGGTGCGATTCAGTTTGAGACGAAGAATGCCTACGACCTTCTGGACGAGGGCCAAGACTTCGGAGGCATGAGTAAAGCGGTTTACTACTCGAATGGTGAAGGTTTCAAGCTTTCCCAATCCTTTTACGGTCGTTTGGGAAGTAACTGGGCTTATTTGCTTTCAGCCGGTTACACCGATCGCGATGACTATAAGGATGGCAATGGTGATACCGTTGATCTGACTGCTTATGAGTCTGAAAGTGTCCTGCTGAAATTCTCGGGTCGATTCGATGGTGGCCACAGTTTGGACATCGGTCTGGAGCGCGTGTTCAGCGATACCCTTTCCTACGATCGCCTCAATGTCAGTGAAGATTTCCTGACAGGAAGTGGTCGTCCTACAGGTCTGCTTCAGAACGTCGAGGTTCTGCGTGAAGCTCTGACTTTCAAGTATGGTTACAATCCTGAAAATCAGGACCTCATCGACCTGCAAGCACGTGCTAGTTTCTCACGCCAAGAGTTCAACCGCACGGAGGAAAACTATTACGCCCATCTTGAGACGCTGGATCTGGATCTGCGGAACACATCTCAATTCGGATCCTTCAAGACGACATATGGGGTGCAGTATCGTCATGTTGAGAGCGACATCAATGTGCCTTACCTCATTCTTCCTCCATACGATTCCGTTAAGGGTGGTGAAGAGGAAGACGTTGTCGGTTTCTACATTCAGAACGAGTGGCAACTGAGCGAGCAATTTGTGCTCAGCTTTGGTGGTCGATACGACTACTACGATTTCACCGATGTGGAAGGTCAGAACTACGACTCTGGAAAATTCAGCCCGAACGCAGCGTTGACGTGGCAGGCGACTGATTGCCTCTCCTTCACTGGTGGCTATGCCGAAGCCTATCGAGGTGCCGGTATTCGTGAGTCTTTCCTCACCGCACCTTATCCAGAAGGAGTGGAAGGTGAAGAAGCTGAGACCGTGAAGTTGTCATTCAACTATAGCGCAGATCGCTTCTTCGCGACTGGATCGATTTATAAACAGAAAATCGATAACTATCTCTCTCCGATTCCTGCTTATGACGATGTGGACGATCTCGAAGTTGAGGGCTATGACCTAACCGTTGGCTATCGCGAAGGTGGTTTTCAAGCTTCTGTGGGAGTGGCCCACGCTGAGCCTGACGTGAAGAACTCACCGTGGTTGGATAACTACGGCATGGTGGTGGCTGGCCGTCGCTGGATCGGTGAAGTGAGCTACGCCCATGAGGAAAGCGGTCTAACGTTCGGTTGGAATGTGGAATACCGTCAGGCAGTGGACGAAGAGGCTACACCTTACGTTGCCAAGAAAGATTCCTACATGGTGCACAATGCGTTTGTGAGCTGGGATGTGCAAAGCATCGAGGGACTGAGTCTGTCACTCAATATCGATAATGTTTTTGATGAAGATTACCAAGCACACACGATCTTCATTCCATCAGGTCTTGCCAGCCCTGGGCGTGAGATTCGCGTTGGAGCGACTTATGAATTCTAAGAGCCCGGATAGCATCTGAATCACCAAGCCGATCTCGCGCATTGCGAGGTCGGCTTTTTTGTTGGGCCCCTGCCTCTGGGATTCGCGATTTGCCAAGTGATCCAGAATGCGTTATACACGCCCAGAGCGAATCGATTTCACCATGGGGAAAAATTTATATCAAAAGGTCTGGGATGAACACTCTGTGGGCAGCTTGGCAGACGGCAGAACGCAGCTTTTTATCGGCTCACACCTGATCCACGAGGTCACCAGCCCACAGGCATTTGGCATGCTGCGCGACCTCGGACTCACTGTGAAATATCCGCACCGCACCTTTGCCACGGTTGATCACATCGTTCCCACCGATAACCAACAGCGGCCCTTTTCCGATCCTCTGGCCGATGCCATGATTTCCGAACTGCGGAAAAATGTGGAGGAGTTTGATATCACCTACTTTGACCTCGCATCCGGCATGCAGGGCATCGTTCACATCGTTGGCCCTGAGCAGGGGATTACCCAGCCGGGAACGACCATTGTTTGTGGCGACTCTCACACGGCCACGCATGGTGCCTTTGGTGCGATTGCATTTGGCATCGGCACGACTCAGGTCCGCGATGTTCTAGCTACCCAGACGATTGCCATGGAGAAGCTCAAGGTTCGCCGGATCAATGTTGAGGGCGAACTACTTCCCGGTGTCTATGCCAAGGACGTGGCACTGCATATCATTCGCCTGTTAGGAGCTAACGGCGGCATCGGCTATGCCTATGAATACGGTGGTTCTGTCTTTGATCAATTCACCATGGAAGAGCGCATGACGGTGTGCAACATGTCCATCGAGGGGGGCGCACGTTGCGGCTATGTGAACCCGGATCAGACGACCTTTGATTACCTCGCCAATCGTCCCTATTCTCCTAACGACAGCCAATGGCCTGAAACGGTGAAACGCTGGAGTGCCTATGCCTCTGACCCGGATGCCGACTACGAAGATGTGGTCAATATCAAGGCGGAAGACATTGAGCCGACGGTCACCTGGGGGATTTCTCCTGACCATGGTATCGCGATTTCGGAGACCATTCCAGATCCCGCCGAGGCGAAGACCGAAGGCGAAAAAGCTACCATTGACGAGGCCTTGGAATACATGAAACTTCCGGCCGGAGCTCCGATCAAGGGGACGCCAATTGATGTCGCTTTCATCGGCTCGTGCACCAACGGGCGGATCTCCGATTTCCGTGAGGTCGCGCAGTATTTGAAAGGCAGAAAGGTGGCCGATGGCATCACGGCTCTCGCGGTGCCTGGTTCACAAATTACCGCTGCCATTTGTCAGAAAGAAGGCATCGACCAAATCTTCATCGATGCCGGGTTTGAGTGGCGCGCCGCTGGTTGCTCGATGTGTCTCGCGATGAACCCGGATAAATTGAAGGGTGATCAACTCTGCGCCTCTTCATCGAACCGTAACTTCAAAGGGCGGCAGGGAAGCTCGACTGGGCGGACCGTTTTGATGAGTCCCCTGATGGTGGCTGCCGCTGCCATTGAAGGCCGAGTGGCCGACGCCCGTGAGGTATTCACGGTGAACTAATATTTTTAATCCACATACCCCCGCAATCCATTATGAAAACACTGCTACTCGTCCTCGCCAGCCTGCTGCCCCTGACCTCTGCCATGGCGCAGGATAAGGCTGAAGCTCAATCGCCCGCCTTGCAGCTCATGGCGTTGATCAACATTGAAGAAACGATGTTAGACACCTCCAAGGTGGCGTTCACTCCCTTCCTCAATCAGCTGAAAACGCAAGGGTTTCCTGAGGCTGGTGTCAAGGAGGTCGGTGAGGCTGCCGATGTGTATTTCCAACAAGTCGCTCGTGATCCGGATTTGAAAGCCGAGATGGTGAAGCTCTATGAAAAAGAATTCACCCAGGAGGAACTCTCCCAACTGGTGGATTTCTACAACAGCGATCTGGGGAAAAAATCCCTCGAGGTCATGCCCGCTCTGATGTCGTCTGGGGCCAAGTTGGGCGAAAAGTATGCCCAGAAGTATGCAGAGAACTTCAAGGTTGAGCTGCAGCGCATCATGCAAAAATACCAGCCTGCCGGAGAGTAGGCGGAGCAGTAAATCACTTTTTAATTTCCTAACATCATGTCCATTCAAGCTATCAAACAAGTTGCCGGAACTGCCGTTTTTGTTCCGGGTGCAGATATTGATACCGATCGCATCATCCCGGCACGCTTCTTGAAATGCGTGACCTTTGATGATCTTGCCGAAGGTCTGTTTTATGATGTCAGGTTTGACTCCGAAGGAAACTCGGTGGGCCATCCACTGGACGATCCCAAGTTTGCAGGAGCATCGATCATGCTGGCCGGACCGAACTTCGGCTGTGGCTCCTCGCGCGAGCACGCACCACAGTCGATCTATCGATCCGGTTTCCGAGCCATGATTGCGGAGAGCTTTGCGGAAATTTTCTTTGGCAACTCGACTGGTATCGGCATGCCCTGTGTCTGTTCCACGGCCGAACAAATCGCAGCGCTGACCAAGGCGGTGGAGGCCGATCCTTCGACTGAGGTGAAGCTTGATTTGGAAAAGATGGAGGTCAGTTATGCTGATGAAACTTTTGCCGTGACCATGCCCGAGTCGGCTCGTGAAGCCCTGCTTTCGGCCCGCTGGGATCCGATTGGTGAGTTGCTGGGCAATGCCGAGGCCATCGAGGCTCGTGCCGAGGCCCTGCCTTACGTTTAACTGGCGCTTTGCCGTGGCATCCTAACGCAATCTGGGTTATAGCTTGGCTATGCCTAGTGATAAAGTGCGTGCCGATCACTCACCGGATGCAATCCGTCGGCGGATTAGCTCTGACCCTGATCATAGTTATCTGCGCGACTTTGTCTATGGAGCCATCGATGGTGCGGTTACTACCTTCGCCGTGGTGGCATCGGTGGCTGCTGCAGGTTTGTCGAATGGCATCGTTATTGTCATGGGCCTGGCGAACCTCTTGGCCGATGGCTTTTCCATGGCGGCTGGAAATTACCTCGGCACCCGCGCGGAAGTGGAAACCCGGGAGAAACGCCGCCGTGACGAGGAGGATCAAATCCAGTCCCACCCAGAGTGGGAACGCGACGAGATAAGGCAGATTTTTGCCCTCAAGGGTTTTGAGGGTAAGATGCTAGACGATATTGTGGAGGTGATCACTTCTGATGACAAACGCTGGGTCGATACGATGATCACCGAGGAGTTTGGCTTATCGCTGCACACGCCATCGCCGTGGAAGGCAGCCGGAGTGACTTACCTTGCGTTTATCTTGATCGGGATGATCCCTCTGCTTAGCTACGTGATGGGCTACATTCACCCTGGGCTGTTAGTTGAAGAGCCTTTTTATGCTGCCACGATATTAACGGGTGTGGCTTTCTTTAGTGTGGGTGCACTAAAAAGTCGATTTGTGGGCAAAAATTGGCTCACCGAAGGCCTGGGCACCCTGGGAGTGGGGACACTCGCCGCAGGGATTGCCTATGCGATCGGCTTGCTGTTGAGGCCTTTGTTAGACGGCGTGGCTTAGTAGCCAAGCCATGGCCCCAGCCATTTTTCAGCGGTGTCCATGTCCCAGCCCTTGCGCTTGGCATAGTCTTCCACTTGGTCTTTTTGCAGATCGCTGATGGCGAAATACTTACTTTCAGGGTGTGAGAAGAGCAGTCCGGAAACGGCGGAGCCTGGATGCATGGCGCAGCTTTCGGTCAGTTCCACGCCGGTGGCAGGAGTGGCGTCGAGCAGCTCGAACAGAGCTTTTTTCTCGGTGTGATCCGGTTGCGCCGGGTAGCCGGGTGCCGGACGGATTCCTTGATAAACTTCCTTGATCAGCTCGTTGTGGTTGAACTCATTCGGGCGCTCGTATCCCCACGCCACCCGTGCGCGGTGGTGGAGGAGTTCGGCAAAGGCCTCGGCGAGGCGATCCGCAATCGCTTGAACCATGATAGCGGAGTCGACTTCATGTTTCTCGCGCAGCTGGGCCGCCCACTCATCGGCACCGTGGATGCCAACGACAAAGCCGCCGATGTGGTCGTCCGATGGTGCGACGTAATCGCTGAGCGCGTAGTGCGGTTTCTCAGTCGATTTCTCAATCTGCTGACGCAGGGTGTGGAAGGTGAGCTTGTTTTCAGGCAGCACGATGTCGTCGCCGTCGGCATGAGCGGGGAAAAATCCGTAGATGCCACGGGCGGTGAATTTTTTCTCGCTGATGATTTCCTCCAGAAGTTCCTGCGCGTCCTGATAGAGTTTTTGGGCGACTTCGGCAGCTTCGGCATTGCGGGTCTTAAGCACCTTGTTTTCCCGATCCCAGACGCCGCGTAGCTCCCAGGCGTGGAAGAACGGGGTCCAGTCGATATAGTCCGCCAGCTCGCGTAGCGATTGGTTGTCGATCACCCGTGTGCCGGTAAACTCGGGTTTCGGTGGGTTGTAGTTTTCCCAACCTCCCTTGGGCACGAAGCGATTTGACACCGCCTTTTCGTGCGAGATGGTGGCCTTGTCCTTCTTGTTGAAATTCGCGCGCAGCTTTTCGTGTTTCGCATTGTTCTCGGCAATGAAGGCTTCGCGCTTGTCCTCGCTGAGCAGGGTGGTGGTCACAGGCACCGAGCGGGAGGCATCGAGCACGTGCACGATGGGGCCGCTGTAGTGCTCGGCAATTTTCACTGCGGTGTGCGCAGGGCTGGTGGTGGCACCGCCGATGAGTAGGGGCAGTGTCATCTCGCGGCGCTCCATTTCCTTGGCCACGGCGACCATTTCATCGAGCGATGGCGTGATCAAGCCGGAGAGGCCAATGACATCAGCTTTCTTCTCGATGGCGGTGTCGAGGATTTTGTCGCAGGGCACCATCACGCCCATATCGATCACTTCAAAGCCGTTGCAGGCGAGCACCACGCCAACGATGTTCTTGCCAATGTCGTGCACGTCACCCTTCACCGTGGCCATGATGACACGACCGGCGGTCATGGATTTCTCCACGTGGATGCGGGCATCGGCATCGGAGATCGACGGGTCTTCGGCCTGGAGGACTTTCATGTCGGCGAGAATCTTGATCTCTTTTTCCTCAGCCATGAACGGCTCGAGGTGGGCGACCGATTTTTTCATCACACGGGCGGATTTCACCACCTGCGGCAGGAACATTTTACCTGCACCAAAGAGATCACCGACCACCGACATGCCGTCCATCAGCGGGCCCTCGATGACGTGCAGCGGTTTGTCGTATTTCAGCCGTGCTTCCTCCGTGTCCTCGGTGATGAAGTTGTCGATGCCCTTGAGCAGCGCGTATTCGAGACGTTTTTCCACGCTCTCCTTGCGCCAGGCGAGGTCTTCCGTTTGCACCACTTTCTTGATGCCTTTGTATTCCTCAGCGAGATCGAGCAGGCGCTCGGTGGCTCCTGGATCGCGATTCAGCAGCACGTCTTCCACGGCGACTAACAGCTTGGGTTCGATGTCATCGTAGACTTCCAACATACCCGCATTGACGATCCCCATGTCCATGCCGGCCTTGCCTGCGTGGTAAAGGAAGGCAGAGTGCATGGCTTCACGCACTGGGTTGTTGCCGCGGAATGAGAAGGAGACGTTGGAAACTCCGCCGGAGACTTTGGCTCCCGGCAGGTTGTCCTTGATCCACTTGGTGGCATTGAAAAAGTCGACCGCGTAGTTGTTGTGTTCGTCGATGCCGGTGGCGACGGTCAGGATGTTGGGGTCGAAAATAATATCCTGCGGGTTGAAGCCGACTTCATCGACGAGGATGCGGTAGGCGCGTTCGCAGATGCGGATTTTTTCCTCATAGGTGGCGGCCTGGCCATTTTCATCGAAGGCCATGACCACGGCGGCGGCACCAAATTTCATGATGGTGCGGGCGTTTTTCCTGAAGGCCTCTTCACCTTCCTTCAGCGAGATCGAGTTGACGATGCCTTTTCCTTGCAGACATTTCAGCCCCGCCTCGATGATTTCCCACTTCGAGGAATCCACCGTGATCGGCACCTTGGTGATGTCCGGCTCGGACTGCACCAGCTGGAGGAAGCGAGTCATCATATCGACGCCGTCGATCAAGCCGTCGTCGAAACAAATATCGATCACCGGAGCGCCGTTGTCCACCTGTTGACGGGCGACTGCGAGGGCGTCTTCCAGTTTTCCCTGCTGCACTAATTTCCTGAATCGTGGTGAGCCGGCGACGTTGGTGCGCTCGCCGATCATCAGGAAATTTTTATCGTCGGTGTGATTGTAGGCCTCTGTGCCGGAGAGTCTGAGCAGCGGCTCCTGGGTGGGGATTTCGCGTGGCGCATGCTGCTTCACCGCCTCAGCGATGGCGGCAACGTGTTCCGGAGTATTACCACAGCAGCCGCCTGCAAAGTTGAGGAAGCCGGCGCTGGCGAAGTCGGCCAGCTGGTTGTTCATGTCCTTGGGACCGAGATCGAAACCCGTCGGTGCCAGTGGGTTGGGCATGCCGGCGTTCGGGTAGCAGGAAACAAAGGCCTCTGCGATTCCACTCAGCTCGGAGAGGAAGGGGCGCATTTTGTCCGGCCCCAACGAGCAGTTCAGACCGACCGAGAGAGGGTTCACGTGTTTCACCGCGTTCCACATTGCCTCGACTTTTTGAGCCGAGATCATTGTCTCGCCTCCCATACCGACGGCGGCGGAGATCATGATTGGCAATTTCAGCCCGTCCTCTTCAAAAACGTTTTGGGTGGCGACCAGCGCTGCCTTGGCATTCAGTGCGTCGAAAATCGTCTCCACCATCAGAATGTCGGTGCCGCCTTCGATGAGGGCGCGGATCTGGTGGGAGTAGTCGGCAACCAACTGGTCGAAGGTGGCCACACGGAATCCGGCGTCCTCGGCATCGGGTGAAACCGAGAGCGATACCGTGAGCGGCCCGATGGCTCCGGCGACGTAACGTTTCCTGCCAGTTTCTGTGCCAATGCGGTCGCACCACTCGCGACACAGCTGGGCGGATTTGACGTTCATTTCCCACGAGAGGTCCTGCAAGAACGGGTTCTCGATGACTTTCTGATAGAACTCCGGATCCTTGCGACCTTTGCCTGTTTCGCGTGGATCTTCGACAAAGAACTCCGATTGCGAAATCGCGGTGCCGGAAAAGGTATTGGTCTCGATGATGTCGGAGCCGGCCTCGAGGAAGCGCTTGTGAATGTCTCCGATGGTATCAGGCTGGGTCAGCGTGAGGATATCGCCATTATTGAGCAGATCCTTGTCGTTGGTTTTGAAACGATCCCCGCGGGCATCGGATTCCTCCAGTCCGTATCCACGGATGGTGGTGCCCATCGCTCCATCGAGCACAAGGATACGGTCTTTCAGGGCTTGGGTCAGTTCTTGGGTGGCGTCGGGTCTAGGCATAGCGTGGCGGGAGGGAAAGTATGCATGAAATGACAAGAAACAAGAACAAATCTATGTATCCTGATATGTTGATTTGTTTGTCGTGCTGAAGGAAATAGAACAGTGTTTGCGCAGTGACCCGACAACAGAAAAAACGCAGCTGGACTCTGCGCGATTTAGTGGATTTTGAAGTGCAGCTGGAAAAGGCAGCGCGCTGGAAGTCGGCGTGGCGGAATGGTGTCGGCGAGGAGCTGGAAAATGAAGGCGTCAGTTCCGAGCTGAATCGTCGTAGGCTGGGGTTCCGCTGGATGCTGGAGGAGGTCCGCGAGGCGGAGCATGAGGAATCGGGGCACCGTCTGGATTCCGGCGCACGTTTGCTCGCCTTCTTGCTCTGGCTGGTGATGTTGCTCACCGGCATCGGGGTGCTGCGTGGGCTGCTGATGGAGTTCGAGTTTTCCTATTCCGGCGGAGAAGTCACGCGGATGCGGGGCTATAATATTTGGATTTTGTTAGGCGTGACGATTGGCTTTCAATGGTTGCTGATGTTGGGCTCGGTGCTGGCCTACTGGCTATGGCGTCGCTGGTCCGGCAGTCTCAGTATTTTCCAAGTCCTGCTGCAGAAGCTGATTAGAAAATGGGGCGGCGAGAAGATGGTGGGCGATGTCTGGAAACGATTGCAAACTCGTGTCAGCGGAGGACAGAGTGTGATCTCATGGCGATTGGCGCGTATTCTTCAGGCTGGGGGTGTCGGGTATAATTGTGGGCTTTTGTTAGGCCTTTTCGGTTGTCTGTGGTTTTTCCAGATTGGGTTTTATTGGGAGTCGACCCTACCGCAGTTCGGTCGTGACAGTTTGATTCAGGTCACCGAGGCCTTGGCCTTTTTCAGCGATAGCATTGCACCCGGCGCGGAGGTGGTCGATCAGGCAAAACGCGGCAGTGTTCTGATTCCGCCCGCACAGAATTCCATGCCTGAGCGCATGGCGGTGGATCTCTCCTGGGGCTTCTTTTTTCTCTTTGCCATCGCTGTCTGGGGCTTGCTCCCTCGGGTGATTTTGTGGGTGCTGGCGTGGTCGATGGAGCGTCGTGCTCTGGCGGGAATGGATTTTCAAGAATCACGACACCGTTCGCTCTGGCGTGACCTCACCAAGGTGCAGCGGGGTGAAGTGCAGGTAGGCCCAGCCGATGGTGTGGTGCTGCTCGATATCGGTGGCTTGGAAATGGACACGGACAGCGTTCGTCCTTTCCTACTGCAAACTCTGCGCGTGAACCCGGAAGCAAGATTTTCACTCGGCACACTGGATACCGAGGAGGAGGCGGAAGCCATGGAAAAAGCCAAGTCGGTAGCGATGGGCGTTGTGTTCTTGGTCGAAGGCTGGAACCTGAGTCCGAAACAGATGGAGGTCTATCACGATCAGATTCGCAGCGCGATTGGGGCCGATCACATGATCCGCTACGTCGTGATCGGCAGCGAGGAGGAGCTCGCGCAGTGGGCACAGTTTGTTGATTCCTTGAGAGACAGTGAGACCTCCGTGGTTCGCTATGATGTGGTCGGTTGACCTGCAGAGATTTGACCCGTAATTTAACTACCCGATGAACGAGCCCACCACCGATGTTACCGATGCACCTGCTAACGTGCCTGTTTTTGCCGTGGTGGGGAAAGTGAATGCCGGTAAGTCATCGGTGTTAGCGACATTGTTAGAGGTGGACGACGATCGCATTATCCGAATTCTTCCCACAGCGGGAGCAACCACCCAGTGCCAAGCTTTACCGCTCGTGTTGGATGATAGAGAATGCATCCGATTCATTGATACTCCCGGATTTCAAAAGGCCATAGGAGCTATGAATGAAATCAAGCGGATTCATGGGCCAGGGACGCCAGACCTTGAAAGCGTTCGTGAATTTGTCGAGCAAAGTTCAGCCACGGGTGACTTCGAAGATGAGCGCCGCTTGTTGGATCCTTTGTTGAAAGGTGCAGGTCTACTATATGTGATCGATCCCAGCAAACCCTTACGTGACGAATTCATCGCGGAAATGGAGATCCTGCGCTGGACGGGCAGACGCCGGATGGCACTGCTCAATGCCAAGGACGCCAGCGAAGAACACTTGAAAACCTGGCGCGACCGACTGGGTAGCTATTTCAACCTAGTCCGCACCTTCAACGCCCACGAAGCACGGTTCGACGAACGCCGCCGCCTGCTCAAGTCGCTTCTCGAAATCGACGAAGAACACGCCAAGGTCATCGAATCCACGATCCGCAGTCTCGATGACGAGTGGCGTCAGCGCCGCGAAGAGACGGCCGAGGTATTGGTCGGCGCGCTGGAATCAGCGATGATGCTGCGTGAGAGTCGCGTGCTCGAAGAGCGGGTGGTGGAGGTCGATCACCGGCGCGAGCGGGTGCAGGCGGAGATGGTGGAAGCGTATTACAAATCGGTGACCAAGCTGGTGAAAAAGTCGGTCGACGAGCTGTTGAAAATCTACCGTCACCATTTAATTAAAATCGATTGGGACGAATTCGGCTTTGAAGATATCGATCTCGAAGCGGAGGAGACTTGGTCGAAATGGGGGCTCTCCAGAAGTCAGCTTGCCATGGCTGGCGGTGCGGCGGGAGCGGCAGCGGGCGTGGCGGTGGACGTAGGCAGCGGAGGTCTCACCCATGGCGCTGGCACCCTCTTTGGCACATTATTCGGCGCGGCGGCGGCTTTTTTCAAGGGCGATGAATTGCCCGATCTCAAGGTGGACCTCTCTGGAGGCATGAAACTGAAAGGTGGCGAAGGACGAAAACTGGAACTCGGGCCGCCGAAGAATGAGAACTTTCCATGGATCTTGTTAGATAGATTGCTGGTGACTTACCACGAGGTGATTAGCCGAGCCCACGGCAAGCGCGACGTTGATTCTCTCATCAGTGGCGACGAGAGCCAAGGCTTTGTCCGCCACATGAGCGGAGAGGATCGCCGAGTGCTGAACAAGTGGCTGGTCAGCTGTGGCAAGGGTGATCCTGATCGTGGCTTGGAACCCGATGTGTTTAGGCTGTTAGTCAGTCAACTGGAAGCGATCGAGACGGAAAACTTCTCCGGATAAGTGCCGATCGAGTGCTCTGCACTTCGACTATGTTAGGTTAGGTTGCGAGGATGATTAGGAGGAGTTAAACGACTGTATGAATTTAGGTTGTGTCCCGTCTGCGTATGTGTATGATGCAGAGATGAATAACATCCAATCCGATGAATTATCCACCCCACAACGCAGCGGATCGCTTTGATCCAGCATCTAACATATTCCTTATTCGCAGCCTGGTGCTGACATCAACTCTTGCTCTACTTCCAATTCATTCCGCATCTGCTGTGTGGATCACGAATTACACCTCACTCAGTCCAGGTATGGGTGGCTCAGCGAGCGGTGTATGGCGCGAAGTGATGGTGGACAACACGGGCGCGGGCTTCGACACCGGTTTCGTGGTGTCATTGACCACCTCCGGCGAAGTGAAATCCGTAGCGGATGCCACTCACCCTTCGGAGATCAATGAAGGGTTTCCTTGGAGAGATCTGGATCCTGGGGACACGTATAACGGGCTCCCCGTTATAGCGCCTGTGAGCCTGCCATTTTATCCCCAGGTGAATGGTGACTTTGCCAATATCGAAACCGATGGCATGGCTTCTTCGATTGTGACCTTCAATTTCGGTGCGCAAATCACGAATCCAGTGCTGAGTTTTTCGGACGTCGATATACAGAGCGATTTGGTGTTTACTAATAGCTTTTCCATACTCACAGGCACAGGGAATCTCATGCAATCCGGTAACATCCTTAGCAATAGCGGCTCCGGCAGCAGTATCGCGGATGAGGCCATCTTTGGTGAGGAGGCAGCGGGCTCGATTCAGTTCACTGGCACTTTCACCCAGCTTCAGTTTACCGTGAACAATGCCGGCCCGGACCCACAGGATGATGACGATCGCACCGGTTATGTGGTCACCACGGAATTTGCTCCCGTGGCTGTGCCGGAGCCGTCGGCTGCGTTGTCTTTGATTCTGGGAGCGCTGGCGTGTGGTCTTCGCCGAAGGAAGTAAAAATGCCATCGATTTTCCCCGCTATCAGGTTAGATTGCTTCCAGCATGTCTGGAACAAGCCAAGAGCACAAAGCCCCCGATTCTGCCACGGTGCATAAGCGGCGGAGTGGCTGGAGTCGTTTCAGGCGCGGCCTTCTGGTCGTGCTGGGTATTTTTGTGCTGCTTGTGGTTGTGCTTTGGTGCTTCTTGCCCCGCATCGCTGAGAAGGTCCTGATCTCGATGATCGAAGAGGCAGGGCTGGAAAAGAACACGTTTCAAGTGCGCGAGATCGGGTGGAAATCCGCGGTGATCGAGGAGGTGGATTTCGCGGACGGCGTCTGGAGCCTGAGCGCAGAGCGAGTGACCGTGGACTACGATGCACTCGATTTGCTCAAGGGGCGGGTGGATCAGATCTCCTTGGAGGGGGCTCGCTGTGTGATCGATTTCACGCCGGGGGAAAGCTCTGCCGAGGTGATTTCCGATGAGCCATCGTCCGAGCCACAACAGCAAGAAACAGCATCGACACCGATCATCCATCAGCTTCCGGCCATGGTGGAGCGCTTGGGGGAAATTCAGGCCAAGCAGGTGCATCTCACGATCCAGCAAGCTGAGCGCAGTGACCAGATGCAATGGGATCTCTCGGTGAAAGCTGTCAGCGACCGGGAAACAGCCGTAGCTCTGGCATCGGACGATTTCCAACTCAAGGTCCACCTCGAGACCGATCAAGAAATTACAGATCTGGTATTGGAACTCACGGAAGTGGCTCCGCAGCGTTTTTTGCAGAGTTTGGAAACCTTGCTGGATCTCGACGACGGCCTGTTACCGCAGGGGATGGCTGTCGGCGGGGCGGCATTGAGTGGGGGGCTGCGCTTTGATGGCGACCGTATGGAGCCTCTCCACTTGGCCGGAACACTGAGCCAAATCGATTATGACGGTGGCGATCAGCCTGTATTGCTGGAAATAGAAAAAGCTCAGATTCAGCTCACCCAGCAGTCGGACGGATCCGGTCACGTGCTGTTAGCAGGTGGTCTAGATGCCGTGGCCATGCCCCTCGACCCGTCAGCTGGCTTTGTTCTAGGTCAAGCGAAGCCAACGGATGCGAAGTGGCAGGCGCGGATTGAGTGGGGTGTGGAGCAGCCAGTGCTCTCGTGCGAGATCGAGAACTTGCAACTCAGAGGCCGGTATAACGAGAGGCTGGTGGAGCTCGATGCAATCACCCTGCGTCTGGAGAAAAAAGGGGAGTCTCTGACCGTGGCGGGATCGATGGTCAACAATGGCACCAAGCTGCCTGTGCATTACCACCATCGGATGACCGACGAGGAACGCTGGGTGTTGGATGGAGAAATGGTGTTAGGTCCTGTGGCACATGCCAAGCCGATGCCTCTACTGAGCGCAATCACCGATCTTTTCGACGACTGCACACTGACCGGTAGCAGTCTCAGCACCTTCAAGTTCAAGATGGGTGCCTTTCTTCCCTTCGAAGGTGTGTTATGCACCACGCTCGAGGATGTTAGCGTGCTGGATCGTGACGACCTGATCAAGGTTGAAGGTCTGCGTGGGGTATGGGATCTTCATCTCGTCCCTTTGTCAGATACGGATCCAAGCCAATCCGACCCCAGCTATTACACCCTCGATTTCAGCGCAGATCATTTCCACCTCAACTCTGAAGAATCGCTGGGATTCAACCTCGATCACATTGGCGATGAGCCGTGGAAGGTTCGTGGTAAGGGTAAGTTTAGCGGTGAGCCGGCGGTTCTCGATGCCGTGCTGAGCGGGCTCAACCTGCATGCGGAGAGCGACGGAGAGGAAATGGATCTGACCGATACCGATGTCCAACTGCGGATGGAGGGCGATACCCTCACAGCAACCGGAGCGACCATGCTGAAGGACAACCGGGTGCCGTTTTCCTATCGACACGAGAAGTCCAATGAGGGCGATGCGTGGAAACTGGCAGGTGTGCTGCAAATCAAGGCGGCGGAGCTGAAAAACCCGATCGATAACGCTGCGATCTTGATCGATGCGATGAAGGATAAATCGCTAACAGGACGCGTCGCGATGAAGTTGGATTTCACTAAAGGCAGCGATGAAGACTTTGATGGCGTGCTCACTGCGGACATCGAGGATGGCACCCTGAAATTCACCACGGAAGATGGACCAGTGATCGAGGGGATCAAGGGAGGCGTTCGTTTGACCTCGATGAAAACCAAGCAGACTGCAGGCTTTCACCGGGTGACTGCCACTAAGATGACCGCCTTTGACATGACCATGACCAATCTTCGGGCTGACTATCATTTGCTTCCTAACGGGGATATCCAGCTGCGCAATGTGGCGACCCAAGCACTGGGAGGAAACGTCTGGCTGGACCCCTTCGTGCTTCCTGACGGCGATGCTAATTATCAGTTCAAAGTGCGGATGAAAAAAATCGACATCGCCCAGATGGTCAAGCTGTTCCCCGAGTTCAATGGCAAGATCAGCGGCCGGATCGATGGCTTGCTGCCGATGCAATGTATCGATGGAGAGTTCATGCCGCAGCGAGGTGGCATGTATCTCACCCCCGGAAGCAATGCGACTCTGCGCTACGATGCTGGAAACAAGTTTAGCGCTGGCCTCGATCCGAAGGGCAGGGAGTATCAGCAGATGAAAATGGTGGAAGACTCGCTGCAGAACTTGGAACTGCGGGTGCTGAGCATCCGCCTCTTTGATCCGCGTGATGTTGATAAGGCGGTGGTGCTACGGCTTGAGGGCCGCGCACCTACAGTGGAGGGGTCTCCTCCGATTATCCTGAACATCAATGGATTTCAGCCCGATGACGACACGGTGGATTTCTTCGATTTGCTGCTGAAGCACCGGGATAAACTGAACTTTGGACTGTGAGAGTGAATTTTTCGCGGTAGCATGCGTCTATCTACATAGAACCATGAAGCATTTCTTCCCATCCCTACTGGCTGCCGGAGTCGCCGTTGCCGGACTCAGCAGCTGCGCCAAAGTGAAGGTTGAGCCCATCGAGGTGAAGCCGATTGAGATCAACGTCAACGTGCGCGTGACGGTGGAGAAGGAACTGGATAACTTCTTCGGTGACCTCGATGCCAAGGAGCAACAAATAGCCAACTAACACACCAACCTCAAAATACGATCATGAAACGTTCTCTAGCAGCTCTCCTGTCATTATTCATTCTCGTGGTGGGCATGGCTCCCGTCAGCACACAGGCCGCCAGCTCTGCCGAGCTGAAAAGCCGCATGGCCCAGCGACTCGGAAAAATCGTCGCCCTGAAACAAAAAGGCACGGTGGGCGAAAATAATCTCGGTTACCTTTCGCCGCGTGGCTCACTCAGCGGTGGCGAGTCTGCCCTGGTTAAAGCCGAAAATGCTGACCGTCGCGCTGTCTATCAGCTCATTGCGGCGAAGACAAAATCTACTGCTTCAGCGGTGGGAAAAGCCCGCGCTAAGAGGATCCGCAGCTCGGCTCCGTCTGGCACCTGGGTGCAGATGGCAGACGGCTCGTGGAAGAAAGCTTAAGACCGCTGGTCGCTGGAAATGAAGTCGGTCCTACTTGCCGGGAGCACCCTGGCCACCCTGAACGCGCACAGGCATCTGGGCGTTGGTTTTTTTCAACCACACTTGCAGCTTCTCAGCCAAGCGCTGAGCCAGCTCGGGTGATTGCTTCGCGAGGTTCTTCGTCTCGCTGATATCCACGGCGAGGTTGTAGAGTTCCAGTTCTCCGTTGTCGTAACGTTGAATCAGCTTGTAGTCGCCTTCTCTGATGACACCTCCGAGGCGGTTCCGCTGGTGGAATGCGTAGTTGGGGTAGTGCAGGTAGATGGCATCGCGTTTGATTTTCTTCTGTTGGAAAAGAGGGAGCAGGCTTTCTCCATCCACGGGCTGATTCGGTGTTAGGGGAAGTTGAGCGACGTCAAGGAGGGTGGGGTAGCAGTCCATGCTGATCACCGGGGTGTGGTTCACCGATCCGGCTGGAACCTTGCCTGGCCAGCGCACGATCCACGGAATGCGAACGCCACCTTCGTAGAGCTGGCCCTTGAATCCGCGGAAAGGTCGGTTGTCTCCGTCGTAGCCGCCGTTGTCTGATTTGAAAATCACGATGGTGTTCTTGCTCAGCCCGGTTTCGTCGAGGGCCTTTAAGAATCGACCAATCTCGGTGTCCATTCCCTCAATCATTGCGGCGTAAATCGGGTCTTTGATTCCTGGGCCTTTGCGCTGGCTGTATTTCTTGATCAGGTCCTTACGTGCTTGAATGGGGTAGTGCACGGAGTAAGGCCACCAGTTGAGGAAGAATGGCTCATCTTGATGATCTTTGATAAAGGCGATGGCTTCGTCGGCGAGACGTTTAGGCAGGTATTCGCCTTCTTCCTTATCGGGCAGGTTGGGGATCTTATACGGCGCAAAGTAGCTCGGTGGGCCACCACGGAAGTGGCCTCCAATGTTAATATCAAAACCTTGATGCTCTGGGCGCAACTCTAACTCGGTAGGCCCCGTGGTATTGTTTCTACCGACATAGGACAGGTGCCATTTTCCAATGTGCGCCGTCTTGTAGCCAGCCTCCGAAAGCCGTTCAGCAATCGTCACATAAGAAAGTGGCAGGTTCCGCAGAGTTTTCGGCTCCTGAAGGTTGCTGCCCTTGAGTGCGAATCCGTCCTTGTGTCCGGGGGCGTGGTTAGTGAGGTGCAGTCGACTGGGTGCCTGCCCGGTCATCATCGCGGCCCGCGTTGGCGAACAAACGGGAGCGGCGGCATAAGCATCTGTGAAGCGCATGCCCTCGGCTGCCAGTTGATCCAGTGATGGAGTGTCTACCAACTTGTTGCCGTAGCAGTGGAGGTCCTTGCCCCCGAGGTCATCGGCCATGATGATGACGATGTTCGGCTTCTTCGCTGTGCTCTCTGGCTCGGCAGCGATCGTTAGACTTGAGAGAGCCCCGAGTGAGGCGAGAGAGAGAGCTGAGAGGTGTCGACGAGTAAAAAACATGACAGTTAGGATGAGTCCAACACTATGATTCGAAGACAGCTTGGCCAGTGTTTATGCCGATTGGGCTTGGGTTAAAGTTCATCTCATTAATTTTGTTAGGTAGAGGGGTGGCTTGGTGACTTTCTTTTTTCTTGTGAGGCTTAGCAGCGCTGCTATCTATGATGTAGCTTAGATTCAGCATCTGACATGCGCAGAAATATTCTGCTATCGGATGCTGAATCTAAGCTCGATGTCTTTCCCTTAGGCCCCCACCCAACGCACTAATTACCCTAAGCGACGATAATACATCACTCTATGAGCGACCATACTCCTCCCCAAACCGGTTTCCTTAATCCAACCGAAATCGACCAACTACATAACCTATGGCGAATAGCAGCTGAGACGAAGCTGACTGATACGCTATCGAGTTTGAAAGAATACATCGAAAAGATGATGACCCTGCTGAAGGCCAAGAACGTCACCTGGCTGGCGGCGACCTCAGGGCAGACTCCCAGTGATGTTTATTTTACCAAGATTTTCGATGGCTGGTGGTGTCCTGATCTCATTGATTTCAATCTTCCTGACAACATCAAAGAAGTTCAGGCCGTCTTCTTTGAACTCGCTAAGGTGCACGGCCCGGGCATCGATACCGTCACCATGACCCAAAACGCGGGCAAGACCCGGGTGCAGCTCCGTCAGGATGTGATCCCTGATGATGAGATCGATGATTTCTGGAAGACCAGGGAGTTCAACGTGCCCCTATTGGGTATCAAAGAGCGTATCCACTCGGCCTATACGGTGACGGACCGTGCGGAGTCGTATTTCCTCATTGATCGCGCGCCGGACCAAGGTCCTTTTGACGAGCATGATCGCTTGCTAACATACCTCGCTATTTCTGGCTCGTATGGCCTTCATCACAGGTTGTTGTTAGAGCGAGGCTTGGTGGCACCTGCGACCAGTGCCTTGTCTCCGCGTGAGAAGGAAACATTCACTCTCTTGTTCACGGAACTGAGTCAAAAAGAAATTGCGGTCGAGCTTGGGGTGAGCAACAGCACGGCGAGCCAATACATCAATTCAGTGTATCGGAAATTTAATGTTCGCGGGAGAAATGCTCTCATTTCATGTTGCGCATGATAAAACCGGATACGTGTTCAAGAGATTACGTATAATTGTTATGTTGCGATAAAAAATTAAGCATGTGAGATTATTTCTAACTGTCTGCTAGTCGTTAGTTTCCCATGTTAGAAAAGCTATCTATCCGCGTATTGATTATCATTTTGTTGATCATCTTTCTCGTTATCGTGCCTTTGGTGATCGCCAGAGCCGATGGAGCGATGGCATTGTGATGGATGCTTGAGATTTCTACACTCGTCGAGACTTTGCGGACTGATCTACTGGTGGAGTTGACCCGCTTATCGGACTCTCTTTCGAGAGTGACGATAATTGATTACAGGACTTGTTGATTGGAAAATAGCGGTCAGAGTGGCGGCTATGAAGCCCTACGTGAAGCTTGGTGAATCAAAAATGTCAGACGGGACTGTGTTTTCCCTACATAAACATGACGGTAAATTTTACCTGAAATACAATGGGTTCGACTTGATGAGCACCGCTTTGACCTGTTCGGAGGAAATGCTGGCAGAGATTGGGTGTCAGGATATTTTGGAAGGCAAACCTTCAAGACCACGCCATCCAAAGGTTTTGATTGGTGGGTTGGGGCTCGGGTTTACCCTCAAGCGCACCTTGGAGCTCGTGGGCAGGCCGGCGACCGTGGAGGTGGCGGAGTTAATGCCTCCTTTGATCGAGTGGAACCGCACGTTTCTCGTTGAACACAATGGCCCTCTTTTGGACGACACCCGAACCAAGATCACCCAAGGTGATTTGTTCGACATTATCTCGAGTAAGGCGAAGGCGAGTTACGATGTGCTGTTATTGGATATCGACAACACACCGGACGATCTGATCACGGCGGGCAATGCCCGACTCTACTCGGCCGGCTTTTTAGACAAACTACGCGAGGTGATCACGCCGCAGGGCTGCATCGCTTACTGGCTATCCGAGCCGGCGCCGAAGTTTAAGAAATGCCTGACCAAAGCGGGCTTTCAGGTGGAGGCCTTTGCCGCGAAGCCGCATGAGAAATCGAAGCGTGCTAGGCACTGCATTTACATCGCGCGGCGGAGCCGATAGCGGCCGCCGAGGTCACTTCGGCCGGCGACTCGGTCGTGGTCGTCAATTTCTGACCCAGACGGTCGCAGCGATTAGATTGGCTAGGCGAGGGATGAGGGTGCAAGTTATCGATCATCGATCGCGGTAAACTTCACCATCATCAACCATGACTTCCATCACACGCAGCTGTCTCGCTTTTTTATTCTGTCTCACGGGCACCCTGATCGCATCGCCTGAGCCCGCTGATCTGAAGGCCAAGTTGCAAATCATCAATGCCAGCGAGGAAAAGGCGGCGATCTTTTGGCTCAGTCAGGATGGCAAGGAAGAGCCCAATGGCACGCTTGATCCCGGTGAAGACCGCATGATCACCACCACCTTGGGGCATCGCTTTGCCGTGGTCGGGGAGAAAACGGAAATTCGCCTGGAGGTGGAAAGCATCGTTCCGGTGCAAGGTTTCCGCTTCGCTCCGCAAGAAAAGAACGGCATTCCGGCCTTTTACAGTCAGGTGGTTAAGGTCGGCGGTTTTCCCATTGTCGCATCGGCCACAGTCAATCCCTACGCGCTCAAGGAGGCCGCTTATCTGGTGGATCTCATGTTGAAAAAGAGAGCCGACGTCCGCACGGCGATGGTGAAGAGTGGAGCCCGGTTGTGCATCATTGCGTATAACGAATACACCACCGATTTACCGGAGTTTACCCACTTCGCCGAGTTCAAGAGCCCCTATCCTGAGGTCACCTCCAAGAACTTCTGGGACGCCCGCGCACGCGGCACGGGTGGTAGTGACTCGGACCCCTACTGCACCTGTGGCGAGGAAAATCTGCTAGGTTACCCGGGTGACCCCTACAAGGATGAGAACATTCTGATTCACGAGTTCGCCCATAACATCCACCTGCGTGGTATGCTCAATATCGATCCCACCTTCGACGTGCGTCTGGAGGCCGCCTATCAGAAAGCCATGGCGGCCGGGCTTTGGGAAAATAAGTATGCCGCGACCAATCGCTTCGAATACTTCGCCGAGGGTGTGCAGTCGTGGTTTGGGAACAACCGCGAGAACGATCACGATCACAACCACGTCAATACCCGCAAGGAACTGGTAGAATACGATCCGGTGTTGGCTAAATTCTGCGAAGAGGTCTTTGGTGACACGGAGATCACTTACACCAAGCCTGCCACCCGACTGACCGGGCACATGAAAGGTTACGATCCCAGCAAGGCTCCCACTTTTGCGTGGCCGGAGCGCTTGCAGAAGGCAAAGGCCGCTATCCGCAAGGCGAATGAAGAAGCGGATAAGCCGAAAGAATAGCCGCGCGGATGCCGTGATTTCAGCTGGTCAGAGAAGGGCGATGCAGTATTCTGATCGTCCATCTCATTGAAAAACCATGCGTATTACTCTGTTAGCGATCACCTTGTTAAGCGGCTGCCTGCACGCCGCACCGACTGTATTTCTCGAGAAAAAAGGCCTCGTTGTCATCGAGGCCGAGTCAACCACGTCGCGTCTCGGCAAGTGGGTGAAAAAGTCCAGCGTCAAGGGGTTCACTGGCGACGCGCATCTTGAGTTCACCGGCAACAAACCGGAGACCGGCCCGCCTAAGTCGCCATTGAAATACACCTTCAAGGTTAGCAAGGGCGGCAAGTATTCCTTTTCCATCCGTGCCCATAAACGCCTGATCAGTGATCGGCAGGATATTTGCAACGATTGTTATGTCCGCCTCGAGGGCGACTTTGAATCGGGCAACAAGACACCTCTCAAACTGCTAAAAAAGGACACCAAAATGTTCGGCGGCAAGTCAGAGGGCTGGGGCTATACCGCGAAGCTGGATGACAAGCATCAGAAACACACACCCGTCTATCAGCTCAAGGCAGGTGAGACCTACACCTTGGTCGTTTCCGGTCGGTCACAGAATTTTAATATCGATCGCTTTGTCTTCGCTCACGAAGACAGCAGCATGAAGGCGGCCCAGAAGAAGTTGCCTAAGGAAAGCCGCACCGGATCATGAAGAGGACTATCGTCAAGGTCCTGCCATGGATGATGGCGGTATTTCCACTGAGTGCCTGCGCCGCGGCTCCCCCCGGCCAGCTGCTTGACCTGTCGTCGTGGAAGCTCACTCTGCCAGTGGACGTGGCGAAGCCGCTTGGCTCTCCGGACGAGATCAAGTCACCGGAGCTCAAGAATTTTGCGCACCAACGGTATTTTTTCGTCGAGAACGGCGCGGTGATATTCCGAGCCCCCTGTGGTGGAGCCACTACCAAAAACTCAAAATACCCACGCTGCGAGCTGCGCGAAATGTCTGCCGATGGAACGTCGCGCGCCGCCTGGGACACCAGAGCCAGTCTAGTGCGCTCGATGACGCTACAGGCGAGTATCACGAAGACGCCGAAGGTGAAACGTCACGTCGTCTGTGCCCAGATTCACGATGCCGATGACGACCTGATGATGGTTCGGCTGGAGGGCGACAAGTTGTTTATTGAGCGCAACAAAATCGGTGATGTTCTACTCCAAGATGGCTACCGTTTGGGAGATTCATTTTCCGTCAAAATCGAGGCCGGAAAGGGGCGGGTCAAAGTCTGGTATAATGGCGAACTGAAGATGGACTGGGAGGTTGCGAAGCGGGGCTGTTATTTCAAGGCTGGCTGTTACACCCAATCCAATCCTGAAAAAGGAGACCGTGCAGACGATTACGGCGAGGTGATCATTTCCAAGCTCAAGCTCGAGACGCAAAAAAACCACCCTAACGAGTAGGGTGGCTGAAAGAGAGTTTCCGGAAGTTACCTATTTCCGACGGCGCATCAGCAGTGCCAGTCCTCCGAGTCCCAGTAAGGCCGTGGATGATGGCTCAGGCACGTAAGTGACGGTGAGCAGTCCGTTGGGGCCGCTGTTATCAACGGTGAAGCTCCAGCCCGCTGCTTCATCACCGGCAGCCAGTTCCAAGCCTTCATCCGTAATGGCTGCTCCTTCCAGCTCCATGAGCGTCCAGGTGCCAGGGGTGGCGACGGTATCGTAGAAGCTCATGTCCAAGATAGAGCCATCGGCGAAGGTGGCAAATTGGCCGCCATCATCGTCGACGTTATCGACAAAGATCTGCTCCACGCCATCGGCACCTATTCCCATGCTTAGGGTGCCTCCGGCGGTCTGCCACCAGAAGCCGTCGAGGCTGCCATTGGAGCCGATGTTGATATCGATCCCTTGTTGGGAGTCGCCGGTTCCCATAATCTGGAACGTTCCGCCTGCGCCAATTTCTACGCCGGCCCGGGTATTCAGGGTGCCGCGGCTGATGTCGAGTATGCCGGTGCCGCCATTGGTTCCAATCGCCAGTGAGCTTTTTACTGGAGAGCCAGCCATCGCATTGCCGTCACGGAAGACGGTCAAGGTTCCGGACAATAAACTGTATGAGCCATTGCCTCCTGTGCCGTTACCGATGGAAAGCATGTGACCGATGTCCCATTGGGCATTCCCCTGGTGCTTGACGGTTCCTGCACTGCCATTGCCGATATAATTTCGGACATTGGAACCTGATAGGCTGTCCGAGTGGCTATTGCCATTCAATTCGAGCGTCGACCCGCCGTTGACATCGGTTTTATTCACCGTAACACCAGAGAATCGAATGGTGGTATCGCCATTGTCGATCACCGCTGTGCCATTGGCTGCTGCGTCGTCGTCCCAGTTGGTATCGGTGCTCCAAAAAGGAGTCCCGCCGCCGCCATCCCAGATGGCTCCTTGGGCATGCGTGATGGCAAAGATACAGCCGATGGCTGCTATTTTAAAGTTTGGGGATTTCTTAATCATATGTGTGTGGTAGTTGCGTGCTGTTAGGATGCTTGAATCAGAGCTGCTAGCACTCACTGAGTCAGTGATGATAGGCTGAGATCAAGGTTGATTAAATTCAGCAATGACTATGCCAAGGGAAGTTAGCTAACAAATTATGACACAGATAGTCAGGTGGTGTTGGCTGTTCAAAACCAGAGCATCAAAAAAAAGCCGCACTGCAGAGCAGAGCGGCTTGAATGTGAGGATGAACTGAGGGCCTACTTTCTGCGGCGCAAGATCAGAGCAAGTCCACCAAGACCGAGAAGGGCGGCGGAGGAGGGTTCTGGGACGTAAGTCACCACCAGTGAATCTGCCTGCGTTGTGCCGCCGGTATCAACGAACTCGAAGCTCCAGTTGCTATCGACACCAGGATCCAAAGCCAGCCCACCATCTTCAAACAGGAAGTCTTCACCCCAGCTCATCAGCGTCCATGAGCCTGCCTGAGCAGCACCGCTAAAGCCAAGGTTGAGCAAGGCTCCAGCTTCGAAGGATACCCGGCCATCCGTTGGTGTGCCATGATCGTAAATTTCAATCGTGCTCAGGGAGAAGCCATCGGAGCTGTCAATGGTCGCTCCGAGTGTGCTGCCATCACCACTTTGGAGCCACTTGCCATCGGAACCAGAGTTTAGGAAGCCCAACTGAACAGTGGCGTTGCCTCCGATGATGTTGAAGTTGCCGGTGCCGGTATTCGTAGAGTTGAAACCACCAAGCATGAGGCCAAAGCGATCCTGGTAGGTTCCTGATCCGGAAACATTGATATTACCTGTCGCATTGCCTTGCCCCGCGATGGTGCTGACACTGATCGAGTTGGCTGTTAGGCCTCGTGAACCTTTGTAGGTGCCGCTGTCAGAGATATTGAGTGTTCCTACGGAGTTACTATCGATGCCAACGCGTGTGCCACCACCCACGTCGATTGTTCCGGTGCCAGAGATATTGACCGTTCCGGTCTGGCCTTTGCCTCCATAGGTGTATCGGGTATTCTGTCCTGTTCCTTGGAGTGTTCCGGCGGAAACATTCAGCACCCCGCCAGTGCCTGAGCCGGTGCCGGTTTGGGAAGAAACGTAAATAGCGTTGACCTGCTGTGTTCCTGCAGCGTTGTAGTTGGCAACATTGGTGGCTCCGCCGTTGAACTCAGTAGGGATGGTGTTATCGGGGGACATTGTGGGGACGAGTCCGGTGTCTTTATCGAGCCAGTTGTTGACATTGGTGAAGTCGTTCGCATCAAATGCTCCGGTCCAGATGTAGTTGGCTGCGTGAGCGTTGGTGGCTGCGAAGATACAGCCAAGAGCTGTAGTCTTAATAATCGTTCTAGTTATACTCATTGTGTGTGTATTTGGGTTTTAATCTAGCCTTTATGAATTGAGCTAGCATTGAGTATGATGATAGCTCATGAAGGTGGTGTATATAAAAAAAGAAGTCATCTTTTTGATAATCAAAGGACAACGACTGAAACCTATTCCACCTTGATACGGAAAAAGGCTTTCTCACTCGGCACGATTACCGATGGGGCGGGGCTCAGAGTGATCATTAATTGTCCCTCGACGATCTCGCTGCTTTCCGTGAACTCAACGTCCACAAAAGAGGTTTGGAGGTCGCCCATTTGCAGGAAGTAGCTGTGGCCAGCTGCCGAGTTCCAAGGGAATGTGAGAGAGGGGTGAATCGTGTCTCCCGTGAAATGAACCGGATTTGACCCCGGCTCCTGCGGGGAACTACCAAAGGCGTGTTCTAACAAGTTGACGATGCCATCGCCGTCCGGGTCGGCTGTTTTTTCATACACCAAAGGATCGGCGCGCTCGATATCGCTGAAGTAATCATACATGAACTGCTCGTAGCTTGAGCGAATGCGGACGGCGTAGGGTTTGCCGTAGCCGATGGATTCGCTGAAGCCGCTACCCGCATGCAGTCCTGAAACGGAGATTAAAAAGCGATCGTCGACGTCATCGCCCAAAGTCACTTCAGGTTCCACCATGGCAGTGATGTCGTCCAAGGTGAAGCTTGAGCTGCTGAAGTTGGCTTCGGTGACTGTGGCGACGGTCTCTAATCCGCTGGTCACAATGTCATCAATGAACCAGCCTTGGCTGGATGAATTTCCGGACACGATACTGCTGTTCCGCAGGGGTTCGTGCTGGTAGCGGAAACGCAGTTCGAAGCAGCGTCCAGCCAAGCCTGAGATATCGACCACGCGAGTGGTAAAATCAGCTTCCGCGCTGCCACCTCGTTGCACCCAAAGCGACTGCCAGGTGACGCCGTCAAAGGAAACCTGCAGCTCGGCAAACTGACCGGTGGTGCTACTGCGGAGTCGACTGGAAAAGTGCAGCGTCGCCCCTTGTGTTGCGTAATATTTGTTAGGAAGTGTTAGGGTGACGCTCTGCTGCGTTGCACTGTGTGCCAGTTGGTAGGACTGGTTGCCCTGACTCACGGTGGCAGACTGTAGTGGAGCATAACCATTGCCATCGTGGATCAGGTAGGAACTCGCTTCTTCGGCATCGAAGCCGACGGCCGTGGTGCTCGTCTTGGAAATTTTCAACCACTCCGGGGCGACGTCCACATCCGTGGCCACGGTGAATGTGTGGGCGGCACCGGTGGTGACTTCGGTGGGGCCTCCCAGCACGGGCAGACTGACCAGCTGGGCCACGCCGATGGCTTTTTCACCACTACCTGAGTAGAATAAGTAAGTCCGGCCATCATTATCCTCCAGGACGCTGGGGTCTCGAAGTTCGTGCATGGGGTCATCAGCCCCGCCAGCCCCTGAGATGCTCAATGGAAGATTGGCACCTTCCCAATTTTCCTCAGGTCGCAATAACTCTTGGCTTGGGAATACGCCGTGCCAGTCTTCGAAAGACAGCTCGCTTCCTGATGGTAGATTGGCAAAATCGAAGGTGGAAATCTTCACACGTTCGCCGATCTCACCCTTGTTGGTGTAGAATGCGTAAAGCAGTCCATCGCGCTTGAGCACGCCGAAGTGTCGAGGACGCAGGGCCCCTAAGTCATTGCCCCAATCTAGCCAGCCACGGCTCTCGGTTTCATCGGTAAAGGGTTTTGGGCCCTGATCCCAGTATCGGCTGGTGTGATTGTAGCTGGCATTGGGCACAAGTGGATCCAGAGGGACATTGGAGCTATCGACGGGTGCTCCGTAGAGGTCACCGGTATTAGTCAGGGCATACTGGCGGCCTCCTTCTTCGAAAATGCGGAAGTAGCTTTCGCCGTAATTCACGGAGAGCACGCCGTGTCCGGATTGCCCGGCACGGCTGTCACCACCGCTAGGCATGTTAAAATTGAGGCCGTCAGACGATGTGGCGGAGATAGTTCGTTGAGACCTGCTGTTACTACGGCCCTCAGACGTGAACCAGACCTGACCATGGAAATACATGATGATTCGCTGGTTGGTGTCGTCGATGAGAACGTCAGGTGAAGCAATATGGCCATCGATCATCAATCCATCGCCGGCATCGATCTCATCATCATCGCCGAGGCTAAGCACGCCTCGATCTCCAATGTCTGGGTAGGTGTTTTCATTCATTCTGAAACCTGTCCATGGTCCCTCAATGTTGGCCGCCCAAGCCATGCGGATGTAGTTTCCAGAGTGATCGGCAAAGTAGAGATAATAGACAGCAGTGGGGTCAGCACGTTCGTTGGCAGGGATCCAGTTAGGGATGCGGATGCAGGAGGCTCCGTTGAGGTTTTCGATGTTATCTCCCGTGGCTCCTTGGGAGATACTCCAGGACTCGTCGAGAATAGGCAGCTTGTTGTTCATCCTCCGGGTATGAAACAGCAGGCCCGGACTAACAGCTCCGAGCATTTCTGCCACGCTGTCATCGTTGAAAATTGTGGACGAGAGGCTTTCGCTGCCTACGGATTGCCATTTGGACGGGTTTACCACGTCGAGGGAGTAGTCGCTGATTGCCTTGCCGTTGCGGTTGATATCGGGGAATTCCGCGTCGTCGATTTCTCCCATATTGATGTTTCCCAACACCACATTGAGCACGCTGGGTAAGGCCGACTCTCCACTCTCGCCCCAGCCGCCGGAACCTTCGTAATCGAGGCCGAAAATGAGCTGACCGTTCAGGTAATCGTTGCCACCGCTGTCCACGATGGTCCCTTGGGCGAGAAAAATTTGCTCTCCCTGATTGGTCAGTGCAAAATTACCGGATCGCGTGCAGCTGCCGATATTCGGACTGGGAGTCGAGGCGGTGACGTCCGGAATGGTGATCACTGTGCCGGGGGGCAGCGCGCTGGAGCCATTGGTCCAGGTGATCGAACGTAAACTTTCGTAGGAACCGCCAGCAAGACCTTGGCCCGTTCCATCTCCTCCTCCGCTGTAGTCGGCATCAATAAGGATCAACGATTCTCCCGCGGCGAGCTCGACCCAGGTGACAAAGCTAATCGAATCGCTCGGCGATTGTGAGGATTTATAACCGACAATCATCAGGTCGCCCGGCGAGTGAGCCACCGCCTGGCCGACGGTGAGTAAGACACAGAGGGCGGCTAGAGCCGGTTTGAGAGGAAATAAGAAGGGGCAGCGCATAGGGGATTCAGAGTGAGCAATCAAAAAGCTGAGCTAATTGAACATGAATCGACAGGAAAAAGTCGGCTTATACTGTCACCCCATCACGCAAGCTCTTACATGGGAATTTGTGGGGCTTTGATGGAAGCTTGGTATCCTGTGCTCGATAGAGGGGGCGCCGGCATCTACAAATCTTCTAGTCAGGAAATGTGAGGCAACTCAGGAAGCAAAGAGTAAAGGTCCGGCCGTAGTATCTGCAGTCAGTCCATTGACATGGAACCAAATAAAAAAAGGAGACTATATATTTAGGAAGAGGCGTTTATTTCATTGACGTAAAGACGATATTTGCAGCATGTTAAGCTATCTTAATGGCCGTTAACTGAGAGATTATTTTTCATTCAAGTGAAATTATGGCATTAAGTTGAATACCCCCCAATACAATGAAATTAATAGGAACTAGTGTGATTACAGCAATGATTGCTGCGTCGTCTACAATTGGTGCCGCAGTTGTCACGTTTGATTTGACTAACAATGAAGGTGATAATTTCGATTTTAACGCCCCCACAGGATCGTACACGCATGTGACCTCCGGATTCACGGGGGACTTTACAGCCATCGTGGCAGGAAGCACAGGGAATCTTAATGCACAAAGCACTTCATTTGGGGTCAATGCGGAGAATGGCTTTATACCAGATAACCCTAGTGATAATACGGGGCAATTAGATGCTGATCAAGGAGCTGAGAGTTTTACCATCCAGTTTTCTGGACCTGTAATAGCGACATTGACGCAAATAGATATCAGCAGTTTTGGTGGATCTGATGCTGGAACTTTAGATATTGGCGGAAACACTACAGCGATAGCTTCAGGATCGAGTACATTGATACCAGCACACACCAATCTGGTAGGTGAGACGCTTACGATCGCCTTTACTGCGGGAACAGCGGGGAACGGTTTCTCTGTCGATACTCTGACGTTCGATGTGCAGCCTATTCCAGAACCTAGCACTACAGCTCTTCTGGGGCTCGGAGGTTTGGCTCTTCTGATGCGTCGTCGCAAGTAGGTGGACGCTTCGATTCAAAACTTTCAGGACGGGGCTTAGGCTCCGTCTTTTTTGTTTAGTTTTTTAGTGAAATTATCCTGAAAGCATGGTGATGGATGACGGGATAAAGCCGATTTTTCGTTGACGGGAATGTGCGAGATTTTGTTCTATATTCTAACTATTATTTATACTTTTTAGATTCAAGCAGTGCTGCCTATTTGCTCGTTCCAACCTCTACATGCTATGATCCCATCCTTTAAAAATACCTTATTTATTGCCACCGTATCAGCGGGGCTTTTTGCCTTTGCCTCGGCGGTCCAAGCTACCGTCATCGTCTCGGACACGACTGTTGAAGGTAATTTTGGAGATGACGCTCTGTTTGCCACAGATGCTGATAATTCCATTTTTTCTTATGCTCAAAAAACCACAGGGTCTCTTGCTCAGACGATTACGACTGGTGCACAGGGGATTGATGTCTCTGTGATTGAATTAATGTTTGAGAGCACATTGGATGCTGGGGGCGTGGATATGGATCTCACACTGCATGTGTTTGAGGTGGTGGATCCTGCAGCGGCGACACTTGTGGTGCCTGGTTCGACACTTTTGACGGAGTCCTTTACTTGGGAACTCGTGGGAGGAGACAACCATCTGATGCGTATCGCACCCTCTGGAGGAACCAGTCTGATTTTGGAAGCCAATACCAGCTATGCATTTTACATGGACGTTTCTGCGGATACCGCAGCCGACATTTTTGAATGGCACCGAAGCACAGGAGAACCAGGGCCGTATGATGGCGGGATCATGTATCAAGATGGCACACCGAAATCAAGCGGCACCAAAGACTTGGCTCTCGCTTTGGACGGCACCTTTATTCCCGTTCCGGAGCCCAGCACCACCGGTCTTCTGGGGCTCGGAGGTTTGGCTCTATTACTGCGTCGCCGCAAGTAGGTGGACGAGGTGATTCAACACGTTGAGGACGGGGCTTCGGCTCCGTCTTTTTTGTGTCACTCGGAATCAGTTAGGAGGCATGGAAACGGCCGAAGAGGATGGTTTAGTCATACTCTTTGCGAAGCATACTGGATATTCCTTGTTTAAGTCGAGTTATACGCTTAAGTAGAATCATCTTCATACGCAATGGGCTTACTGATATTTTACGTTCTTCTGGCACTGGGTGTGTCGTTTTTGTGCTCCATCTTGGAAGCGGTTCTGCTCTCGATTACACCGGGATTCGTGCAGCACGAGCTATCCTCGAATAAAAAATATGCCGGGTATCTGGCGAAGATGAAGCAGGAGGTGGATGAGCCATTGTCTGCGATTCTAACGCTGAACACGATCGCCCACACGATGGGTGCCGCGGGTGCGGGTGCTCAGTGGAAAGCCCACTATGGTGATACCGGGGAGGCGATTTTTGCCGGGGGGCTTACCTTGTTGGTGCTGATTTTGTCCGAGATTATCCCCAAGACATTGGGGGCGAAGTTCTGGCGTGCGCTGGCAGGGCCTACGACCTATGTTTTGAGGGTGATGGTTTGGATCCTCACCTATCTACCGCCTTGGCCACTACCCGTCTTGAGAATGCTCACCAGACTTCTGGGTGGGCATCATGAAGGCCACGCTGTGAGTCGTGCCGAACTGGTGGCGATGGCTGAGATTGGTTCTCAGACAGGAGAGCTGGAAGATGAAGAAAGCCGCATTTTACAGAACTTGCTGATGTTCAAATCCACTCAAGTTAGGGATATCATGACCCCTCGAACGGTGGTGTATGCCCTGCGTGAGAATACCACGGTGGATGATTTCCTTGCCGAAGCCATGCCCAAGCCGTTTTCACGGGTGCCCGTTTTTGGAAAAGACCGTGATCACATTTCGGGCTTCGTCCTGAAGAGCGATGTGATGTCGGCAAAGTTACGTGGTGAAGGTAAGGGCGAGACACTGGTGAACTTCATCCGCGAAATTAAAGCAGTGTCAGGAAACCATTCCATTTATCATACATTTAAGATGATGACTCAGGAGAAACAGCACCTCATGCTGGTGGTGGATGAGTTTGGTGGCATGGATGGTCTGGTCACCATGGAGGATGTCGTGGAGACCTTGCTGGGAATGGAAATCATGGACGAAGCCGATCGTAATGAAGACATGCAGGTGCTGGCCAGAGCCCTGTGGGCGAAACGAGCCAAGGCAATGGGGCTGAATGTCGAGCCCCAGGACGTGGCTGAGTAAAAAGCGCCAGGTCGAGACAGAGAACCTGCTTGCAGTCAGGTGGATTGCTTCTCTAGCAGATGTTTTTATAGGTGCTGCTAGAGACCGGAGTTAGTTGCGTGCCCATCGCCGATGGCATGGCTGATTTACGGAGTGTCTCCAGCGTCGTCATCGGAAACGGGGTCGAGAAAGGTGGATGATGTGATCGTCTCTCGGTTCTCCAATAAGGTGCCGCTGATGAAGACAAAAGTCCTCATCTTGGGATGGGCGGCGCACTCGGCCTTCTGAATGATCTCCCAGGTATTTTTTTTTTTCCCTTCCATGGCGACTTGATAGGCCACGGAGTTGAAGGCCATGGCTTTCCATTTGATGGTGCCGGTTTCACCGACCGGCAACTTGAGCGCCTCCTTGCCGGCCCGGATGGCAACGACTTTAGACGACATGTTGAATACCCGAGCGGTTTCCCTGGGGTGGATCGACTTGGAATCTTTGAATGAGCGACCGCGGATTTTTTTCTTTTCCAAATCATCGGGGATGACGAGAAGGACGATCGCCTTGGCCCCTTTTACCAAGGAAATGGAACCGACGTGGCGGTAGGAGGTTTTCTTCTGATCGGAGCCGCTGACAGGAGTTTCGATCTGCTGATAGAGTGCGAGGGCCTCGCCTTTGGGCATGGGCATGCTGGAGGAGAGTGATCCGATACCGATGTCGAGCTGAGCTTTCTTGCCCTTGTGTTCGTAAAAAATCGAACCTAACTCATCGGCAACCTCTCCCTCGCGGAAGGCGATCACACGCATGGTGTTGCGAGAACTGCCGGTGTAGGCCTCATCGTTGGGTTGGGTATTAACGTCTTGAGCGGTTGCCAAGTTTACGGCGGCGATCGTGCAGCTGACGAACAGCAGGTGGAAGAGTGGTTTTTTCATAGAGGTCTGAGACGGGGTGTTAGAGTTCTTCTTTGGATAGCCAACGGAATGAGACGATTTCAAAACGGCGACCGAATTCTTTGTTAGCGTCCGAGGTTAGGTCTTGGGGCGCAGTGGAGGCATCCTCGGCAGAGTCAACGTATTCAGGTGTGCGTTGCACCACCGCTTCACACCAGGCGCGAGCGGTGACTTTGAGGGTGGATGGGTTCACCGACTCTCCGTAGCTACGGATGACGAAGGTGTCAGCGCGAGCGGTTAGGGCAGGCCCGATGGTGGACAAAATATCTGCCTGGGTCAGGTGCTTGGGCGCCATCGCGGTGCGGGCGTTGGAGGAGTTGGGATACTCGGATGTAGGAGTGCCCATATAATGCTCGGGATCCCAGACGTTGATGAAAGCGCAGTTGTTGTTCTGCTGATTCACAAAGGCCCCGATTTGGTTCATGCTGTTGTAGGGATTGACCTGATTGCTTTCCATCTTGTCGATCGCCGCTTGCAGGGTGCCGCGGATGCCTTCATCGCTGTTATCGAGGTTCCTGTTGATGAAATCCCCCAGTGACAGGAAGGGTCCACGGAGGCGAACTTCATCGACAATTTTCGTCGCCAGTTCCGTGGCTACCGAGACCAAGCGTTCTTGGGCATCGGAAACCGATTCACTGGCTTCACCATTCTCACGAAACAGCAGCAACTCACGGTTGCCGCGATACATGTTAAAACGCTGGTTGTTAGCATTGTTACTCCACATGTTGGTTAGGCCATTGTAGTCATTGCTATTGGATGAACGAATATCGCGGGAGAAACGTGGCATCATAGCACTCAGTGGCTCGCTGCCATACATGGGGTTAGCCAGTTCACTGGGAACGTTGAGCTGATTAGTTCCTGTGAGCACGGTGCGCCAAGCCTCGATGGAAGTTGAGTTCACATTGAAGCCACCCGAGAGGAGGAGATTCGCAGCAGCTTCATCGTAGGCATCGGCATTGGACGGACTGATGGTTGAGACTTCCGGAGCGACGCCGTCTTGTTTGTAATAAACCATGCGGGAGTTGGGCAGGGGCAGGTTGTTATCGATATCGCTCTGACTCAATGAGGTTTCGGCGGAGGAAACAAAGTAGCGATCCCAGAGGGCGCGGTTGGCATGCCAAGAGATGTCGTAAAGCGGATCCTGGTAATCGGTGGGGCTGTCGCCCGGACGGGCAACGTAGGAAGGGACGTAGTGTTGGTCGCGCGGAATGCTTACATTGGCTCCAGCATTGCCAAAGGGGTAAGTGGTGCCGAAGACGTAGGGGTTGATCTGCGCGTGCTGCAGTTGGCCGAGAGAGAGGAACATCGATGAGGAAGGAAGGATGTCCAAGAGTGGGGCATCCGCTCCACCGCTCTGGTCGCCACCTACACCGGCGAGATAATTACTCAAGCCATTCACCCCCATCATCATATTGTCTTGATTGTTCAAATCTCCGTCGGCGATGCTGCCGTGGGAAAAGGCACCACCGCGCCAGGCATCACGCTCAAGGCGGGTGCGTTTGACATAAGGAGCCGTGGGGTTTTGGTTGGCGATCCAGCGGTTCCTTTCCTGCCCCCGGGCACCACCACTATGGAACATGGCGCCCACCTTTCGCCAATCGGCGCTGAAGCCGCCACGAGCTTCCATCATCAGTTGTGTGCGCAACACGAGGTGCGCTTGGAGGCCGATCACCGAGAGCTGTCGGGCTGTGCCGTAGTAGGCTGGGAAATAGCGGTTGTAGAGGTTCATGTCCGTCAATACCTGATAGACTGGGGTATCGCTGGAAAGTCCGCTGCTTAGTCCGCCAGGGGTGGTTAGCATGACTTCCTGGCGGTCACCATTGGTCATGTTGCCGGTGTTGGGGTATGCCCCTGAAAAGGTGATGTAAGGATCGGCGCCAGTGAAGGTGAAGGTTTTGTTCGTGGCGAAGTAGCGAGTGTTGTAGCCGATCGGGGAGGAGTCCGGCGCACGAATCAAAGTGGAGGCGCCGGGTGAATAGACCGAGCCAACATTGTCCGCCAGATAGACATGACTTTCTCCTGCAGGAATCTCGCTCCCTTTGACAGTGAAGCGAAAGTGAGAGCTGCCGCTGCTCATGGTGGCATCACCTCCAGTTAGATTAAATGACCCGACGTTGGCCCATGGGCCACTGGAGGAGGCGGAGGTATTGACGTTGATCGTATCGCCGTTGTTAGAAGAGGGGGTGTATTTGTAACCAATCTCATAATCGGCAGCGGGAATACCCACGGTGTAGGGGTTCCACAAAATGACCACTGGATAGAGCTGCACGCGCATGGTGTTCGGGCTGCCGGGGACCTCTTGCAGGCCAAGACCCATTGCGGCCATGGAAATGACCGGGCCAAAGCGGGTTTCAGTGGCTGTTTGGGGGCGGACCGAGGAGGCAATGGGTGGGGGTGTGGCATGGCCTTCGGTGAAGTTTGCCCAGCTGCGCAAGTGGCCCCAAGTCGGTAAGCCAAATTCGGAGTTGGACTCAGGGGTGAATATCGGATCGCTATCAGACGGGCCGTGGCCGCCGTAGAGAGCGGCTTTCATCTCCTTTTTCAGTCCCCCAGCGTAGCTGTCTGCCAGCACGCTCTGCGAGTATGCCGAGACATTGTGGTAGTGCTGTTTCAAGATGTCGTTGCTTTTCATCGCCGAGGAAAGAAGCGGCAGCTGCCCAGTGGTCAGCATTTTCTGGATGTTGGCATCGTTCGGATCAAATTCGGCCCCGAGGGTTTCGCTGCCTGTGGCGTCCTTGCTGAGCATCTCGATGCCATTGCGCTGGGCGGTGATGAAGCTGTACTGTTGGCCTTCGTCGATCAGGCTGGCGGAGCTTTGCTGGCGGAAGTTTTCCCGCAGATCCACACGCGCCTTGAGGCTTTCATCGCCAGCCCAGTATGCGTAGCCACCACGGGTCGTTCCGCTGTCGTCGGCGACGGGCACGATCGGTGCGGTGACGTAGTCGTCGGTATCGAGGGTTGAGCCACTGGACACGAGCAAGGCGGCCTTTTGCGAGCCGATGCTTGGGCTATCGCTTAGGGAGACTGAATCGGTTGGTTGGAAAGGTATCGCGAAAGGCGGCATGGTGATCTGTCCGAAGCTGCCGGCGGATGTCGAGGCGGTGAAGCTGACGCCCTCATTGCCGCTGACCAACCAGTTCAGCAGCACCGGCTCGTAGGGGGAGGCTGGGATCTGCGATGGTTTCTGGGAGTAGTTGGCCACTTGGGAATTGCCATAGACACCTACCCATTTGCGGTTGGCTGCCGAGGGAAACTGCAAGTCTGCGGGAGCGGTGGCACGCTGGTCAGGACCGAGGGTGCTCTGCAGCTGGCGGATTGCCATCATCAGGCCCAGTCGGGCGTTGGCCTTGGCCTCTTCCATATCGGATTCCGCATTGTCCGAGCGCAGTGTGATGCTGGACAGGGAAACAATGGCGAGAGCGACCAGTGCCAGCAGCACCATCACGGAAATGGTGGCAATGAGCGCAAAGCCATGGGCTGAATAAGAGGTCGAAAATGTCTTTTTCCTGAGGGTTTTCATCAGTTTATAACAAATTTTAGAGATTGAAGTCGTGTGTGGAATATCTCGGACAGTGAAAAAAACGAATGATCGAGGTTCATATAAAGTATGACAATGCATATACATTGTCCATCTAATAGACCTGTCCTAATGCGTCAAAAAAATTTTCATTTACCCCCTGTTGAGCCATTTCTGGCTGTCGTGGCATGCGAAAATCATCGCGTGATTTAATCAAAACTTAACAATTTCCAGAGCTTTCCTCATCAGAGATTAACAACAGATTGCTTGATTCGAGGCACCGAGGAGCGATGCTTTTATGCGTATCTCTCGAAAACCTCATCACTCAACGTCATCATGAAAATCAAACCATTCCATCTTATCACCGGCGCTTCTTTGGCGCTTACTGGAGGAACCCTCGCTCACGAACACCATGTGCTGGAAGGGAAGGCGAAAGACGGCATCCGTGCTGTCGACCCGTCGCTTTTCATCAAGGAGAACCTCGTCGAAGAAATCAAAACGGAAGAACGAGAGCTCTCTGACGGCAGCAAAGCGCTGTGCTACGTCATCAAAACCAAAACCCAGCCGAGTGAGCACAGCATGGGACCTTGGAGCCCGAAAACCATCACCGACGGAAAAGAGAAGGGCGGCATCTGGTTCAAGGATGGCAAAGTCTACGATGTCACCGGCCCGTTTCTCGCCAACCTGGCGAAGTTTTACGAGGATCCGGAATGGAAAGTTTACAACGATGACGGAACGATCAAAACGACCGATACCAAGGAGGCCTTCGAGGCTGCAGCCCGGCCGTATGTGGACCCCAAATATAAGAACCACGTGGTCGAGGGAAAACCGGAATGGTATCCTGATGTGAAAACCACCTACGTCATTCCTGTCAAACCGGTATATAACAAAAACGCATCCTCATTTGGTCGTGGTCCGCTCGGCTTGGCATTCAATGGCGTCCGCTACGATCCTCCGGCACCGGTCGAGGCGATTATCGGGTCTTACACCATCGCACCTCTGGACGATGGCGGCGGGCATTTGAACCCGCACGAGGGATACCACTATCACGAGGCAACAGGGAAAACCAAGGAGGTCCAACAGAGCGATCAGCACGCACCGATGATTGGCTACGCTCTCGATGGTTTTGCCATCTATGCCCATTTCGATGGCGAGGGGAAAGCTCCCGAGGGATTGGACGAGTGCGGTGGTCACAGCGATGAGCTACGCGGTTATCATTATCATGTGGGTGCCCCGGGCAGTAATCAGATCATCAAGGCCTTTCGTGGCACTGCAGGCACCGTGAGTGTGGAAGGTGTCATGGCCGATCAGCATCCGCCGCGTGGTGGTCAGGGGCACCCCAGAGGACCTCGACCCGATGGACCTCCTCCGGGTCGTTAGGCACAAGCTTCTTTGCAGAAATTGTCACGGTGACGGTATCGTGAAGCGTGATCTCGATGGTCACTCTGGGCGCTCACCGCACCGTGATCGCTATGCACCGACGCAACTTCCTCAAAACGACCTCTCTCACCGGCCTTTCCTTTCTCGGACTGAAAACCTACCTCGCTGCCGCAGAGGAGGCTCCAGTTTCCCAGCCCTTGGGCAAGCTGCTCCCGGACCCTGCAGGCATTCTTGATCTGCCTGCCGGCTTTTCCTACACTGTGCTTTCGCAAACGGGGGATCGCATGTCGGATGGCTTGCGGGTGCCGGGGATGCCCGATGGCATGGCCGCATTTGCCGGGAAAAATGGCAGGGTCGTGCTGGTGCGGAACCATGAACTGTCGATTAAGATGAAACCGCTCGCTGCTTATGACGGTGGCCGGTTTCCTGCAGACATCGACCAGGGGCTTGCATACATGCCCGGCACGGAAACGACCGACGGTCAGCTGGGAGGAACCACTAACGTCGTCTATAACCCGCAGACCAAGCAGGTGGAAAAACAATTCCTGTCGTTGGCCGGGACCGATCGGAATTGTGCCGGCGGGGCGATGCCTTGGGGCAGCTGGATCACCTGCGAAGAGCCGGAGGATATGACCAGTGAGATCGGGCGCAAGCATGGGTATTGCTTTGAGGTCAAGGCGACCGAGAACGTGGGCTTGCAGAAAGCCACACCGCTGAAGGCACTGGGCCGATTCTGTCACGAAGCCGTGGCGCTCGACCCTCGAAGCGGTATCCTCTATCTCACCGAGGATATCAGCGATGGCTTGCTGTATCGGTTTATCCCGGAGAAATCCAAGGACTTCAGTCGAGGGAAACTTCAGGCGATGGCAGTGGTCGGGAAACCCTCGGCGGACTTGCGGAATTATGAGGAGGCGAAGCGTCAGCTGCGTGCCGGCGAGGAACTGGCGGTGGAGTGGATCGATCTCCGTGATGTGGACACGCCCGACGACGACCTCCGGCATCGTGGTCACCGCGCTGGTGCGGCACGGATGGCGCGGGGCGAGGGGATTATTTTCACCGATGGCCAGCTGGCGATCTGCTGCACGGATGGCGGGCCGAACAAGCAGGGCCAAATTTTCAAACTCACCCCCAGCGCGCCGAGCTCGGAGAGCGGGCAGGACAGGCTGGAGTTGTTTCTCGAGCCGACAGAAAGCGACCTGCTCACAAACGGCGACAACCTCTGTGTGGCGCCGTGGGGTGACTTGGTGATCTGCGAGGATCTGGTCGCGGAGCATGCTGAAAAAGTCCCGCATTTACGGATCATTAGCCCGAGTGGTCAGATCAGCACCTTGGCTCGCAATGCGAAAGACCGGAGCGAGTTCGCAGGGTGTTGCTTTTCCCCTGACGGCTCCGTGTTGTTTGTCAATATGCAGGGGCTGGGGCTGACTCTTGCGATCACCGGCTTTCCACAGCGGCTGCGATGATCGCTTGGGGGCGCTGATTATGGTTCGCGGCGTAAAATACCACTTTGATAGGCTTTGGCGACCGCTGACGGTGCGTTGGGCGCGTTGAGTTTTTTGTAAATGTGGCCGATATGAAAGTCCACGGTCTTGGGGCTGATGTTGAGCTCGGCGGCGATTTTTTTCTGCACCTGGCCTTCGGCGATGAGGTGTAGGATTTCCAGTTCACGTGGGGATAATGCGGACGAGCCATCGGCTGCCAAATGGCTCTGCTGATTTCCTAACAGGTATCGGGCCATGCCGGGGTCGAGCGAGGCCCCACCTGACATCACGGTGCGAATACCCTGCGTAATTTGTTCCAGAGAGGACTCTTTCAAAAGGTAGCCCACAGCTCCGGATGATATGGCGGTGAGCACATCGGCCTCGCGTTCAGACTCTGTGAGAATGATGATTTCAGTGGCGGGCGCGAGTTTCTTGATTTGGGCGATGGCTTCAAGACCGGAGATGCCCGGCAAATTGAGGTCTAACAAGATGAGGTCGGGCATGTCTGCCTCGGTAGATTTTTTCAACGCACGCAGGGCGGCATCGGCGGTGTTGAAGGTGCCAATGACTTCGATGTCGCTTTCATCTTCCAGCCCAAAGGCGATGACCTGTTGGTAGTCTGGACTGTCTTCGACCAATGTGATTCGAATCTTTTTCATGGCTTAGTGTTAGGTTCAGGGGCAAGTGATGGATCGCTGTTTGAGGCTTCCGTGCGCGTGGCGGTGAGACCGTTCCGGGGATGGTATTTGAGGGTGATGCGGCTGCCCCCGTGATCTGGAGTTTCTATCACGACCCGGGCTTTCAGCAAGCGAGCACGTTTCACCAGCGAGGGCGGGGTGGCGCTCATACCATTGCCGTTATCGGTGACCACCAGCTCCACGCCCGTGGCAGAGCCGCGGAGCTCCACCGTGCAGGCGGTGGCTTCGGCGTGGCGTGCAATATTGGTCAGGCACTCTTGGTAGAAAAGAAAGAGGTCGTTGCGTTGACGCCTGGGAAGCTGGTGAAGAAAGGCTTCTCCTTCGATGCTTACTTCGTGGGGGATGTCGGCCAGCAGTCGGTCTGCCGAGAATTTCACCTCCTTCACCAGATCCTGGCAGAGCGTGTCAGACTGCAGCATGTTCGCACAGTGGCGGGCGGCAATGCGGCTGCGGCGCGACACTTTTTGCATCCGCTCGACGACTTCGTGCAGCTTGTCAGGTGACTGGATATGCTTCTTCGCCATATCGCCCAAGAGCACCATGGCGTGCAGGCTGGCTGAGAGCTCGTCGTGGAGGTTGGCGGCGATGCGTTCACGGACCTTGAGCACGGCACGCATCTGCAGGATTCGGGCAATGAGGAAGCCGATAATGATGCTCGCGATGAGGATGGCGACCAGCCAATACATCCTTCTCAGGTTCGTTCTCTGCTGGCTGTATTTCCGATCCAATGCCTCGGCAATCTTGGGCTGGAGGATTTCCAGATCGTGACGTCGGGCCAATTGCTCTGTCCACTCGCGCATGGTGAGCAGGTTTCCAAAGTGGTTTTTGCCGTCGGTCAACCTGTCCTTGGTGAAGAGCACGTGAAAGACGCGGTCCTTGTTGCCATGGACTGCTGTTAGTCGCTTGGGAAACTTCACCGGTGCCCCTTGTGCCACGTTCACTCCAGCCGCGAGCACTTCGATCTCGTCCAGGCTGATGATGCTGCGGATCTGTTTGGTATCGATCGACCAGCCGTCCTGGGGCACGGTGAGTCTGACATATCGGCAGGCTGTTTTTGCAAACCTGATTTCCTGGATGTTGCCCGCCTGATAGACCGATTGGAGTCGGTAATGGGCCAGCATCGTGGAGTCGGAAAAATCCGGCTGATTGGCTCCGACAAGGGTGAATTGTTTGGGCAGACCAAAGTCGGTGGCATTCATCTGGGGCACGTATTCATCGATGAGCGCGCTGTGCAGCCGGATGCCATCGATGCGATGGCTGGTGCCCAGGTCAATGGTCATGACGAAGGGCGTGGTGCGAATGGTGGTCGCGAGGAAAGGGTCTCCTTTTTCTTCCGTGGCGGCATCGATCAGGAAGGGGGTTAGGCCATCGACGAGGGTTTTCTTATAGATGGCCGCTTGTCGCCAGCCTGCCACTGTCGATGAGACACGGACTGGCTGGTGCAGGGCGATGTTGTGTTCACCGGAAAAAATCATGATCTCGGAGAGCTTGAAAACCCGGTTCTCGTTCCGACTGTGGGGCGGCAGCTCGGTGGCGACGATGCGAAGCCATGAGGCTCGGGTCGGGGGCACATCGATCACTAAGGGGGCGATGCGTGGCAGATACTGGTCGGCCGGACCCATCTCGGCGATCACCTGTCCCTCGGTGTCGCCATCTTGGCCAGCGATGATTTGGAAGGCGGTGGGGAGGCCATCTGCCTGGGGGCCTTTCTGGGCATCGAGCCAAAGCACTGGAGCCAGCACGATGCGATCAAAGCGGCTCTCCTTGGGGATTCGAACTTCTGCCCACTCCGGCTGCTCGGGATTTTTTTGTGCTGATGAGATCCACCCGACATTGCCCACACCGCTGCGCAGGGTGAGTCGCGCGAGGCTATCCAGTTCGGCTTCCATTTCCTGCTGCCGGTCCTCAAGCTCATCTGTACTGAGCTTGGAGAGATCTGTCTCTGCCATAGCAAGACCTGAGACAAGGCTCAGTAGAAAGAGGAGGGGGAACAGGGGCATCGGTAAGTGGAAAATTATCACGCAGTCCGACAGATGTCCATGGGCTAGCCAAAAAGCTTGTATGTCATAACTGGCGAAGAACTAGGGAAATACCTAGCTTACCAGACGGGGGAGATGGTGCATGCTCATGGTGCACATCAAACGATTGCGAACAGCGCAATCAGTACAAAAAAAACTCACCATGAAAAAACAGACAATACTCACTGGACTAGCCCTTGCTGTGGGCATGACAGGAGCAGCTAATGCTGCCATCACTGCGGGTACGACCATCGGCATCGACTTTGGGTCAACGCCCTATGCCGGATCAGGAAACTTTAATGACTTTGGTCACCCAAATATTGCCGATGGTGCAATATCAACATTTGCAGGAACTCTCATCAACCTTGATGGTGGTAATGTTACTGGTGTGGGTTTCTCGGTTGAGAACCAGAGTGGAGATAACACTGCCGACGCACTTATTTCCAATGGCAGTGCAGGCCCCACTCCTTTTGATGAGTCCTCAATCTACGTTGACGGTCTGATCTCAAATCAATCTGGTAGCACAGGTGGTCTGGATGCTGGTGGATACCTTCTACTTACTTTCACAGGTCTCGATGATAGCTTAACTTACAATCTGACCGGTGGCTTTGAAGGCCCTAACGCTAACTTCAATGCAACTTGGTCTTTTGATAGTGGTAGCACAGGTATTTCAACGAATCAGAATGATAGTATCTCGTCTTTCGTGGCTACCAGCACCGATGGCTATAAATCTGCCGATGGACTACAAACAGACGGAAGTGGAAACCTTGTCATTCAAGTGACTCGAACCAACCACGTTACTGTAGGTGGTCTCACACTAGAAGCGGTCCCAGAGCCATCGACCACAGCCCTTCTCGGCCTCGGTGGACTCGCTCTTATCCTGCGTCGCCGGAAATAAGCATTCTTTTTGATCCCTCGAACGCCTTCAACCCCTCATGGTTGGAGGCGTTTCTGGTCTAAGGAAATCGACAATTTGCAGCCGTTCAGATAGGTGCTTTTTCTTTCTCATACGAAGAAATACTCATCGTTCTGTTAATCCAATGAAAATGAAATTTAAGTTATCGATTACACTGCTGCTGTCAGTGCTGAGCATGGGACCGGTTCATGCGAAAACCAGTGGCCAACCCAACATCCTGCTGATCTATGTCGATGACATGGGCTACGGCGATCTTGCTTGTTATGGTTCGAAAACTGAGACGCCACAGATCGACAAGCTTGCTGCCGAGGGCATTTGCTTCACTAACTACCTCTCGGCCAGCAACGTCTGTTCTCCGAGCCGGGCGGCGGTGTTGACCGGTCACTACCCGCAGCGTGTCGGATTGCCGGTTTGTCCCAACGGCAAAGACCCGCTGTGGAATGAACACGTCGGCCTGCCACTGAGTGAGGTGACCTTGGCCGAAGTGCTGAAGCCGCAGGGATACGCCACAGCCGCATTTGGCAAATGGCACCTGGGCGAGCCGGAACTTTACGGTCCTCTCAAGCAGGGATTCGATCGATACGTGGGCAGCCTGTATAACTTCCCAGTCGGAAAACCGAACGTGTGGCTGCACAACGATGAGCCACAGGGGAAGATCATGTTCTCGCAGGCGCATCAGAAGCTCACCGATGCGACGATTTCCTTTATGAACGAACAACAGCAGGCCAAGAAACCGTTTTTCATCTACCTCGCGCACTACCTGGTGCACGGTCCTTGGTCGCCTAACAAGCAATTCTGCACCGATGCCGAGTGGGCGTCGTATCAGAAAAAGAAAGGCCGCATGAACCCCAAGGTGCTTCCTGCCATGGTGCGTGAACTGGATCATCACGTCGGTCAGGTGATGGCTGCACTCAAGTCCTTGGGCATCGAGGACGATACCATCGTGATCTTTGCTTCGGACAACGGACCGTGGCTTCCCGCCGGTTCGGCGGAGCCATTTTCAGAGGGAAAATACAGCACCATGGAAGGTGGCCACCGCGTGCCTGCGATGATCCGCTGGCCCGGCCATTTCCCCGCCGGGCAGGTGAGCGATGAGATGGTGTCGGCACTGGATCTCATGCCGACAATTGCAGCCGCAACAGGTTCCTCTCTCCCTGAGGATCGCCGCTACGACGGTTATGATTTGTTGCCCTTGCTCAGTCAGAACAAAAAGCAGAGCCCTCGTCAGGAATTTTTCTACTACAACGGACTGAGTCTGGAGGCGGTGCGCCGCGGGCCATGGAAACTTCACCTGCCGCGCAAGAATGACAACGCGGTTTACTGGGCTCTGGGCAAGGGTGGCTACAAGAACCTGACCCACCCGGTGTTGAACCATCTGCCCGATGACTTGGCGGAAAAGAAGGACGTAACGCAAGAGCATCCCGAGCAGACCGATGCCCTGCAAAAAATGGCGGCACAGGCGCGTAAGGAATTGGGCGATTGGGATCAGGACGGCAGCGACCGACCCGCCAATGCTTACCCAGGAAATCTCAACCAACCGCATTTCATCAAGAAGCGCCGCAAAAAGTAAGTCCCCAACCATAAACCTATGAAACCACCGATGGCCATCATGCAACGCCTGCTTCTCGCTCTCCTCTGTCTCCCGATGTGGCTTTCCGCCGAGAGCTCAAAACCGAACTTCATCCTGATCCTAACGGATGACCAGGGTTATGCCGACCTCAGTTGTTTCGGTGGCAAACACGTCTACACGCCGAACATTGACCAGATGGCCAAGGAGGGCGCGCGGTTGACCAGCTTTTATGTCGCTGCCCCACTGTGCACCCCCTCGCGCGCCGCCCTGATGACCGGTTGTTATCCGGCACGGGTGGACATGGATGTGCCGTCGTCCATTGAGGTGAACATGAAACACACAAAGGGGAGAAAGTTTCCTGTCTGTCTGGCCAGTGATGGTCGTGGACTGAATCCAAAAGAACTCACCATCGCGGAGGTGGCCCAATCCGCAGGCTACAAGACCGGCATGTTCGGCAAGTGGCACCTGGGCGATCAGCCCGAGTTCTTGCCGACCCGACAAGGCTTTGAAGAATACTTCGGCATTCCCTACAGCCACGACATCCACCCGAAGCACAAAAACCAGAAGTTCTTCAAGTTTCCTCCGCTACCATTGTTAGAAGGAGAGAAGGTGCTCGAAATGGAGCCGAATGCCGACCTGCTGACTCGCCGCATCACCGAGCGCGCTGTCGACTTTATCAAACGCAACAAGGACGAGAACTTCTTCCTCTACGTCGCGCACCCGCTGCCGCACGGACCGCTGGCCGCATCGCCCCAAGCCAAGAAGGAGTTCGCCAAGCACCGGAATAAAGTGCGTGGATCGAAAAAAGGCATCTTCGGCAGTGTGATTTGCGAAATCGATTGGTCCGTGGGTGAGATTCTCAAGACCCTGAAAGAGCAGGGGATCGATGACAATACCATCGTGCTGTTCACCACCGATAACGGCCCGGCCAGTGGTTCCGCCAAGCCACTGAGTGGTCGGAAAGGCAGCACCCTGGAAGGAGGTCAGCGTGTGCCCACCGTCATCCGGTGGCCGAAGGGGATTCCTGCCGGCATCGAAAATAACAAGATCCTCACCGCCATGGACGTGTTGCCCACCTTCGCCAAACTCAGTGGTGCAAAGCTGCCGGAGGACCTTGTGATCGATGGCAAAGACATCATGCCCGCGATCGTGAATGGTGCCGCAAGTCCGCACGAATATTTCTTCTACGCGCACTGGGGTGTGCTCGAGGCGGTGCGCTGGAAAGATTGGAAACTCCGGATCATCAATGGCAAGGAGGCGCTGTACAATCTGGAAGAAGATATCAGCGAGAAGAAAAACGTGGCCGCGAGCCACCCGGAAATCGTGCAGCAGCTCAAGGCCGCGATGCAAGGCTTCGTCAAAGATATGGATGCCAACGAGCGCCCCGCCGGCACAGTCGAAAACCCGGTGCCTTTGACCATGAACAAATAGTTGGAGCATATTATGAAACGCACTTGGCACTCACTTTACTCTCTCACGCTGGCATTTTTGTTCGTGCCGCTCTGGGCATCGGCCGCGAAACCCAATTTCATCATCATCCTCACCGATGACCAGGGCTACCAGGACCTTGGCTGTTATGGTTCGCCGGATATCAAGACCCCGCGCATCGATCAGATGGCGAAGGAGGGGATGAGGTTCACCAGCTTCTACGCTCAAACAGTTTGCGGCCCGGCCCGCACCTCGCTGCTCACTGGGTCATACCCGATGCGCACCGCCAGGGCAGAGCATGACGACGGCTTGATTCCACACCCAGCCATGGCGCTCAGTGAAGTGACTATTCCCGAGCTGCTTCATCCGCTGGGATACAAGACGGGCATGGCCGGCAAGTGGGACCTTTCCGGCAGGAGAACCCGAGGTCGTCCTACGTTCAAGATCGAGCTCGGTCCGGCCAATCAGGGCTTCGATTCCACCTTCTGGGCCGAGACCAGTGCCTGCAAGCTGATCCGCGAAGGGGAAAAAACGGTGCTTAAAAAACCTGCCAAGTCTTCTCTCACCAAACTGTTCACCGACAAGGCGATTGAGTTCATCGAGGCGAACAAAGACGATCCCTTTTTCTTCTATCTCGCTCATCCCATGCCGCACACTCCGATTGGTGCTTCCAAAGCATTCAAGGGGAAGTCCAAGGCTGGCCTCTATGGCGATGTGATCGAGGAACTCGATTTCCATACTGGACGATTGTTAGATAAGGTCAAAGAGCTGGGTTTGGACGACAACACCTACATCATTTTCGCCAGCGATAACGGCCCGTGGTGGCGGGAGGGGAAACATGCCGGCCACTGCGAACCTCTGCGCAGCGCCAAAACCAGCACCTACGACGGCGGCCTGCGCGTGCCATTCATCATCCGCGCGCCCGGGAAAGTTCCGGCGGACACGACTTCGGACCTAGTGACCTCCACCATCGATCTTCTACCCAGTATTGTCAACATAGCCGGAGCCAAAGTCCCGGACGATCGGGTGATCGATGGCATCGATATCTCGGACGTTTTCCACGGCAAACAAACGAAGCTCGATCGGCCGTTCTTTTTCTACCAGCACCAGTCGCTGCGTGCCGTGCGCCAGGGCGACTGGAAACTGCACCTGCCACACACGAAACTGGATCGGACGAAAGAAGGCGAGCTTTGGCAATCGCATGTGCCGCCCGAAGATCGAGGCTACATCGAAGAGCTCACGCTGTATAACCTATCGAAAGACATCGGCGAAACGACCAATGTCGCCAAGCGCCATCCGGAAATCGTTGCGCGACTGCTCAAGCAGCTGGACTTCGCCAAAAAAGACATCGGCTACCACGACGTGATCGGTGAGAACTCCCGCCGCTAGATTGCCCCTGCTAATAGTTCATCATGAAAAAACTTACCGTTCACTTGCTCGCTTGCTTCTGCACGGCGGCCAGCTCTCTCGTCGCCGCTGCAGAACGCCCTAACATCGTGCTCATTCTCGCCGACGACCTGGGTTACGGCGACCTCGGCTGTTATGGCGCGAAGATGATCCAGACACCGAACATCGATCAACTTGCCGCCGACGGCAGGCGTTTCACCGATGCCCATTCGGCTTCGGCGGTTTGCTCGCCCTCGCGATACGGCCTGATGACCGGCCGCTATCCGCATCGGAAGAATTTCTGGGGCCCATGTTTGAACAACACGGAGTTGACCATCGAGACCGACAGGGAAACGATCTCGTCGCTGCTCAAGAAAGCCGGCTATCAGACTGCCTTTTTCGGCAAGTGGCACCTAGGCTTCGGGGAGAAAGCTCCCAATTGGAATGGCGACCTGAAACCTGGTCCGCTGGAGGTTGGTTTCGATTACTTCTATGGCATCCCCTGCGCCAACAGCGTGCCACCCTTTGTCTATGTTGAGAACCATCGGGTCGTCGGACTGGATGCCAAAGACCCCATCAAAGCCGGTGGTAAAAATTACGTCAAAACGATGGAGGGCAAAGGTGCCGGTAGGATTGGCGGAGGGAAAGTCGCTCACGACCTCTACGTGGATGACCAGATCGGCACCAACCTGACTCAGCGGTCGGTCAAGTGGCTGCAGCAGACCGATCAGAAAAAGCCGTTCTTTCTGATGCTTTCCACCACCAACATCCATCACCCGTTCACTCCCGACCAACAATTCGTCGGAACCAGCAAGGCGGGAGCCTATGGGGATTTCACCCATGAACTCGATTGGATGACCGGACAGATCATGAAGGCGCTCGAGAAGCAGGGCGTCGCTGACAACACCCTCGTGATTTTCACCAGTGACAACGGCGGCATGCTCAACCAGGAAGGCCAGCGCGCGGTTCAAAAAGGACACCCGATCAATGGAGATCTGCTAGGTTCCAAGTTCGGTGCCTGGGAGGGAGGGCATCGTATCCCCATGATCGTTCGCTGGCCTGGCAAGGTGCCGGCGGGAACGACATCGGACGCGCTGATCAGCCACATCGACTGGCTCGCAACATTGGCTGACATCGTGGATCGACCACTGGAGAACCCGGAAGACAGCCTTAACCAGCTGACCACATTGATCAGCTCGCCGGAATCACCGGTGCGGGAAACCTTGGTCATTTGCCCTAACAGTCCGTATCACCTGTCCATCCGCAAAGGCGACTGGGTGTATATTCCTCAGCGCGGTGAGGGAGGGTTTCAAACTCAGAAAATGGGTGCCCACAACGTCGGTGGTCCGATCTCGGTGAAGCTGATGCAGAAGCAAAACAGCGACATCGTGAATGGTAAGATCCGTCGTGATGCTCCCTACGAACAGCTCTATCACCTTGCCAAAGATCCCTCGCAGCGTCACAATGTCATCAAGTCCCATCCGGAAGTAGCCAGCGAACTCGCGGCCATGTTGCAACAAGAACAAGCGAAGATACCGAAGACCAAACGCATTGGCTGGATCAACATCCGCAAGGCACCGAAAAAGAAATAACCGGTGACCAGTGCGAGCTGCAACTTCGCTCGAGATCAGATGGATTTCCTAACATTTCTTTCGATGCAAACGGGTCGATTCTAACAAAACAATGAAGCTCACCCCCCTACAGCAGATCATGACGATCGCCCCAGCTCCCCTACGCGTGGCGCTGGGTTTGGTCACCGCAGTGTCGCTGCCTTCCATGGTCGCGGCCAATCCGTCTGCGGAAGACCAGCTGGAGAAACCGAACGTTGTTGTGATTTTCACCGATGACCAAGGCTACGGCGACCTTGGCTGCTTCGGTGGCGAGCATGTGAGAACTCCACGGATTGACCAGATGGCGGCGGAGGGGGCGAAGCTGACGAGTTTTTACGTCGCTGGAAATGTTTGCACTCCCTCGCGCGCGGCCTTGATGACCGGCTGCTATCCCAAGCGTGTTGGACTGGCTAACGGAGTCTTTCTGGCTGGCGATCAACATGGACTGCATCCTGATGAGGTTACCATTGCCGAGGTTTTGAAAAAGGCGGGTTACAGGACCGGAATCTTCGGCAAGTGGCACCTGGGCGATCAGCCGGAGTTCTTGCCGACCCGGCAAGGTTTCGATGAATTTTTCGGTCTGCCCTACAGCCACGACATCCATCCCTATCACACCAACAAAAAGCACAGGTTTCCACCGCTGCCATTGATGGAAATGGAAAAGGTGGTCGAGCAGGATCCTGACGCGGACTACCTCACCCAACGCATCACCGAGCGTGCCGTGGACTTTATTTCCCGGCATAAGGACGATCCCTTTTTCCTCTACATCCCACACCCCATCCCTCATCGGCCGATCCATATGTCGCCTCCTTTTATGAAGCAGCTTCCTGACAGCATCAGAGCCAAGCTGAAGGATGAGAAGGGGGTGGACTACAAGACCCGGGATCAAATGTATCGGCACGCCATCAGTGAGATCGATTGGTCGGTGGGGCAGGTTCTCGATGCTCTGAAACAGCACGGGATCGATGACAAGACCCTGGTGATCTTTACCTCGGACAACGGCCCGTCGGTGGGAAACACGGGGCCCTTCACAGGAGCCAAAGGTAGCACCTACGAAGGCGGGCAGCGCGTTCCGGCGGTGATGCGATGGCCTGGTCACATTCCTGCCGGACAGGAAATCGATGAGCTCGTCACCGCCATGGACCTCTTGCCCACCTTGGCCCGCATCGCCGACGGCGAGCTTCCATCTGATCGCACAATCGACGGCAAAGATGTCCTAACCGTTCTGACCGATCAAACACCTTCACCTCACCAGGCATTTTTCTATTTCAAGGGTAACCGTCTGAAAGCGGTGCGTTCCGGTCCGTGGAAACTGCATTTCGGTAAGCTTGGTGGAAAGGCCAGCGTGCGCCGTGGTAAGGGGGCGAGTTCGTCGGTCATGGCACTCTATCATCTTGAGGAGGATCCGGCTGAGAACCACAATGTGCTCGCTGCGCATCCGGACTTGGTCGCAAAACTCAGTGGCTACGCGGATCGTTTTCAAGCCGAATTGAACAAGAACCTTCGACCTTCCGGTCTTGTCCCCGATCCCAAGACGCTCACCAAACGAAAGTAACATGCCTTCAAGTCTCCTTCGAATCGTTCTTACCTCCGCGCCAGTCTTCCTCGCTGGCTGGGTCTCGGCTGCCGACCCGCGACCTAACATTATCCTCATCCTTGCCGACGACCTCGGCTATGGCGATATCGGCTGTTACGATGCGCAGGTGAAGACTCCGCAAATCGATACGCTGGCTGCGGGTGGTTTTCGTTCCACCGATTGCCTGGTGGCGGCCAATGTCTGCGGTCCATCGCGGGCGGCTCTGATGACCGGCCGCTATCCCATGCGTGCTGGGCATCCGATTTCCAGACACCCGACGAAAAAGTATGCCAAATACGGCATCGCCTCTGAGGAAATCACCATGGCGGAGCAGCTGAAATCGGTCGGCTACCATACCAAGATGGTGGGCAAGTGGCACCTTGGATTTCACGTCGATGGATCGCATCCCCTGGATGCAGGCTTCGATGAGTATTTGGGTCTGCACGGGAATTTTATTGGCACCAAGGGCAGGGAGGACGAGCGCACGATTTATCGCAACCGAGAGCCGGAGGTCGTCGATATCGATTTTGAAAAAGTCACCCAGCTCTACACCGATGAGGTGACCCAGTTCATCCAACAGAAGCACTCGCAGCCTTTTTTCATTTACCTCGCCCATCACATTGCCCACACGCCGATCGCGCCGAGCGCCGCGTTCAAGGGGGCGTCGGGGAAAAAAGGAGGCAAGTATGGCGACTTCGTGCTGGAGCTGGACCACAGCGTGGGGCGGATCATGGATGCCGTGAGGAAGGCGGGGATAGAGCAGAACACACTGGTCGTTTTTCTCTCCGACAACGGTCCGGCGAAAAATGGCACGGCAAAACCATTTCGTGGCGGTAAATACGTCACCATGGAAGGTGGGCATCGAGTGCCGGCGATCTTTTCTTGGCCTGGAAAAATCCCAGCCGGTCGGGTCTCCGATGCCATGATCACCAGCATGGATTTGCTGCCTTTGTTCAGTCATGTGGCGGGCGCTGCCCTGCCGGAGAAGGTGACACTCGATGGCAAGAACATCCTTGGAGTGCTCAACGGTGAATCTCCACAGAGTCCACACGATTACTTTTTCTACTACAATGGTCTGAACCTGCAGGCGGTGCGCAATGAGAAGTGGAAGCTGCATTTCCCACGCAGCTCTGCCGACCAACCGTATTGGGCGAAGAAAGCCGGTGGCAATCCCAAGAAAATCCTGACTACGCTCAAAAAGACTCTACTGATCAATCTCCGAACCGATGTGGCAGAAAAATTGAACATTTTCGACGCGCGTCCGGAGGTCGCCGATGAATTAAGTAAAGCTGCGGATGCGATGCGTCAGGAAATCGGAGGCCTGCAGGTTGTTGGTTCTGACCAACGCCCCCACGGTCTTCCTCGAGCTCAAGACAAGGACTGAGAAATACTATGTTGAAGCGATGACTTGGCCGGTGACGTCTGCACAGAGCTCGCGGCAGTGATCGGAACTGGGATCAAAGATCAAGGGGCTAGCCTATTGAGTAGGTGTATTTCACGCATGTGTTGGTGGAGCCCGTCTATTGCGCTGAGTCGGTTTGCGTTTTATCCTATTCATCCATTTCATGAAAATGCATTCGTCTTTCAGTGGTGGAACAACCCCAGTAAGCATATGAAACTCACACTATCATTCATCGGCAGCATCCTTTGCTCCGCGGCTCTCTCTTCTCAAGCAGCAGTTTTGGTAGAATACAACTTTGATCGACTGGACGGAGTCGGAGGCACTCCCGACGGAGATTTTTTCGATACCGTCAACGATGGGTTAGACACTGGGGGGGAGGATGGCATCGACTATGCGGCTACTACCTTGGCTGGAGTATCGGCAACGAATTTTGGCGGTGCGTCTTATAACGGCTTCCTTGATACTCAAACTGACACGGGCTCATCACTGGTCGAATTTTTCCAACTGCCCAATGAGAACAATGCGGACTTCATCGGCGCTGCCGTGTTGTATGAAACTGGGGGCTTGGACACAGGGACCGAAGACAACATGGCTGGGGCAATTGCTGCTAACCAATTTATCTCATTTACCGTATCCACCGATGCCGGAACGTTGAACTTGGAAAACTTAAGCTTCAATGTCATGGGCACCAATCGGAGAGCATTGGATTATGAAGTGAGATCGTCACTGGATAGCTTTGCCTCTACCCTAGCCTCTGGTGGTATCACCGTTACGGACGCTGCGCAAAACGTGGATCTTTCGGCAGCCGCGTTTGACAGCGTGTCCAACATTGAGTTCCGAATCTATGTCGACGACCGCCTTTCGAATGGGAATGGTGGATCTGGCACTGCGTTTGATGATGTTGTTTTGAATGGAACGTTAGTTCCCGAACCCTCGTCCACCGCGCTTCTCGGTCTCGGTGGTCTTGCTCTCATTCTACGTCGGCGCAGGTAGTCCGAAATGCCATTTCCTTCCGCCAATTTTACCCAAAGACCTACCTCGACCTGGTAGGTCTTTTTGTGACTCTGACCTTTTTTAAAATGATATAAATCGATTCAAGCAACGGTATCTAGTTCGGACTCGCTGCGATTCCCCAACGATCATCAAGATGAAAATATTCCTAACAATAAGTATCACCTGCATGCTGGCTGGCTTTGCTTCGGCTGTGCAGGCGGAAGCTGACAAGGCTGCGAACCAACCGAACGTTATCTTCATTCTGATGGACGACATGGGCTACAGCGATGTCAGCTGTTACGGGGCGAAGAAGGTCAAGACACCGAACATTGACCGCATGGCTGCCGAGGGGCTCAAGTTCACCGATTTCCACACCGGGGCCTCGATTTGTTCGCCATCGCGTGCCGCCTTTCTCACAGGTGCCTACCCTCAGCGGAGTGGTCTCTACATGGGGATTAATCAGAAGAGGGAGGCCCATTGGTTTCTCGGATTGAATCCTGACGAAATCACCCTTGCCGAGCAGTTTAAAAAACAAGGATACGTCACGGCCATGGTGGGCAAGTGGCACCTCGGTAAAGAGGAAAAGTTTTCCTATTACCATCAGGGATTCGATCACTACTACGGCGCGCCTGACAACATGGGGCACAACACCGAGTTCCTCGATGAGAAAAAGGTGATCTACAAAAACACCCCCTTGGACAAGATCACGGAGCTCTACACCCGGCGCATGGTGAAGCATATTGAGGATTTCAAGGACAAGCCGTTCTTCATCTACTTCGCCCACAACTACCCGCACACGCCCTACAAAGCAGGTCCGAAATTCCGAGGCAGCTCCAAGGACGGCATGCGTGGTGACATCATTCAGGAGGCGGACTGGGGGATCGGTGAAATCCTCAAAGCTCTGGAGAAAAATGGCATCCTCGAGAACACCATGGTCATCTTCACCTCCGACAACGGACCGACCTCACCCAAGTATTCCAAACCCTACCGCGGCACCAAGTATGTTTCGCTGGAGGGCGGCCACCGGGTGCCATTTATCCTTTACTGGAAAGGGCAGATTCAGCCTGCGGAGTCCACCGTGCCGGTCGTGGCCATGGATCTGTTTCCTACTCTTAGCGAAATGATCAAAGCCCCGATGCCGAGCGATCGGAAATACGATGGTGTCAGTCTAACACCACTGTTCGATGGAGGGTCTATTACCCGCAAGCATGAAGCACCATTTTTCTACTACAACTGCGAGAACCTGCAGGCGGTCCGCGTGGGTGATTGGAAAATTCACCTGCCGCGTGAGACTCGTCAGATCCCATGGTGGGCTCAGCGAAAGCAGAAACCGATCCAGACCCCCAAGCTCTACAACCTGAAGCAAGATGCCGCCGAATCCCAAGACGTGGCGGCGCAACATCCGGAACGTGTGGCAGCGATGATTAAGCTGGCCGAGAAAACACGCGAAAAGCTCGGTGAGTTTGGCGAGCGCGGATCCGAACAGCGCCCAACCGGAACCCTCTTTCCTGAGGTGCCGATCTTGAGCAATCAGGCACAGGATTGGGAGAAGCTGTCGGATGACGAAAAAGGCCGGGGCAAAAGTGAGTTCAAGGGCGCACCTGCCCGTAAGAGAAAAGCGAAATAAGAAAGTCCTATGTGTGGTAATCATTCAACGATGATAACAATGAACAAGCGTCTCAGGTTATGGATGTTTGGCCTGACTTTGCTGACATGCAGCGCTGCAGCCCAAGCGAAGTCGCCCAACTTCATCCTCATCTTCACCGATGACCAAGGCTACCAGGATCTTGGCTGTTATGGATCGCCGGATATCAAAACTCCGAGGATCGATCAGATGGCCAAGGAGGGAATGCGGTTCACCAGTTTCTACGCCCAGACGGTGTGCGGTCCGTCGCGTGGAGCATTGATGACGGGAAGCTATCCAATCCGTTTTGCCCGGCAGGCCGACCCTGATTCGGAGCACCCGGAGTTACACAGCAAGGAAATCACCATCGCCGAGGTGCTTAAGAAACAGGGGTATCGCACGGCAGCCTTTGGCAAGTGGGATCTCGCCGGGCATCGGCAAGTGGGCTACAAGGAGTCATTGCTGCCGAAGTATCAAGGTTTCGATACCTTCTTCGGAACCCCCTCCAGCAATGATCGCAGCGTCAACCTGCTGCGCGGCACTCGGGTGGTTGAAAAAAAGGCGGACATGTCGACACTGACCGCGCGTTACACGGACGAGGCCTTGGCATTCATCGAGGAACATCACGCCGCCCCATTTTTTGTCTATCTCGCGCACAGCATGCCGCACACGAAGCTGGCCGCTTCTGAGAAATTCAAAGGCAAGTCCCAGGGCGGACTGTATGGCGATGTCATCGAAGAGTTGGATTACCATGTTGGCCGATTGTTAGATAAGGTGAAACAGCTCGGTCTCGATGAAAATACTTACGTCATCTTCACCAGCGACAACGGCCCGTGGTTGGTCCGCAAAGCTCACGGGGGACATGCCCAGCCACTGCGCAGCGGCAAGACCACTTGTTGGGAAGGGGGGATGCGCGTGCCATGCATCATCCGCGCCCCCGGAAAAGTCCCGGCCGAAACGATCACCGATGCCATCACCGCCACCATCGATCTGTTTCCCACCTTCGCCCGATTAGCTGGCGCGGAAGTGCCGGCGGATCGCGTGATCGATGGCGTAGATATCAGCGCCATCATGCACGGCCAACAAGACAGCCTGAAGCGCCCCTACTATTACTACCAGCACGATTGCCTACGCGGCGTCCGCTCCGGAAAGTGGAAACTCATGCTGCCACACACCGAGCCCGTCCTAGGCAGCATCGCGACGAAATGGCGGGGACACGTGAACCCGGCAGATTCAAAACGTCTCACCTCGGCCCAGCTCTATAACCTGGAGACGGACCTCTCCGAAACCACGGATCTCGCGGCGCAGCACCCGGAAGTCGTGGCGGAGTTGATGACTCTGGCCAAGTGGGCCCAGACCGACATCGGCGATCACAATCACTTTGGCACCAACGCTCGAACCTTCGGAGCGAAGCGTCGCACGCTGTCACAGGATTGGAAATTCAAAGCGCCGGCTCCCAAAAAACGAAAGCAAAAAGCAAACTAAGCATCATGAAAAAAACGACCCGTTACCTCACCTCGCTTCTGACGCTTTTAGCGGCAGGAAGCCTAACCGCCAAGCAGCCGAATGTGGTCCTGATCTTCGCCGATGACTTGGGTTATGGCGACCTCGGTTGCTACGGTGCCACCAAGTTGAAGACGCCGCACATTGACAAACTGGCGGCTGAGGGAAAACGCTTCACCGATGCCCACTCGGCCTCCGCCGTCTGCACGCCGTCACGTTACGGACTTCTAACGGGTCAGTATCCATCACGCGCTCACGGAGGTAAGGGGATCTGGGGACCGGCACCCATCGAGTCGCCCTTGCTCATCGATACCGAGCAGCAAACCATCGCGGATGTGTTTAAACAGAAAGGCTATGACACGGCGGCCTTTGGCAAGTGGCATCTGGGGTTTGGCAAAGGTAAAAACAATTGGCAAGTGCCGCTGCGTCCGGGGCCCCAGGACCTTGGATTTGATTACTACTTCGGCATGCCGGTGGTGAACAGCGCACCTCCGTATGTGTTTGTGGAGAACGATCAAGTGGTCGGCGGAGACCCTAACGACCCTCTGGTCTATGTCGGTCGGAAAGCCAAGAACGTCACTCCCATCACCCCGATCCCCGAGGAGGCGGCACAACGCACGCCAAATATGTTCAGCGGCGCTGTCGAGGCCCACAAGCAGTTCAACGACTTCGAGGTCGGCACCAAACTCACCGAGAAAGCGACCGAGTGGATCAAGTCACGCGGCGAGAACCCCTTCTTCATGTACTTCGCCACCACCAATGTGCATCACCCCTTCACTCCGGCGAAACGATTCCAGAACAGCAGTGAGGCCGGCGTATACGGAGACTTCGTGCATGAGCTGGACTGGATTGTCAGCGAGATCATGAAAAGTCTCGAAGCTGCTGGTGTCGCCGAGAACACCCTAGTGATCTTCACCAGTGACAACGGCGGCATGTTCAACCTCGGTGGACGCGTTGCGGCGGACAAGGGGCATAAGATCAATGGCGATTTGTTAGGATCCAAGTTCGGCATCTGGGAAGGTGGACACCGTGTGCCATTCATTGCTTGGTGGCCCGGGAAAATCGAAGCCGGTAGCGTGTCGGGTCAGCTGATGAACAGCGTCGATCTGAAAGCCACCTTTGCCGCGCTCACCGGGCAAACCCTCAGCGCCGAAGAGCAAAACGACAGCATCAACATGCTGCCCGCCTTCGTAGGAGACCCGGAACAGACATTGCGTGGCGACATGATCGTCACTTGCCGCAAGCCCAGCCACACCGCCCTGCGCAAAGGCAAGTGGATGTATATTCCCGCCAAGGGTGATGGCGGCTTCACCGGCTCGAAACCCGGTCAGCATGCCTGGGGCGGCCCTGCGGTCACCAAGCTGGTGAATACCCCGAATAGCGACATCGAAAACGGAAGGTTTAAAAAAGGCACACCCGCCGCCCAGCTCTATGATCTCGAGGCCGACCCGAATCAGACCCAGAACATCATCCGCCAGCATCCGGAAGTGGTGCAGCAGATGAAGCAGCAGCTCGCCGAGTATCAATCAGGCTTGGTCCAGAAGAGACGCGGCAAGAAGAAGTAAGCGCAACTGGCTGGAATACTCTCCATCACCCTCGCCGAGATCTCCGGCGGGGGTCATTTTTTTTCATCCTGGCGAGGTCTATGTGTGCGACCTCTGGCAGGACGTGGTTACCGACGATTAGCGGTTAAAAACCCAGGCTTTCCGAGACTGACTCATGAGGTGGCACGAGCTGCTGCTTTTTCCGTCAGCGATGTGGAAATTTGCCATCAAGATGTGGATTATGCCATCTTGTTCAGATGCGGAGAAGTCGGTATCATGATTTGCATGAATGCCGTTGAGGGTGTTCGTCTCAACACCCCAATCAATCATCTCTATGAAACCTCTCATCTGCACCCTCCTCCCTCTCGCTATTGTCGGAGCAAGTTCCACCCATGCTGCGATCACTTTTTACAGTGATTTCACCGAAGACAGTATCGGAGATATCACAGGTTTGACTGTGGATACGCCGAGCACGACTGGAGCTAACAGCGGAACAATTACCCTGGATACCGCCAACGACCAACTTGACCTCACCGCCAATGGCGCCAATCTGTGGGACAACCGTGAAAATGCTCCCATCGCTTGGGTATCAGCCCCTTCGGTCGTGGCTGGCGAGACTTGGTATGTGGAGACTCAGATCAACATGAATAACCACACGGGTGGTGCTGCCGGCTACGACCAGGCGGGGATCACCTTTGGGAATGACACCGACGGATACAACCCAGGTGGCCCTAACGACACTTTTGCGTTGCTTCTCAATGATTGGAATAACTGGACGGTCCAGCATGCCGCTTTCTCGGTGGGTGGTGGCGTCAATGGCGCGATCGACACCTCCGATACCAATATCTTCCTGCGCGTCGAGATTACCGAAGGTGGAGCGACCGATACCTATAATTTCTTTTTCAAGGAGGATGGGGGTGATGAATGGACGCAGTTGACTGATCTGGCAGAAGACCGAGAAGGCAGTTTTGCCAATTCTCGGGTCGGTTTGGTGCTAAAGTCACACAACTCGAACCCCAACGGGAATGCGCAGTTTGACTATCTCGAAGTGGGGGTGGTTCCTGAACCGTCCACCACAGCACTTCTTGGCCTCGGTGGGCTTGCTTTGATCCTGCGTCGTCGCAAGTAATCCGACAGCCGGTTTTCCCCATGCCCGATCACGTAGGTGGTCGGGGATTTTTTATAGGGATGCCTTCCTAGCGCCCGACTCGGGACTTGAGGGCATCGCGCTCAATGAAGCAAGATGTCCCAAGGATGTTTGCGAGACTTACTTTTTCTTCTTCACCTTGTTAGGGCGCGGGTCTTTGTTCGGCACTTGCAGTTCCTTGCGGCGTTTGGCGAGTTCTTGTTCGAGCTCTTTGCGCACTGGAGCATACTCCGGATCGTTGTAGACGCTGTTCATTTCCTTGGGATCCTTTTTGAGATCATACATTTCCCAGTAGTCCTTGGGTTTGTAGCTGTGGAAGAGTTTGTAGCGATCGGTGATGATGCCGTAGTGGCGGGGGACTTTGTGCAGCGACGGCTGGTCGTAGTAATGGAAATAGAAGCTTTTGCGCCAGTGCTCGGGCGTGCTGCCATCGAACAAAGGGAGCAGGCTGCGCCCCTGCATACGACTTACGTGGGGCAGGCTGGCCGCGGAGAGAATAGTCTGCGCGAAGTCCAAGTTGGAGACCAGTGCCTTGCTCACCGTGCCGGGTTTTATTTTCGCCGGCCAGCGCATGAGGAAGGGGGTGCGTGCCGATTCTTCGTAGATCCAGCGTTTGTCAAACCAGCCGTGTTCGCCGAGGAAGAAACCTTGATCGGAGGCGTAGATGACGATGGTGTTCTCTTCGAGTCCGGCCTCTTTCAGGTAGTCTAGCAGTCTTCCTACTCCGTCGTCCACAGAGGAGACGCAAGCGAGGTAGTCGTGCATATAACGTTGGTATTTCCAGCGGACCAAGTCCTTGCCGCTGAGATTTGCTTTGGCGAAGGCTTCGTTGCGCGGTTGGTAATAGGCATCCCATGCCGCGCGTTGTTTTTGGTTGAGTCGCGCCGGAGTGGTTAGTTTGACGTCGTTGCGGTGCATGGTTTCCTCGATGGTCATGTTCTGCTCGGCCGCGCCGGGCCCACGGTTGGCGTAATCGTCAAAGAGGTTCGAGGGTTCCGGGTATTCTTTGCCCTTGTCAAAATTCAGCTTGCTGGTGTTCGGTTGCCAATTGCGGTGAGGTGCCTTTTGGTGGCACATCAGCAGGAAGGGTTTGGAGGGATCCCGCTGCTTCAGCCAGGCCAGCGAGCGATCGGTGATGATATCGGTGACGTATCCCTCGAGTCGGGTTTCCTGACCGTTGAGGATCATGGTGGGATTGTAGTAGTCGCCTTGACCGGGGAGGATTTCCCAGGTGTCAAAGCCGGTGGGTTCACTGCCCAGATGCCACTTGCCGATGATCGCAGTCTCATAGCCGGACTGGTGCAGCATCTTGGGGAAAGTGGGTTGGCTACCATCGAAGGTGCAGCGGGTGTTGCTCCAGAAGCCATTGATGTGACTGTGGGTGCCGGTGAGGACGGTGGCACGGCTGGGTCCGCAAAGTGGGTTGGCGACCAAGCAGCGATCAAAGCGGATACCCTCTTCGCCGATGCGGTCGATGTTCGGTGTTTCAATCAGGCCTTTGTTATAGGCACTGACGGCCTGCCAGGCGTGGTCGTCAGAGAAGATAAACAGAATGTTGGGTCGTGCCGCCGAGTGGGCAGGCAAGATGCCCAGCACCAGGGCGCAGAGAGTGAGGCGGAGTTTTTTCATCGGTTGGGGGTAGGGGGAGGAGGTTATTTCACTTGGTATTTCATGAGCTTCTGACGCATGGATTTCATTACCGCGGAGTATTCAGGGTTCTCGGCGAGGTTTTTCCATTCGTTCGGGTCGTTTTTATGATCGTAAAGTTCGGTGGAGCCATCGCTGTATTCAATGTATCGGTAACGTTCGTCGCGGACGCCGACGCTGCCGTCTTTCCGATAGGTGAGTGCCGGGTGACCCCATTCGGCCTCTCGATTGATTAGCAGGGGTTTTAGGCTCCGACCTACGACCTTGTCGTTGGCGGGTAGACCGCAGAGGTCGACTAGGGTCGGGTAGATATCGAGCAGGCTGACCACGCGGTCGGTGCGGCCTCGGTATTTCTCGCCCTGCATGCTTTTGGGGAGGCTGATGATCAGGGGCGCGGAGGCGGAGCGCTCCCAGAGGGTGTGTTTCTGGAAAGTGTTCTTCTCGCCCATGTGATAGCCGTGGTCGGACCAGAGAATCACGATGGTGTTGTCGGCGTAGGGGCTGGCTTCCAAGGCGTCTAACACCTCGCCGACTTTCGAGTCCGCGAAGGTGATGCTGGCGTAATAGCTTTGGATGATCTTGCGCCACTGGTTTTCCTCCTTCGCCCACTCGGTGCGCGGGTAGCCATCGTTGATGGTGGCGCGGCCGGCGGCTGGCACGTCATCGAGGTCGTCTTTGCGGTAGGCGGGCAGGGAGATCTTCTCCGGGTAATACATGTCGAAATACTTTTGGGGCACGTGCCATGGGGTGTGCGGGCGCAGGAAGCCGACCATGAGCATGAACGGCTTGCTGTGTTTCTTGCTCAAGCGTTCCACGGCCCAGGCGGCGGCTTTGCTATCGCTCATGTCGCTTTCCTTGCCATTGTAGGCGGCCCAATCGGTGAGGGTCTTTTTGCTGTTCCAATTCGATTCGATGTCCTTGCCGTTCTCGTCCTTGTTATGGTCCCAGCTGCCGCGGCCGCCAGACATGTTGAGGCCTTGGAGCGGCAGGTGACGGTGGAGGATTTTTCCCACGGCCATAGTTTTGTAGCCGCCGTGTTCTTTAAGATAATCGTGCAGCATGGCGGAACCCATCGACTCCACCTTCTCCTTCACGTAGTTGTCTTTGACTTGGAGCTTGGGCGACTCCAGTTGGTGGAAATACAAACTCGTCATCACACTGGCACGCGATGGTCCGCAGACCGGGTATTGGCAGTAGGCCCGGGAAAACCAGGTGCCGCGCTTGGCCAGGCGATCCATGTTAGGTGTCAGCACCTCGCTGTGCCCGCGGTAGCCAGCCCAGTCGTTGAGGTCGTCCACCGCAATGAACAGGACGTTTGGTTTCTTGGTTTCGGACTGGAGGGGGCCGGCGAGGCAGGCCAGTGCTGCGAGGGCGATGATGGCAGGGCGTTTCATGGGTGGATATTGAGGGGGTGGTTTTGGTAATGAGCGTTGGTTATTTTTTATGCGCGTAGATTTCGAAGAATTTATCCTCGGCCTCTAACGAGCCAATCATGATCAGAGGCAGGCCCGCGCTGAGCACTGTGTCTGGATCAGGGTTGACTCTGCGCTTGCCGTCCAGCTCGCAGGCGATGATCGAGCAGCCGGTGCGCGAGCGCACTTGAGATTCGGCCAAGGTCACACCGTCCAGACATTGGGGTGTCTTGGTGGTAAAGATGCTAACACCCTCGGCGAGAAGCAGATTTTCACTTCCTCGCAGGTGATTCAAGATGGTATTTGCACTCATCGTGGCATACGAGAGAACCACATCTGCTCCGGCGCGATGCAAGCGCGGCACGTTCTCTTCCTGAGTGCAGCGACTGATGATCTGTAGGTTCTTACGCAGACGACGGTAGAAAATGGTAAGAAACAGATTGGTGTCGTCGTCATGGGTGGTGATGATCACTGAGGATGCTTCGTGTAGACCTGCTAGGACTAACAGATCGAACTCCGAGCCGTCACCGATCACTGTGCGGTCAGGGAACTGCACGCGGTCGGCGATTTTTTCGATCATCTTCCACTCTACTTCCTGTTCATTCAGGGCACGGGCGGTGGCGCGGCCTACTCGGCCTCCGCCGATGATGACCACGTTGCTTTTCTTACTGCTCTGTTGGCCAATGTGGTGGTTGTATTGTTCGATCTGCTCGCGAGTGCCTCCGAGGATGAAAATAGACGATTCACGGATCGGTGTGTCCGGGGCCACCGGCTCTAGCTTGCCATGGTCCCAAAGCCCCACCAGAGTCACACCGGTGAGTGGTTTGAGTTCGCTTTCGGCAATGGTTTTGCCCACCAGGTCGGTGCCGGAGGCGGCGGACTCGGCGATCACCAGCTCGTCCATCATCCCGATCACGTGAGCTTTGGAATCGCCCCCGATCACTCGGCGTGACAGAGCCTGGCCCATCATTTTTTCAAGATTCAAGATGTGTGTGACGCCAGATAGCTCAAGGGCATCTCGGGCGGCATTCGAGCGAGCCGATGCGATGACGGGCACGTTTTCCGAAATCTCACGGACGGAGAAGGTGACGTTGGTGTTGATGATGTCCGAGCGCGTGGTGACCACCATGGCCGCTTGATCGACCCGTAGTTTCCGGTAGGTATCAGGATCGCTGTAATCTCCGAGCACTACCGGCACATTTTTGGCATGTAAATCCAGAGCCTCGGCCAAGGTGGGGACTAGAATGGCGTAGGGGTGTTGTTGTTTTTTCAACATCTTCACCAGCAGTTTGGTGATTGGGCCATGCAGGGTGAGGATCACATGCCGTTTCATGGAAGCAGGTAACTCGCGGGGCGCATGGGTCGCCTCCTGAGCCTTCATCCATGGGGCGTAAAAGAACTCGATGAAGGTGAAGGGGAGCAGCACCAGTAGGTAGACCACACCGGTGACCAGCACCACGATAGAAAACCCGCGACCAAGGTCGGACTGGAATGTGATATCTCCAAAGCCGAGTGTCGACATCACGGTGAGTGTCCAATAAAAACCGGTGACCCAGCTGTGGTGCTGGCCTTCCAGTTCCATGATCTCGTGGAAGAGCACGCTGAAAATGGTCACGATGACCAAGAGGACAAACAGCAATCGGAACAGAGCCATTAAGTTCCTGCGGCTGGTTTGGTTTTCTAAAAAGGCCGTAAGAACGGTGGTGAGGGCTTTCATAGGGAAAGCTTAGTCTAAGGTCCATCGTGCATGATGCCAAATGAATACGTCTTTCGTTGCGTTGGCAAACATGTGGCGAACTGCACTTCGTTGATCAACGGCACATTGCACGGATGCCACGGGAGGAATTGCATTTTGCACGGTTTTTTGCGCTATGGAAGGTGTTCGATGATGCTGGAATGATTAAGTTGTTAGTCTGCAACTTCAGTTAAATGAAGGGGTAAGGGTGTAACTTATGATGCAAAGCACCGCCATGGCACGCAGTCTGCAACTGATAGATTGTTATGAAAAATACACTCACATTACTGCCCGCCATCATCGCCTCCGGTGCTTTTCTCTGCAGCTGCAAGGTTGAAAAGACAGAGGAAGGTAAACTGCCCGACGTCGAGGTGGATGTGGATACTGAAAAAGGTAACCTTCCTAAATACGACGTGGATGCTCCTGAAGTCGATGTGAACAAGAAGAAAGTCGAAGTCACCGTCCCGGACGTGGATGTGACCATGCCCGACGAGAAGCCGGACGAAAATGAATAACCAGGAGCCAGCAAGAATATGCAGATTATCAAAATCATTCTCGCCATCTTCCTGCCGCCCGTAGCGGCATTCCTCCAAGTGGGACTGGGGCCACATTTCTGGCTCAATATCCTTCTAACCATGCTCGGTGGTGTTCCTGGTATGATCCACGCCCTGTGGTTGATTCTGAAAAACAAAACCGCCTAACACCCAGCTCAGAGCATTGCAAACAGCACTCTAACCCCATGGGGAAGGTTGACTGAGATCAGTCGCCTTCCCCATTTTTCATGATGCAACTCTCAGACCGATACGAAAAGCTGAAGAATGGACTCAAGGGCATGCTTGAGTTCAGAAAGCGGCATCGTGTAAAACTCAAACGCTACTTACTGATCACCATGCACATCCTCGGTGTGGTGAGCTCGTTTGATGCGGTGATGAACACCCGCACCTCCCAAGGCGCCATTGCCTGGGTGGTTTCATTGAACACCCTACCGGTGGTGGCCGTGCCTGCTTATTGGGTGTTCGGATCCAATGATTTTGATAATTACATCGAGGAACGTCGCAGTCATCGTGAGAAATTGAGGCCTCTGGCGCAGCGATTGATGCGTGAAGAAGGCGTCTCGGCCGTGGAGTTGCAGGACCAGAGCCCGCTGGCGAACTCACTGCGGAGCTTGTCGCTTTTACCCATCACTCATTCTAACAAGGTCGAGCTGCTGGTGGATGGCCGCAATACTTACGATAGTATTTTCGAATCGATCCTCGAAGCAGAGAGCTATGCGCTGGTGCAATTTTACATCATTCGTGATGACGATACCGGTCAGCGTTTCAGGGATCTCCTGATTGAAAAAGCCCGCCAAGGCGTCGCCGTCTATCTGCTTTATGATGATTACGGCTGCATCGATATCGGCGAAGATTATCTCGCCCCCCTCCGGTCGGCCGGCGTTCGGGTGTCGTCCTTTCTTGATCTGGTCGGCCCGGCAAATGGCCTGCAGCTGAACTTCCGCAATCATCGGAAAATTGTCATTGTCGATGGCGCCGTGGGATTTGTGGGAGGTTTGAATGTTGGCGATGAATATCTCGGATTACACCCAGAGCTGACGCCTTGGCGTGATAGTCATGTCAAAGTGAGTGGCCCGGTGGTCACCTACCTTCAGATTCCTTTCGTCGAAGACTGGCACTGGGCGACGGGGGAATGGCTGGAAACCTTGGACTGGAATCCGGTCGACAAGGCCATCGTCAATGAGACATCCCCGAAGATTGATCCCCAGGGAGTAAGTGCCATCTGCGTGCCCTCGGGGCCATCGGATGATGTGCAAACTTGCAATCTGTTCTATCAAGCGGCCATCAATGCCGCCGAGAAGCGGATTTGGTTATCGACGCCCTACTTTGTGCCTGATGAATCCTTCATTCACGCCCTGCAGTTGGCTGCGCTCCGCGGAGTCGAGGTGAAGCTGATCATTCCGGAGAACAGCGACAGCACCCTGGTCAATTTATCCATGCAGTCATACTTCGCCGAGCTGCATCAACTTGGCATTGAAATCTACCGCTATCAGGAGGGCTTCTTGCACCAGAAGGTGATGCTGGTGGACGATCACTTCTGCGCCTACGGCAGTGCCAATCTGGACAACCGATCGTTCCGACTGAACTTCGAAGTCATGGTCGGATTTTTCTCCAAAGACTTCGCCCGCAAGACCGAAGCCATGCTCACCGAAGACATGGCGAACAGCCAGCTCGCTCCCGAGGGACAACTGCTAGATAGAAACCTTTTTTACCGATTCTCCGTGCGTGTCTCGAGACTGCTCGCGCCTATCCAATAATGCTGACCCACAACCCTACAAAACTATGACACTAGAAATGAAAAAACTCGCTACTTACAAAGATGTCGCTCGGCTCGTTTTAAAATACGGTCGTAGTGACGAACTCGATCACCAACATTTTGCCTCCGAGTTCCAGCTGGACGAGCAGGTGGAGCCGAGTGAGGATGCCGTCGAGTTTGCCAAGGACCTCGAGTCGCTCGGGCCCACCTTCATCAAGCTTGGACAGATTCTCTCCAACCGTGGGGACCTGCTGCCGCCAAGCTGGTTGTCGGCCTTGGAGAAATTGCAGGACGATGTCGAGCCGTTTGCCTTCGAGACGGTAAAGGAGACTATCGAGACAGAAGTCGGCGTTCGCATCTCCAAGTTGTTCGATGAATTTGATGAAACGCCGGTGGCCACCGCCTCGCTCGGTCAGGTACACCTCGCCACGCTCCGGAGCTCGGACACCCGCGTGGCCGTGAAGGTGCAGCGACCGAACATTCGGGAGCAAATCATGCGCGAAACCGAGGTCATCGCCAGCATCGCCGAGTTTCTGGAAAAACACACTGAGGTCGGCAAGCAAACCGAACCGACCCGGATGGTGGAGCAATTCCGTAAATCGATTCTCGCCGAGCTGAATTATCAGCAGGAAGCGGCGAATCTCGAGCGACTGCGCAACAATCTGAAGAAATTCGAGCAGCTGACGGTGCCGAAACCTCATCCGGATTTTTGCACCGGCAAGGTGTTGGTGATGGACTACATCGATGGCACCAAGATCACGGACATACCAAAAATTGCCCTTATCGACCTGGATGGAAAAGCTCTAGCAGAGGAGTTGTTTTCCGCATATCTTCAGCAAATTTTGTTAGATGGCTTCTTCCACGCCGACCCGCACCCGGGGAACCTTCTGCTGACCAAGGAGGGCAAGATCGCGCTCATCGATCTCGGCATGACTGGTGCGGTTCCAGATAGGATCAAAGATCAGCTGCTACAGCTCTTGGCCGCTATTTCCGAAGGCCGAAGCTCGGATGCCGCCAGCATCACGATGAAAATTGGCACCCCGCGTGAGCACTTTGATCTGCAAGGCTGCCGCGAGGCGATCACTGAGATCGTGGAAAACTACCAGGGGCTGGACGTGGGTGATATCTACGTCGGCCAGCTGGTCATGGAGATCACCCAAGCCTGTGGCAAAAACGGTCTGCGTATTCCCGACGTGATGTTCATGTTAGGGAAAATGTTGCTCAACTTGGATGGCGTGGGGAATATTCTGGATCGGCATTTTACACCCAACGATACCATCCGTGACTACACCACCACCATTGCCCGCAAGCGCATGCGTGAAGAACTGACGGCGGGTAGCTTGGTGCCTTTCATAATCGAAATCAAGGAGCTGGTGAGTAAGACGCCGGAACGACTTAACACTCTGATCGAGCGCATTTCCACTAATCAGATGGAGCTTAAGATCGATGCCATTGATGAGCCCTTACTGCTCAAAGGCCTCTATCAGGTGGCCAACCGGATCACCACCGGGTTGATCATCGCCGCCATGATTATAGGTGCTGCAATGTTGATGAATATCGAGACCAGTTTCACCCTGTTAGGTTATCCGGGGCTAGCGATCCTACTCTTCCTCACAGCGGCGATTGGAGGCACGGTTCTGGTGGTGAATATTTTTCTAACTGAACGAAAATAGAAGTAGTTCCGCTAGGGCGCAAAAAAGGCGGGCCAAGCAGCCCGCCTTGATTGGAAATGTGCTAGTGGGGACTTAGAAGTTCCACATTTTACCCTGCTCGGAGTCTTCGAACACCTTGTTGCTCAGCATGTAAGATGACGGTGGGTTCGGCAGAGGGGAGTCGTCGAGTCGTGGCAGCTTGGCTCCCACGGTGCTATCCCAGGGCTGGGTGGTCGCGACGTTGACGCGGGTGCCGACCTTGACCAGATCGAAAGCTTTGCGTGCGGTGTTCAATGGCATACGCACACAGCCAGCGGTGCAGGGGTAAGGCTTCACGAAGCCCCAGTGCATGCCGTAGGCCGGGCTGTAGAAGGACATCCAATAGGTCATCGGGTAGCCACGTCCAGGCTGTCCCTGACGTCGGCGATATTTGGTTTTTGCTGTGATCCGGTGAGTGCCCTTGGGGGTAGGAGTCGCGGACTTGCCCACAGCCACTGGGCTGGCCAGAAGGACCTTGTCGCCCTCGACGATGTATAGCTTCTGCGCCGAGGTGCTGATCGCCACTTTCACAGCGGAGCGATTGGTCGGCTGGGTGACGGGAGGATCGAAGGTGAAAGCACTGCCGGGAGATCCGCTGGTGGGTGTGTTGCAGGAGCTGAAAAGAGAAGCTCCGATGGCGAGCGCGGCGGATGCGAGGATGTTGGATAGATATTTCATGAGATGGACGATGTGGGTCAGACATGAGTTTCCATAATTTTCCGATCAACGCAACCGTTGTCTGCTGACGGAAGAGCCCCTCGCCAGCTGGCATGACCTGATCAGCGGATTTGGGGATTTACTCGGTGATACGACCGATGCTAAGTCTAAGAAATGCTCTTTTTGGGCCATGACTTAACTTACCAACTCCTATCATGATCAAAACGCTCTCACTTCTTTTCGTCGCCACCGGCCTGCTCCGTGCGGCAGCTCCCAATGTGGTCATGGTGATCACCGATGATCAAGGCTACGGCGATCTCGGATACACCGGAAACCCCGTGGTCAAAACGCCTAACATCGATAAGCTGGCGAAGGAGTCCACCGGGCTGAGCGACTACCATGTGGGCCCCACCTGTTCACCAACGCGTTGTTCCCTGCTGACCGGCCATTGGACCAATCGCACCGGGGTCTGGCATACCATTATGGGGCGGTCGATGCTGCGTGAGAACGAAGTCACTCTCGGCCAGATGTTCAAGGACAACGGCTACCAGACTGGCATGTTTGGCAAATGGCACTTGGGCGATAACTACCCATACCGCCCGGAAGACCGCGGCTTCACCGAGGTGTTTCGTCACGGTGGCGGCGGCGTGGGGCAGACTCCTGATGTCTGGAACAATGCCTACTTCGACGGCTCGTATTTCCACAATGGCGAGATTGTCCCCGCCAAGGGCTTCTGCACCGATGTGTTTTTCGCGCGGGCGAACTCCTTTATTCGTCAGTGCGCGGAGGAAAAGAAACCATTCTTCGCATATATCTCCACTAACGCACCGCATGGGCCGCTGCACTGTCCGCAGGAATACTTGGACATGTATTCCGACCAGAAAGACGGTATCGCCGCCTTCTACGGCATGATCACCAACGTCGATGACAACGTGGCCAAGACACGCGAGCTGCTGAAGTCATTGGGGATTGAAAAGAACACCATCTTTATTTTCACCACCGATAACGGCACGGCCTACGGGGCCAAGGTTTTCAATGCCGGGATGAAAGGCAAAAAAGGAAGCCCCTACGATGGCGGCCACCGGGTGCCATTTTTCATCCACTGGCCAGCGGGGGGGCTCGACCAAGAGCGCGAGGTGGATACCCTCACGCACATGGTGGACATCGTTCCCACCTTGCTGGAAATGACCGATTCGAAAAAGCCGGAAAAGGTGAAGTTCGACGGGCTTTCCATCGTCAAGCTGCTCGACCCCAAGAGCAAAGACTTCGCCTGGCCGGCCCGCTATGTCATCAGCGATTCACAGCGGGTGCGCGACCCGATCAAATGGCGTGGTTCCTCGGTGATGTCGGAAAAATACCGCCTCATCAATGGCAAGGAACTCTACGATATCGATGCCGATCCGGGACAGAAAAAGAACATCGCCAAGGATCACCCCGAGGTGGTCAAGGACATGCGCGATTTCTACGATGCGTGGTGGGCCGAGCTAAAACCGACCTTTTCCCAAACCACCGAGATCTACCTCGGTCATCCGGATCACCCGAAGGTGACACTCACCGCACACGATTGGATTCAAAAAGTCTACCCTCCTTGGCATCAGGGATCAGTCCGATCTAACAAGTGGCAGAAGCCGCCGAAGGAAGGCAAACTGAAGCACGTGGGACACTGGGCCGTCAAGGTGGTGGAAGATGGCAAATACCGCATTTCCCTGCGCCGTTGGCCCGCTGAGTCGGGCGCCGCAATCAATGCCGCCCTGCCTGCTGGCAAGGCCGTTCCGGGTGCTTCCCGTGCCTTCCGCGAAGAGCAAGGAAAAGCGATCGGAGCCACGGCTGCCACGCTGCGCATCGACGGTAAGGATCTGGAAACCAAGGCGGTAGAAGGTGATGTCGAGGAAGTCAGCTTCGAGACTGAGCTCAAAGCCGGCTCTTACAAACTGGCTCCCTATTTCACCATCGATGCCGGCGAACTCGGTGCTTACTACACGGTAGTGACCCGCCTGGAATAGCGCTCGGCGATCCCTCCGGCCAAGCAGTGATCACTACTGCCTTCAATGCTAACTTGCCGCCTTGATATCGAGCTGCTCGCAGAATGCCATGCACTCGTCCAAGGGGGCTAGACCGCCAGACGGAGTGAGGTCTCTGCGACAGGTGGTGGATACCGCTAGACCTTGTTGCAGTGAGGTTTCCACCGCTTTGTCGAGATACAGTCCTTCGAGGAAGCCGGCGACAAAAGCGTGATCGACCCCGGCCGATCCCACGCGTTGAGACCAGGGGAGGAAGTATCCAGTTTGATGGTAGAAATTCCCCTCGGTGTCCAAGTAGACCGCCGCAGTGCCGCACTGCAGGATAACAGCTTTGTGCAGGCCCGTTTTCAGCAATTGCTCACAGGCGTCCTTGGCGAGGTCGGCGTCGAATTGGTTTTCCGAATACAGTTCCTGATTCAAAATACTCTCAGCCACCCGGTCGTTGATGATCAGGTAGTCCGCTTGGGACAGCGCTTCGGTGAAGTCGTCGAGTTTCGCTTGTTGATCGACGGGAGCGATTTCCACCACGGTGGTGATCCCTTGTTTTTTAGCATCGCGCAGCAGCTGGGCGGCACCGGAGCGACCGTATTCAGGGTTGTGATTATCCATTTTCCCAAGTGCGCCAAGGGAGCCGAGTAGGAGAATCTTCGGCTTCACGGCACGCAGTTTTACATCGGCGCGGGAGAAGGTCTCTCCAATGCCGCAGAAGTGAAAGCAGGTGTGCTTGCCGGTTTTTTCCACGGTGTAAACATCGGTGTAACCGGTGCTTTCACCTTCCACGGGCTGCAGCTGGGAGGTGTCGATTTTATGCTCGGTGCAGCAGTCGACAATGAACTTGCCGTCCAGATCCTTGCCCACCTTCGCCGCGGCGAATAACGGGAAGGGCACCCGCAGCTTGGCCAGGTTGATCAGGGTGTTGAGCGGAGCACCGCCATTGCTGACCATCTCGCGACTGACGCGGGTGGCGGAGCGTTCATCAGGATAGTGGTCGACGACTTTTTGGTAATCGACAACAAAGGTTCCAACCGCAAGCAGCGGTGGGTAGGCGGGATCAGACTTCTTCATCTTCGGTAGCGGTAAGGATAGACAGGAGCAGCACCCAGATGGTGACTGCGAGAATGGCGAGTGGCAGCTGAAGTTCAGCCGGGAAGCAGTAGATGATGGAGACCATGGGAATCCAGAATGCCCAGTTGGTGATCAGCACAGGGAGAATCTGAGTTCCCCAAAATTGTCTGAACGGTGACATCTGAACCTTCACTTGATCGAAGGAGAAACCTTTGTTTTTCCAGAGGTAGAGAATTGTTTGGTATGGGTTGGCGAAGAACACGGTCCAGACAAACTGATCGACCAGCACCTTGGGGACCAGCACCTGCCAGGAGCTACCGGTGCCAAAGAGATTGCCTTGCAGGGTGTAAAAGAAGCTTTGGATCACTCCGAGCACTCCGAACATCATGAGATTGAACAGGGCGTTGCCGCTGTTGGCCTTGGTCCATCGTTTTTCCTTGGACATCAGGACCTTGACCACCTCGGCTAGAAGTCCCACGGCGAGTCCCATGCCGAGGAAGGGAAAGAGCAGACCCATGCGTGTCTGCAGGGCATCGAGTGCGGTGAAGAAACTTTGAGTGGCTGGAACCGCGTAATAGAGCACAGCGATCAATGCCATCACGCCCCAGACAAAGCAGGCGGGTTTCAGGCTCTGGCGGGCGGCGCTGAGCCCGGCGCGAGCACTGTTGGCCACCATGTCGTCCCAGTAAGGTGCGTCGGCTGGGATGTCCGGCATCGAGTTCCAGTCGAGAACCTCCGTTGGCAAAATATTGCGCGCACGGTAGAATCGCCTCACCGAAGAAGGCGGGCTACTGGATGCCGTGGCCGCGGCAAAATTATCATTGAGTATAAACATGGTGCTGTGTGTGTATGGGTGGAAATGGCAGAAATCGGTCTTCGCGAACAAATAGGTGAAAGGCCCGATTTTTCTCCAACGACCAAGCAGATGCCATGCCAACGGGTCTCCCGTGAATGTGTCAAATAGGTCAAAGATCAACTGCCTTGGAAAACGCCTTGCGAGGCATAGAAACGATGTATTTCCCTCATGGGAAAACCGCAAAATCGACCTGCTGGAGGGATGAATGGCGTTAAAAAGAACCCTGTCTCATCGGGATCATGAGTGCCTCTGAGGTGAATATCACAGCCTATGATTTTTACCTCTGAGGATGAATCTTATTCCTCTGAGGCATGATGTTTCCGAGGCCTCAGATTGTGGGGGCTATGTTCCTCTCAATATCAGGTGGATGTTAGTGTGTTGACACTAAGTCGCACTTCCATTTTCGCTGACTTCGAGGTCGGATGCTTTCCAGGCTTTCCAACTGCCTGGCACATTGTGCACGTTTTCAAAGCCAAGTTTCAGGAGAAGACTGGCGGCGATGCTGGCACGGTAGCCGCTGGCACAGTAGGTGAAAGTCGGTTTGCTGCGATCGAGCTGATCCGCTTTCTCCTCGATCTCGGGAAGGAAAAGGTGCACGGCCTCAGGGATGTGACCAGCTTCCCACTCGGATGGGGTTCGCACATCGACGATTTGAATTTCATCGGGCAGCTTTTCGATCAGGCTTTGCAGCTCGTGCACGCTGGTCGAGCCGCGCTGTTGGATTTTTTTACCCGCTTGAATCCAGGCGCTTATGCCACCTGCCAGATAGCCGGCAAATTCTTTGTAGCCGGTCCGGAGGAAGCGCTTCACCAGGGTCTCCACCTCGCCGTCTGATTCCGGCACGAGTAGGATGGGGGTGTCGGGGTCGAGCAACCAGCCAGCCCAGACAGACATCATCGGTGAGGATCCGATGTTGAGAGATCCTTCGATAGAGCCGTCGCCGAAGGCCAGCATGTCGCGGGTGTCGATCAGCTGAACCTTGCCGTCCTTGACCTTTTCGAACTCTGCTGGGGTCAGGGCTTTGACTTTGGGCAGGGCTCCGAGCACTTCAGGCCCTTCGGCATTGATCCTTTTCATCCGCGGGTAGTAAGTCGGCGTGGGTGGCGTGCCGCTGAGGACGAAGTCTTTGAATTCTTCGAAATCGTCGTATTGCAGAAACGGATTGGTCTCTTTTTCATATCCCACGGTGCTGCGTATGCGATCGCCGATGTCGGCACCGCAGGGCGAGCCGTGACCGTGAGCGGGGTAGACAATGGTTCCGTCCGGAAGCTTCTTGTAGTAATCGGTGAGTGTGTGGAAAAGGTCCTGGGTCAGCTCGTCGGTTTCATCTTCACCAAGCAGGTCGGGCCGACCCGCGGAGCCGACAAATAACGAGTCGCCCGAAAGCACACCCCAAGGGAGGTCAGGATGATCGCTACTCGCCATCTCATAGCTGACGTGTTCCGGTGTGTGGCCGGGGGTGTGTCGGACGGTGACCTGGGTATCGCCGAAGGAGAAGGTGTCGCCGTCGCGGATCGGTTCGTGGTCGAAGCCGTATTCGGCATCTTTTTCGACGCTCAGGTAGATTTTCGCCGTGCCGGTGCGCACCGCCAGTTCACGGGCGCCACTCACCAGGTCGGCATGGATGTGGGTTTCAAAAATGTGGGTGATCACCAGGTTTTTCTCACGCACGAGTGCGATGTATTTTTCCACATCGGGAGTGGGATCAATCACGGCGGCGATGCCTTTGCCATCATCTCCCAAGAGGTAAGAAAGTTCTGCGATGCCTTCGGTGCGGATGGTTTCGAATAGGGTAGCCATGGTTTTTTTTAGTGGGATTGTGGTCGCTGCTGTTGCGAACGGTGCTTGAAAGCCATAGTGCAGTGGCTGTGCCAGTCCTCGATCCCTATAATATAAGGTTTCCAGCGCGATGAGGTCGTTGCAAGCGTTGCAAAATGCGAGTTTCCCCCGTGGACCCACTGCAATTTGCAACCATTGAGTGCTTCCGTTTGTACAGCAAAAACGCCCCTGCCTGGCATCTAGCAGACAGAGGCGAGGAAGGAGTTTTCTATCCCTTAAAATTTCGAATTCCAGCTCAAGCCAAAGAAGGGAGCGGCGTCCTGATCGCTGTCGTAAATGGTATGGCCGTTGTCATTTTCAACCTCCAGCGAACTGCCGAATTTCATCCCGGCGTAGAGTGACAGCTGGGAGCTATCGCTGAACTGATAGGTCGCTCCAAGATAGACTGGGATCCCGGTTTCTTCGCCCACACCATCGGGGGCGTATCCTCGATCGTTCAGGCGGAAACGGAGTTTTTCATAGCGGGTGCCCAGGCTGAGCTGCCACTTTTCTGCTGCTTGCCAGTTGAGAACCAAACCCGGCCCTTGGCTGGCGCCGAGACCTCGACCGGTTTTCAGCTCGAGCGTGTCCGAGATTTGCCACTTGATGAGTAAGATGGGGAAAACATTGAGGTCGTCCTCGAGCTCGGAGCTGATGCCCAGGCCGGGGCCGATGTAAAGGCGGTCGCTGACGCGGTAGCTGGCTCCAGCGAGTAGGCCGCCGGTCACGGAATCAGAAACCTCCGCACCATGTTCGTAGCTGGCACGCACGCTGGGCAGGGCAAAGAGACTCCAGTCACGGTCTAACGCCCAGCGGATGGGGACGCCGAGGGTGAAGGAGTCCACCTCGTCCCAAAGCGCTGGGATGCCGTCAAATTGATAGTCGTGATGGCCGTAGTCGAGTGATAGCCCGATCGATCTGGCGGGGCCCATGTTCCGCTGGACGCCGAGGGCGAAATTCGTGCGGTCGACTGAAAATGAGCCACCCTCGTCGAGGTCGCTGTCTTGCTGATGGAGATAACCGGCATCGAGGGTGAAGGTCCATGGGGAGGCCGTTGCCGCAGGTTGCGCGGAGGTCATGCTTTCACCAGCGAAGGTGGCCGCTGGAGTGAGGGCGAGGAGCAGTCTGGTCAGTTTCATGATGTGCCGCACAGTATGGCAGCTATTGGGGAATCGGCAATCGAGGATCTCTGCGATTTTAAGTCTAGGCGTGGGACGTTTCTGGCTGGGGGGATGGTATGGCGAGTGGACGGCGCGCGAGGAATACGTAGCAGCAAAGAGCAAGCAACGCTGCCACAACCATCAGCAGCGCCATGGGCAGGGCATTACTTTCACCGAGCACTCCCACCAGTGGCGATGCCAGAGCACCGAGTGCAAATTGGATGGCACCTAACACCGCGGATGCCGTGCCCGCCGATTCAGGCACCTGGTGGATGGCTAGGGCGCTGGCATTGCCCATCAGCGGGCCCACGGCGGCGACTGCGAGGAAGATGCAAGGCAGGATCAAGAAGGCTGAGGCGTTTAGCAAGATACAGGCGAGAGCTGCGCCCGAGGCAACGAGGAGTAAGATCAGACAGCAGAGGATGATCCGGGTGGGAGCCACTCTGGAAACGATCTTGGCCGAGACCGCCCCGAAGACAATCAGGCCCAGGGCATTGACACCAAAGGCGATGGAATACTGGGTTGGCGAAAGCCCAAGCACCTTCTGAAACACAAAGGGGGAGGCCGCGATGTAGCCAAAGAGGGCCATGAAAGAGAAACCCGTCACTAGGGTGTAGCCGACATAGAGACGATGCCGGAAGAGCTGCAAGATCGTTCGGAGCAAACGGCCACCACCGGCATGGCTGCGTCTGGCCTGTGGCAGGCTTTCCCCGACGTTGCGAAGCACACCGATGAAGGCAAGCAGGGACAGCAGGGCAATGACCACAAATACCGCACGCCAACCGGCCAGTGAGACAATCAGGGTGCCTGTGATCGGAGCAAGAATTGGGGCGACACCTCCGATCATCATCATAATCTGGGTTTGCCGCGCTGTGGTGGCTGCATCAGGTGAGCGGTCGGCGATGATCGCACGGGCCAAGACGATACCTGCCGCGCCACCAAACCCTTGTAACACGCGCAAGATAATCAAGGCCCCGACCGAGCTGACAAGTGCGCAGAGCACTCCGGAACCGATGGCCAAGGCAGTTCCTAACAAAAGTGGTCGACGTCGTCCGTAATGATCCGAAAGTGGTCCGATAATCAACTGCCCAAGAGCGAGGCCGATCAAAAAACTGGTAAGTGTCAGTTGAATCCCTGACGCCCCCGCGCCAAGATCCTCCGACATGTTCGGAAAGCCCGGAAGATACATGTCCGTGGCGATGGGCGCGACCGCCGAGAGCAAGGCCAGCACGCAGAGCGCGGAGATGGTTAACGGCTTGGATTCAGTGGTGGTGTCGGAGCATCGCATGGAGAGAAGAAGGAAGTCGGAGGGGGCGAGCCGACGGTTCGGGGGCTTGAACGTCACCCCTTTTTAATCCCTCACCCAGAGTCCTGCAACTGGATAAATTTCAGCATGAATCCATCTTCTTTAGGTGATGAGGTGGAATCATGTAATCCTTGATTTCACTAGGTTTGAGGGCCTTATGAAAGAGGTTTGAGTCGGGCTCAAACGATCGTTCTCCTTTTTATGATCAAACCTTTTTACGGATCTCTATTCGGGTCTAACTAGTTTGGATATGACACGACGTGAACTGATCCGAACAGGCGCCCTCTTGGGCATTGGAACCGCAGCTAGCCAGATGGCCACAGCGAAGGAACTGGAAATCCGCACCACCAATGAGGCATTGATGAAAACCCAAGGTCCGGTCGATGCGAGCGAAGACCTGCCCACCAACAAACCGGGTGAAGGTAAGCATTATCGCCCGAAATATCGCATGGGGCTGGGAGGCCTTGCCGCGGGCAATGGCTTCAACACCATCTCCACCGACGAGGAAATACTGGAGATGCTGCACGAGGCGTGGGACCTGGGAGTGAGACATTTCGATACCTCTCCATTCTACGGCCTCAGCCTGAGTGAGCGCCGTTTCGGAGATCTGCTGCGCAATAAGAAACGTGAAGACTACGTGCTCTCGTCGAAGGTGGGGCGACTTCTAACACCGTCCGCGGAACCTCTGCCCAAACGTTGGCACTGGGCGAATCACTCTCCCTTCCATTACCGCTACGATTACACCGCCGCAGGCACGCGCCGCTCCATCGAAGACAGCCTGCACCGCATGGGGGTCTCGTCCCTCGATATCGTCTACATCCACGATCTTTCCCCGCAAAACAGCGACATGGGCAAGGAGTGGACCAAGTATTACGATGAGGCGGTCAAGGGTGCCATCCCAGAACTCACCAAGATGCGTGAGGAAGGAATCATCAAGGGCTGGGGCTTCGGCGTCAACACGCCGGACGTGGTGTATAAGTCGCTGGATATTTGCGATCCTGATATCTGCCTGTTAGCCTTGCAGTATTCCATCATGGACCATAAGCAGGCACTGGAGAAAACCTTCCCCATTCTCGACAAGCGCGATATCTCCGTGGTGGTCGGCGCTCCCTTGAACGGCGGCTTTGTCGCGGGGAGAAATCGTTATAACTACTCCGCCAGCATCCCACCGGCGATGAAGGAAAAATTCACCGCCATCAGCGCGGTGGCGAAAAAGCATGGCGTCGATACCAAAACCGCGGCGCTCCAGTTCGCCGAAGCGCCATCGACGGTTTCTGCCATCATCCCTGGGGCTCGCACCAAGGAGCAAATTCAGCAAAACATCGCCTCCATGAAGGTGCAGATTCCCGCCGCGTTCTGGTCAGAGCTGAAGGCGAAAAAGCTGATCGAGCAAAACGCAGCAACCCCCGCGTAGTGCCCGCGCCGGAGAGCTGATCGGTTCTCTAACCATCCTGACCACTCAGCCCGCTTTCCTCATGGAAGGCGGGCTGAGCTGTGCATGGATGAATCGTCCAGCTTGGCCAGAAAGGCTTCGGCCTGCTGGTAGTATCCCTGTTTTTTGTCGCCACTCATTTTTTCGGCCATCCGCACCATCATCGCCCAGCGCGGGTTCTTGCGGAGTTGATCGGCGTGGGTGAGAATCCACGACCAGTAAAGGCTGTCCCACACGCCCGACCATGCCTCTTTTTTGTAGTGGCTCATTTTCAGCACGTAGTTCGAGCCACTGAAATATGGCTTGGTGGTGATGTTGCCGCCATCAGCATTCTGGCTCATGGCGTAGACATTGGTGACCATCACCCAGTCGTAGCTATCGATGAACATTTCCATGAACCACTGGTAGATGGCGTCAGGGTCGATTTCGCAGAGAAACATGAAACCGCCCAGCACCATGAGGCGCTCGATGTGGTGGCAGTAACCAGTGCGTAGCACGCGGCGGATGGTGTCGTCGATCGGATGGATGCCGGTCTCCCCGGTGTAGAACGAGGCGGGCATCGGCCGGGTGTGTTTCCACGCATTGGTGCTGCGCATCGTCACACCCAAATCATCATAGGTGGCGCGCATAAACTCCCGCCAGCCGATGACCTGCCGGATGAACCCCTCGACGCTGGCAATAGGGGTGTCGTGCTCCTCCGCGAATGCAAGGGCCCGTTCCACCACGTAAGCCGGCGTGATCAGCCCGATGTTCAAGGCTGGTGTGAGGAGGCTGTGATAGAGCGTATTTTCCCCTTCCTCGATGGCATCTTCGTAGGGGCCGAACTTGGAAAATCGATGGGTGAGAAAGTCCTCGAACCATTGCTTGGCCTCGGCGCTGTTGATGGGGTAGGAAGATGGACCGCACTCGCCGGGTCGATCGCCGAAGTGCTGCTCGACGTATTCCAGAGCTTCCTCTCGGTACTCATCTGGAGGAAAAATCGGCAGCTCCGGGAGCTCTGGCAGCAATGATTTGGGCAGCTTCTTGCGGTTGTCCTCATCGAAACTCCACTGGCCACCAACGGGTTCGCCGTTTTCCACGAGTATGTTCAGGCGGGTGCGCTGCCAGCGGTAAAAGTCCGCCATGAACCAGCGCTTTTTGCCGGCCCGATATTCGTCGTTTTGCTCCGCGCTGTTGATGAACAGCGGCGTCGGGAGGAACTTCAGCTCCAGCCCGGCACGATCGGTTTCACGTCGCAGCCGTTTTTCCAGTATGAAATCGACAACTTCCGCTGCGACGATGGTGGTCACTCCGTCTGCCAGCATCTGCTGCACGACCTCTTTGAGCACGGAGCCACCACCAACATAATCAAAATACTGCGCGTCGCAGCGTTCGGTCACCTTATCGAACCACTGGCGCATGGAGGCGCGGTGCAGGCCTATTTTCTGCCGATGAAAGGCCATCGGATACTGCTCGTCGCCAAAGAACAGTGGGTCTTCGCTGAGATAGACTTTCTGTGGATCCTGTTGAAAACCGGGGTGATTTTCGAAAAGTTGGTTGGGGAAAACGAGCAGCGCGACCGACATGATAGGCTAGCTTAGCCTCTGTCGGTCAAGATGCATGGGGAAATGCTGTCACGTGCCTCAAAAGGTTGAGTTGTCCGACGGGGTCACTTTTTCTTTTCGGCAGCGGGCACGAACTTTTTCGCGGCATAGTGATTGAAGTCTTTCATCAAGGCATCGTGGCTGTGGTGCTCGAACTCGTAATTCCACGGCTCGATATAGCGCAGTCCGAGTTCTTTGGCCTGTGTGAAAACTGCCTGATATCCCTCGGCGGGAAAACGGTGCGCTTGGTTGGAGCGACCGATGACCTGGCCGTAGATATCGCCGGGGAACTTTTTCACTTCGGAAATGAGATCCGCTTGGTAGTTGGTTTTCCCCGACAGCCACCAGATCGCGATGCCAGCTTGCTGCTTCAGTTTGGGATCGGTAAGGATGCCTTGCATGATCAGCTTGGCCGCCGCGGTGCTGCCCAGCAGTTCGTGCACTTCGTAGGCGACGGCTTTGTTAGGAAATGCGTTCGCTGTGCTACTGATGGCTGCCAGGGCGGCGGTCGACCACTGCTGTGCAAACTTCTGACTTTCGGTCGCCTTCAGCCCCGCTGCGCTAAGGAGGGTTTCGTTGGGAACTCCGTTGAAGTGGCCCTCGAGGCCGTTACTGGTCATCTGCGGCACGTAGACCATCATCAGGCGTGGGTCCTTGTTGTATTTTTTACCCACCGCCTGCATCAGCAGAGCGAGCCGTTTTTGCACCACGGGGTCCCAGTATTTGGGAAGCTCCACGGCGGTTCCTCGGAAGTGCATCACGAAGGTTTTAGCTCCCAGTTTACTGCTTAACCAAGGGGGAGACATGTGTGCTTTGAGCGCGCGCTGCATCGCCGGCTTGCGTGCGAACGCCGGTCTCTTCGTGGGAGCGGGAGCGTTCTTGGCGTGCGCCGTCCAGCCGCCGTAAATCGCGAGCGTCCACTTTTTCCCATCGGGCAACAGGCGGAGCCGGGATTCGATGTCGGAAAAATCATAGCTGCCCGGATTCGGCTCCAGATCCGCCCACATCACCCGCACCAATGCCCCTTGCATCTCCGGATGCTTTGCCGCACGCTCGGTGAGCATGCTGGAATAGGTGCCGGTGGGTTTGTCGATTTTTGCCGTCCGCGGACTTTCGGCGTGAACGGTGGATGTGCATAGCAAGATGCCAAGAAGAAGTGGTGATTGTTTCATGTGCTAGACCCTGATGGTTGGTTTGATGTGGGATGCTTTTCGGACAAAGGACCGGGAGGTAGCGACATGGGGGAACGGCGATTCTGGGAGTTATCCTAGAACACGCCAAGTCGATTAGCTCATTCTCTATGAAGTATTTCCGCCTAGGCCAAGTGAAATCTATCAGTATTCACCTCATTGAGCTCAAAGTTCTGCTAGGTGTTGGTGCAAAATGGCACAGCAAGTCCTGTGTCGGCCTATGCCCAGTCAAGGTCTGCCACCACGGGATGGTGGTCCGAGGCCACCGTGGAACCACGGGAAATACATAAGATCTGAGAATTCCGTAGCTTCAGCGAGGGGGAAAGAAGGATGAAATCAATCCTCCTTCGGCCCTTTTTACTCGGTCGCCAGCCATTATAAGTGCTGCTGGCGTTTGGCAGTTCAGAGCTCTTTGAAAAGCTATCTATCAATTGCCTTTTATCGCGGAGTAAGGTTTTTAGTGGGGTGCTTCCGGGCCGACAATTAAAGTCGCCCATCAGCACCACCGGATCACCGGGGGAAGGACGGTTTTGGATGGTTGCTAACAACAACTGAGCCGAAAGCCTTCTCGATTTCCATGAGAGGTGGTCGAGGTGGGTGTTGAAAACGTAAAGACCTCGACGGCTAGAGCGATCAATCAAGCGAAGCCAGGTGCACATGCGTGGAATGCGGTTTCCCCAGGTGGTGGATCCTGGGATGTCGGGTGTGGCTGATAACCAGAAGTGGCCGCTTTCAACTTTCTGCCATCGTTTGGTTTCATAGAAAATGGGCACATGTTCTCCGTCATGATCTCCAAGGCTTCTTCCTACTCCCACATAGCGATGATTGCGCATGACCTTTTTCAGATCGTCTAACTGATTTGGTAAAACCTCTTGGAAACCCGCAATGCTGGCTTGTTGGATCTGATCCGCCATGAGTTCCAATCGCTTCGGCCACTGTCGATGCTTTTTTCGACGATCGATGGCGCAGCGGATGTTGTAGGTCATTAAACGCATTGCTGGGAGTGCTGAGACTTAGTTCTGGCTTGAGTTTAGATGATGCGATGCCGCTTAGAATTGTTCATGGCAGAGGTGACATAATCTTTCCTTCAGTCTGGGTAACCACGACCGCTGCCGCCAGCTGTTCAACTTGATTTCCTCGCAGTGTCTCAGGTTGTCTTTAAAAAGCTGGTCGAGCTCGCCGGTTACTTTTTCCGAGGCTATGCCGACGGTGATCTCGTTGTTGATCTCGAACGATCGATCGTCGAAGTTCGAGGATCCGATACCCGCCCATTGACCGTCGATGGTGAAGACTTTTTGATGCAGTAAGGTCACTTGATATTCGTGGATTCGAACACCGATGTTCAGTAGCTGATCGTATATTTTCCGACCGGCGTAGGTCACGTAGGTGGAGTCAGTGGAGTCCGGACCTGGGGTCATGATCTGGACATCGACGCCTCGTTGCACGGCCTGTTTGAGGGCCTCGATTCCACGTGAGTCGGGGAGGAAATAGGGGTTTTGAATTCGGATGGTCTTCTTAGCCAAGGCAATGGCGATGTAGTGCAGCACCTGCACTGAGGACGGCGCGTTGTCTGGCTTGATGGATGCCACGTGGGCCTTGATGTCGCCGCACGGATCGAGGGGAGGGAAGGTGTCCTCATCCAGAAAATGCTGCCGCGCCGCCTCCGCCCAGTTGAGCGCAAAGGTCGACTGGATGGAGCCCACGATCGGACCGGTGAACCTGGCGGTGACATCTTGGAAACGACTGAACTTCTCCTGATCTTCCAGCCACTGGTCGGTGATACAGTGCCCCCCTACGAAGGCACTGGTGCCATCTAGCACCAAGATCTTCCGGTGATCGCGGATGTTGAATCGACCGAAGTTCATGGGGGAAATGGGGTGGAAATTGTAGAGCTCCACACCCGCTTTCTCGAGTCGTTGTCGGGTGCCTTTCCCCATGTTTGAGCCACCTCGGGCATCCACCATGACGCGCACCCAGAGTCCACGCTGAGAGGCTTCCACCAGTGCGTCAGTGATCATCTCGGAAGCCTTGCCCTGTTTCCAAAGAAAGGTTTCCAAGTGCACCGTCCGCTGGGCTTCGCCGATGGCCTCAATGACTGCAGGAAAGAAATGCTCGTTCTTAATCAGCTCCACCGCGTTGCCGTCTAACAATGTTCCGTGTGTGGCGCCAGCGAGTGCATGCAGTGAATCCTGGATGTTGCCATCCGGGTCATCGTGATAGACGCACTCTTGGTGGCGAGTGAGTCGCCAGATCATGAAGACGAGGAGAGCGGTTGTTAGGCTCAGGATGATTTCTAATGCAGTCATGGGGGGATGTTAAAGAGGTTCATCATAACACTGTTCTGTCTTGGCTGCAAAGTGGACTTCGTGTGAGACCATGGTTGCCAGTTTTCTAACAAAATATTGTAATGCTCTAAAATCTTCGTCTCGACGTAGCAATGATTGCAAAGTGAAACATGGAAGTTTGCATCTTGCCCCACCTGTTTGCCTCAGCAGCTTTTTCGGGATTCAGGGATGAGCCGTGGCGGTGTGTGGTGACTACCTTATAATCAGCGTTTAGAGGCTGGTCTTCTACCGCGTTCCGCTGCTGGGACGCTGTCTGGCATAGATTATGCGATATCAATTTCAGTCTGACTCATCGCGGTCCGAGTGGATCATTCGAAGAGATCAAGGCATCAAACAAATCCAGATTCAAAACTATGAAAAAAACATTAGCTACTGTCCTGAGTTTACCTTCCATCGCATTTGCCGGCCCCTCCGAGATGGCCCCTCAGCAGATTCATGTCAGCCCCACTCTTCATGATGAGCCCGATTGGTTCATCGGCGCATCCGGCGGCTTCTTGCTTGATGCCGAAGACGAATTCTACTCCCTGCAAATTGGCAAACGCATCGACAACTTGGGCGACTGGAAACAGTCCCTCTTCCTCGACATCGGTTACTCAGAACTGAAGAACGACGGTGACGAACTGAACCTCGAAGAGTCGTTTAACCTCACCTCCGACGACAGCTTCACTGGCGATGCCGACATCGAAGCGGACTTCATTCCCATCACCCTGAACTACATGCTCGAAAGAGAGCTGACTACCAACCTGAACTTCTACATGGGAGTGGGTGCCGGTGTCGCTATCATTGATGCTGATGGTGATTTTGACGATCCAGCGAACTCCATTGACGATTCTGGAAACGACAGCAAGTCGACCTTCTTTGCCCAAGCATTCCTAGGCCTGTCGTATGACTTTAACCCAAACCTGAGCCTCTATGGCGGAGCTCGCTACATGTATATCGATGACTACTCATTGACTACTAACAGCGGATCGAAGATCGAAGTTGACGACAATGATGACGTCCTTGTGGAGATGGGGATCCGTGTTCGCTTCTAGAACTAATCTACCATAATAGTTGAAGTCGCTCCCTGTGCGGGGGGCGGCTTTTTTTTGCTGTCTGATGAGATGTTAGGTTGGGGGGCTGGTTGCATAGAACAATGCCGGGTGCTGTATTGAGCTGACTCCGTCTGCTGCACCGGTGACATTGAATTTGCGTGCTCTCCGGGAGAATTGATGTTTACTCATCGCTATGAATGATAACTCGATTTCCCGCCGACCATTTTTAAAGACGGCCATTGGCGCTGGCCTGGCAGCAACGCTCGTTCAGGGGCGGGCCCAGCAGGATGATGACAGCCCGGATAAGAAAAAGTTGGGCTGGGCCATCGTGGGGCTCGGCGGGCTGAGCAAGGGTCGGATTGGTCCGGCGCTGATAAAAACCAAACACGCCCACATGGCCGGCGTGGTCACCGGCACAGCGGAGAAAGCCAAGGAGTGGCAGAAAAAATACGGATTCAAGGACAGCGGGATTTATAACTACGACAACTTTGACGAGGTCATCAAGAACCCGGATATCGACGTGGTTTACCTGGTGTTACCGAACTCGATGCACAAGGAGTTCACCCTCAGAGCGGCGAAGGCCGGCAAGCATGTCTATGTGGAAAAACCCATGGCCACCTCACCGGAGGAGTGCCGCGAAATGATCGACGCCTGTGACAAGGCCGGGGTAAAATTGGGCGTGGCCTACCGACTGCAATTCGAGCCTCACCACAAGGAAATGATCCGCTTTGCCAAGGACAAGACCTTTGGAAATGTTCGCCACATGGATGCCGGTTTTTGTTTTCGGATGGGCGGCTCGGACGGCTGGCGCTTGAAGAAAGCCATGGGCGGCGGAGCGCTGTTCGATGTCGGAGTCTACGCCATCCAGGGCGCGCGCTACGTGTTCGGTGAAGAGCCGGTGACCGTGAGTGCGTTGGAAACCAAAACCGATCCGAAAAAGTTTGCCGAAGTGGACGAAACCGTGACCTGGACGATGCAGTTTGCGTCCGGAAAAACCGCCAACCTGATCTGCTCCTTCAACATGGGAGGATACAATCAGCTCACGGTCTTCGCCGACAAAGGCCGCTTTGGTATGGCTCCTTGTTTTGGCACACGGGGGCAGAAAGGCTGGACGTCTGATCCCAAAACCCCTCTGAACTTTCCGCAGACCGATCACTTTCAGGTGCAGATGGACATCTTTTCCCAAGCCATCATGGATGGGAAGGACTCCACGGTCAGTGGCCTTGAGGGGCTCAAGGACCACCTTGTGATGGAAGCGATCTTTAAGTCCATCGCCAGCGGCAAGGCCGAGGCGGTGGGCAAGGTGTGATGTCATCTATTCCTCCAGCGAGCTTTGAGGTCGCTGGAGGGATGGCTGCGGCTAGCGCTACGCTAGGGGCAGCGGGTAGGACTTTCCGGCAAGGGTGTCGAATTTCCACTCCTGCTTCCCGTAGACCACCACGCACGGTTGACCCGATTTCGAATGGATGGTGACGGCGCTGAGCTTGCCGTCTTTCCACGTCATATCGACTTCGAATCCACCGCGAGCACGCAGGCCCTTCAGGGAACCCGTCGGCCAAGATTTGGGAAGGGCGGGGAGCAGCTGGATTTGTTCCGCATGACTCTGGACTAACATCTCGCAGTAGCCGGCGGTGGCACCGAGGTTGCCATCGATCTGGAACGGAGGGTGTGAGCAGAGCAAGTTGGAGTAGACGCCGCCGCCGCTGTTGCCGTAGATGGTGCGGGTTTCGCCCACCAGGTTGATCAGGCTGCGGAGTAACTTGTGCGCGCGGTTGCCATCGCCCAAGCGTGCCCAGAAGTTGATTTTCCATGCGCGACTCCAGCCGGTGCTGGCGTCTCCGCGGGCATTGAGTGAGACCCGGGCGGCCTCGGCCAGCTTCGGTGTCTGGGCCATGCTGATCTGACGACCGGGGAAGAGGGCGAAGAGGTGGGAAACGTGGCGGTGTTTGTCCTTGGGATCATCTTTGTCGATCTCCCATTCCTTGAGCTGTCCCCAGCGTCCGATGGCGGGCTTCAAGAGTGCATCGCGCATGGCGGCGATGTGATCCCGGAAGGCCTTGTCGTCGCCCAAGGCGTCGGCGGCTTCGACGGTGTTGTTGAACAGATCGTAAATGATTTCCTGATCGTAGGTGACGCCTTCCTCCGGCTCATACTTGTACTGCTCTGGCGACCATCCATCCGGAGTGACCAGGGTGCCGTCGGGGCGGCGTTTCAGGTGATCCTCCCAGAAGTGGCAGATCTCCTTCATGATCGGGTAGGCGGTTTCACGCAGATATTTCTTATCGCGACCAAAGGCGTAGTGCTCCCACAGGTGTTGGGCATACCAGGCGCTGCCAGGGCCATTCCACTTCCAGTAGCCGATGCCGCAGGCGTTGTTCATGGTGCGGATGGTCCAGCCGCGGACGTCACCGTATTGCACGCGTGTGATCTGGGCACTGGGTTTGCGGATGCTGTCGACGTAATCAATGAACGGCTCATGGCACTCGGCAATGTTGGCGGTTTCCACCGGCCAGTAGTTCATTTCCAAGTTGATGTTCGAGTGATAATCGCCCGCCCAGACGGGGATGTTGCTGTGGTTCCAGACACCTTGCAGGTTGGCCGGCAGGGCACCGGGGCGCGAGCAGGAGATTAACAGGTAGCGACCAAACTGGCAGAAAAGAGCTTCGATTTCCGGGTCGGCTGTCTTGTCACTGGTGTATGCAGCGAGTCGCTCCGCGGTGTTTTTGGCCGCGAGTTTGCTGTCGGTGCTTCCGAGGTCGATGGCGAAGCGGTGGAACAGGGATTGATAATCGCTAATATGCTCGGCGAGCAGATCTTTGTAGTCCTTGGCCGAGGCCGCGGCGACGCTGCGGGTCACTTTTTCATGCGGGTGTTCGCCTAGCCATTCCTTGCTGTGATCCTGCGCGAAGTTCGTGCCGGCGCCAAGCACCAGGGTGACGCTGTCGCAGCCGTGGAACTCGAGACCCAATGGTGACATCGGGCTGCTCAGTGAGTTCTCCGGCTTGCCTGGCTTCAGCTCGCCACCTTCGTGCAGCACCTGAAGTTGTGATTCGTATTCAAACCCGTTCGACATCTTGCCGACGGCCTTGAAGCGGTTTTTGGCCAGACGGATCTTGGCCTCGTGCATGTCGGTGAGCCAGACGCGCCCGGTGTAGGCGCCCGGTTTGCTGGCGGATAACTTGACCACAATAACCTTCGCCGGATGACTGGCAAAGGCGGTCTGGGTGTAGCGCACACCTTTGTAGTCGTAGCTCACCGTGTGCACAGCGCGATCGATGTCCAGTTCGCGTCGGTAGTTACTGACTTTGCTGGATTCATGACCGAGGCGGATGAAAATGTCGCCAAACGCCTGATGGGATCCGAGGTTGATGGTTTCCTCCTCTTCGCTGTCGCCTAGAACCGTGCCTTCCGGAGCCATGCGATCGCCACTCCACAGGCTGATTTCATTGAACTGAATACGCTCGAGCTCCGTGCCGCCGAAGAGCATCGCACCCATCGGTCCGTTACCGATCGGTAGCGCTTCCTTCATCCAGTTTTCAGCGGGTCGGCTGTACCAGAGTGAAAGTGGGCGGGAGTTGTTTGTTGGACTTGTAGGTGTGGATTGCATTGCGCCAAATGAGGTGTGTGGTGCCATGCCGAGCGCGGCAGTGGCGAGGGTCGAATGGCGTAGGAAAAAACGCCTGGAGATGAGGTTGCCCTCTGCTTTGGAATTCTCGGACATGGTGAGTTGAGTTAGATTTGTTAGGATGCGTCACCTGTGTGAGGACAGGTAAGAATGGACGGTCAGCAGGGGGCGTTGAACAATACGGACGATCGATGGAACTCTTTAACGAATCGTCCCGGAATCAAGGATTTCCGCAGAAATCATACCCGCTCCCTGACCTCATTTCTGACCTACTTGGCAGCAGCGGACGGCGGCTCGTAAGCCGAATGATCCAGTCCGTTCAGGTGGGCTGGAAGTTGCTCAACTCGCTACGCGCGAGAGCTTTGTTGCCTCCGGAGGCTTAGTGTTGCACCACCTTAATCCGGATGAATTTGTGTTCCATGTCCATAGGCACGGTCACGGTGATGGTTTCGATGTCGCCATCATCGGCGGTGACTTCCTCGGTCAGCCCGATGGTTTTCCAGCTGGATTCTGTGAGGTCGGACGACCACTCGGCTTGGATGGTGACGCTTTCCAACTTCCGGCGACTGTACTCAAACGTCATGGTCTCGCCTTCTTGAGTCATCGGGGAAACGGCGGAATCCGACTTGAGGGGATCGGTGTTTAACATCCATTCCGTCTCATTGTTCATGCCGTCCTGATCCGGATCGGCCGTGGGTGCATTGTCGGGGTTGTCCGGATCGGCGACGATGGACGACTCAGACCATGCCTGATAGGAAAAGTTCTGGGCTTCGTCGACCTGGATGTTGTCGATGGCTGGATCGGCGGCATTCCAGCGAGTGTTGGCAGTCCGGAAGCGGAGTTTGATATTTGCGTTGCCAGCATAGGCTGAGAGATCGATGTCAGCTGTGGACCACTGATCGGAGCTGCTGGAATGCTGTTGGTTGTCTTTGAACCACACCCCGTTGGTCCAGCTTGTGCCATCGTGCACATCAAGAGAGAGATAGTCGATATAGGGACCATACATGTGATAGTCGAATCGCATGGATGGCGAGGTCATTGAGCTGAAGTCGAAGAGAGCTTCAATCGAAGATGTCTTGTAAGCGCCTAATCCGTGGTGTCCTTCTGCGTAGAGGTAGTAGCTACCGTCGGAGGCTCCACTCGGGCCGGACGCTGCTGTTTCCGTTCCTCCAGTGTGGTTCATCCAATTGTAATCATCGTCTGTTGACTGTGCCCAGTCGCCGCTTGTTCCAGCCTCGAAACTTTCGGAGTAGGGAGGGGTAACGGTATTAATGACAGCCATCGCTGATCCTGTGAGCGCTCCAGAGGCGTTGGCGTTGGCGGATTTGTCACGGGCCACTACCGAGTAGCTGTAGGTGACTCCATCGTCGAGACCTGTATCCAAGTAGACAGGGCTGTCCTGCCAGCCACTATCATGGGAGCCGTCTGCGACACTGGTGTTGGTGAAATAATATTCCACCTCCGCAGGGTCGGTGGTGAGGGATACCTCCATCTTAATCGAGCCGGCTCCGAAGGTGGCTGGAGCGAAGGACCAAGTTAGAGGGTTGGGGCTGGGGGCCTGAATATCCATGGTGGCCCACACCGCCGGGTGATCGGACAAGGCCGCTGAGACGGTGGTGTAGTGGCCATCGTGGCTGTGGACCTTCATGCTGTTGACGTGATCTCGACCATTGTATTTGTGATCGGTGGTGGGGAGGATTTCAGTGACGTCTTCGTGTAAGAGGTTGAAATCACCGAGCATGATCAACTTGTCCGCCTGATTGAGTGCTGTGATGCCGAGTTGTGGGTAGACATAGTTATCGCGCAGCTTCGTCAGACCTTCCTTTTCCGATTCAAAATCGTTGTCGTTGAAATTGTAAGTATTGTGGAAATGGAAGATGTGCACTGTGTCGTTACCCAGCTTGATGGTGACATACTGGGCGTGTCGTTCCCATTCGTCGCCGCCCGGGTCCGTTTGGATAAGTTGGCTGTGGGTGCTTTCGAAGGGAATTTTGGATAGGATGGCAATGGATGTTTCCGAGGTCGACCACCAGTATTTGGTTGTCTCATTGACCGTCTGATAGGTGTAAGGATAATCAGAGAGGATGCTTTTAATGTCCGTCCACCAGCCGTTCTGAAAATCGACCTCCTGCAGGCAAATCACATCTTCGCCCTGGAGGAAGTTATCGCGGAAATCGATGATGTTCTGGCGGTTGTAGGTGCTGTCACCGCTGCCTTTTCCTCCATGGATGTTGTAGGTCACGATGGAAAAGTCCGCGTAATCACCAAGGATGGCGATGTTGTCCATTCCAAGTGCCTGATTATTGACATTGGCGGTATCGACTTCAAAGCGGAAGTTGGCTTCTTCGCCGGGGGCTAGGATCTGATCAGCCAGCTGGCTGAGATCGAGTTCTTTGTCCTCGTAGTCGGAAGTGGCCCCCAGTCCATTTAAGATCGACTCCCACCGCGCGAGAAGGGTTTCAGCCTGTGAACCTCCGTTTGCATTCGTGAGGTCTCCGCTTTCGTAATAGAGATTCAAGTTTTGCGGAGAGTTTCCGTTGATGCTTGCGAAATCGAACACCACCTTGCTGAGGTGAATGTTGCGTGTGCTGTTGTTTTTTACAGAGAACTGAATCGTGGGTCGGTCGATCCGGAGACTCATGACGCCATTGGTGTCGGTATTGCCGACTGCTTGGCTGGGGCCGTATGTTCCGTCGGTCGATCCCCATGTGTGCCTCGCGCCATCACCACCCCAGAGAGAGCCGGAAACGTTTTTGACATCGCCGACGGCAGCTTTGGCACCTGACTCGGCCCGATGAGCCGCGTAGGCGGAGGAAAAGTCATTCCAGCCCGCTAATACCTTGTCATCTGCCTGCAGTCCGGCTGTGGGAATGAGGCTGAAAAAGGGAAGAAGGGGGGCGAGGTAGAGTTTGATTCTGCGCATGAGTCAATGTGTGTGTAACGGGAATTTACGCTTTTTAGGCGTGAAGAAAAGAACCATTTCAGGAGGGCGTGGTTTCGCTCAGATACTCGGGCCTTCGGTCTAGGCGGGAGCTCCAAGTGAATGGAACAAGGCCTGAGAGATGTATTTCCTACGCTTCTCAGCGCTCGCTGGGATAAAAATAGCTCATCTTTTTTTGGATTATTTCATGTGGGGGACGCTCTTAGTGAAGATGAAACGATTCAACATGTTCGCGGCGGCCATCGCCCTAATCAGCATGCCGATGCTCCAGGCGGCCAACCAGCCGGCGGCGGTGAAGGTCGGTGACAAGGCTCCCGACTTCACCCTCACCAGCACCGATCACAAGCAGGTGTCACTCTCGGACTATGCTGGTAAGCAGCTGATTCTGGTGTTCAGTAGGGCCCATTGGTGACCGTTCTGCGTCAAGCAGCTGGTGCAGCTGCAAGCGAAGAAAAAAGCGTTCGATCAACTCGGCGTGGAGATGGTCTGTGTCTTTCGTGAGGAACGTGGTGGACTGGCAGGGGCGAAGAAAACCGCCGACTCCACCGGGTTTTCCCCCCTCCTTCTCGATTACCCGATCGCCAAAACCAAGGCCTACTCGCAGGGTAGCTACTCGACCTATCTCATCGGCAAAGACGGCAAGATCAAAGCCGAGCTAAACGGCTTGAAAAAAAATCGCCCGACCGCTGACGCCATCGCAGCCAAGGTCAGCGAAGTCTTCAAACCAACCCCAACCAAACCATGATCCTCCGGACTCTCATCATCGCCATGGCTCTTGTGAGCATCGCCTCAGCGGCTTATTCACCGAAGCCTGGCGACCGCTTTCCTGATCTCAAGTTTCCTTCCATCACCGGCGGCGAGCAAGTTGCCGTTTCTTCTCTCACTGAGAAAAAGCTGATGCTGCACCTCTTTGCCTCCTGGTGAGCAGGCTGTCGCAGGCATGTGCCAGGTTGGCATCAGCAAACAAAGAAACTCGTCGCCAATGGTCAGTTGGCTGTCGCTGGGATTGTGCAGGAGCAGCACCCTGATAGGGCCGCGCTCTATATGCAATGGCAGCAGATGGACTGGCCGGTCTTGTCCGATCCCTTCAATGATCTCGCCATCTCCGCCGTGCCCATCACCCTACTCATTGATGAACACGGCATCATCCGCTATCGCAACCCCAAGCCGAAAGACCTTCAGCGATTTCTGCAAACGACGTATTCAGACCAGGCGGAAAAGCAGCCGGTCCGCTTGCTGCCGCGGGGGATCGAGGAGTTAGAGTCTCTACTCGCCCAGTCGCCGAAGAATGCGACGGCGCACTTCCGACTTGGTGTGGCCTACCGGATGCGCTTCGATTCTGAAAAGAGGCAATTTGACGACTTCGCCAAGGCGATGAGCCACTGGCAGACCGCGCTGGAGCTCAACCCGAACCAATACATCTGGCGTCGGCGCATTCAGCAGTATGGTCCCCGCCTTGATAAACCTTACTCGTTTTACGATTGGGTTAGCCAAGCTCGCCGCGATATCTCGCAGCGGGGAGAGGTCGCACTACCACTGAGTGCGGAACCTTCGGGCGCGGAGTTCGCGGTTCCTTCACGATCTGCTGGGCGCGGGAAAAAAGAGACAGCTCTCAAGCACCCCGACCCCCAAGGCCAAGTAGCGCGTGATACCAAGGGACTGGTGAGCTCTCGCACCGTGATCGTCGCCTCCACCAATCGTAAGAAGTCCGCCGTGCGCGTTCATCTCACCCTGCAACCCGGCGAGCTAACAACGTGGACCAATGATGCCGGTAACGTCAGCTTTCATCTCGACCCCGATTCTCCCGTGGAGGTGCGCGATTTGAAAATCCCAACACTGCCGAAGTCGGACAGCAGCGCGGAAACGCGGGTCGTTGAGTTCGAGTTGCACCCAAAAGCCGGTCAGCCTCTGCCCGACAAGATCTCAGCCTCCGCCTTCTACTACGTCTGCACCAAGAGCGATCACACCTGCCAATTTCTGCGCAGCGACATGATGATCACCTTGAAAAAATGATGAGATTCTCGTCGAGGAACGTCGTTGTTAGGTTTCGCCTTGCTCCACCATCAGGAGAACAAGCCGCTAAGCTCCGGTGACCCAGCGCGACTTCATGCGTTCGATCTCGGCGGCGGTGAAAAAATGCTGGGTATACCGGCACTCTAAAATCTGCTGGCCGAGGTCTTCGGGGAAAACGACGGTGTTTTTGAACTCCTGATAGAGTTTTTTTAGCGACTTGTCGGTGGTCGAGTTCCGGCGTTCGATGTTGACACCGGGAAGCTCCAGGAAATCGGAGGTCAGCTCGGACTTTTTGCGGTCGTCTAAGGTGGTTCTCAGCACCAGGATATCGTAAGGTGCTTGGCGGATGATTCCCCATTCGCTGACCGGGTCGAAGGGATGAGCGAAGATGTCGACACCCAGCGCCGGTTCGAACTCGTTCTCAAACCATCGCTGTGGTCCCAAGTGATTGCTGTTGTTCAGAAAATCATCGATCAGCTTTTTCAGATTCTCCTGGTTGAGTTGGAAACCTTTGCGGATGGCTCGGTTGTTTTCAAAGTAGGCAGAGATGTTTCGCTCAAAAGGATCGCGGACCAGGGTGATGATTTTCACTGGCAGTCTGGGTTCCACGATCTTAGCCGACAGCTGGTCGGAAAGCTGCCCCCGTTTATCGATGGCAAAGGCCTCGTCTCCTTGATGGGAGCGATTCTTGTCAATGTTCGCCCGGTTGAGCGAGTGGGTGTGAAAGCCAAAGCAATCGGTCCGGTCCTTCAACGCCTCGTAGATGGAGGTCGATGCCACTTTTCCCATCTGATAGACGATGCAGATAGGGGCGCCACCGGTGACACTGGCGGCGACCTTTTCGCGGGCCTTACGTATTTTGGCTTTGCGTTTGCGAACTTGTAAAAAGAGCATGACTGAGTGGTGGAAAGCCCGCCTACTGCGGGAGGATGTTTTAAAACAAACGGCCAGGCCGATACTTGGCAAGCGTTTTAACACTCGGCTTAAGCGAAAGTCTGAGTCACGAAACGGAGGGCACCGTTTCGATGAAATCATCCGGGAGTAGACCTCGGCGGCTCCATTGGCCCAGATCGCAGCCATTCAGCGCTGGGGCGAAGCTGTGCACTCGAAGCCCGCTCAAGGCAGCATAGTAGGCCAGTGAGCTGACGCCGGTGAGCAGGGTGTCGTTGGTCTGCAGGTGATCTTCGATGGAGAAATCTGCTGGGAGAAGCTGGATGGTGGAGGTCTGTCCACGGCGCTGCCAGGCATGGCCGATTTCCTGAAAATGGGCGTTGATGGAGAGATCGGCAAAGTGGAATTTGAGCCAGAGTGCGTCGTGGCCCGGGGCTAGCTGTGTGGCGGCATCGAGTAGCGCCTCGAGGTAGTCGTTCCAGATGACGCCGCGGTGGATGTAACTGGAATCTAACACGAGAATCAAACGCCGACCTTCACCGTCAGGGAATGGGGGGATGTGATCGCGAATATCGATGCGTTGAGGCATGCCTGCAAAGCCACGGGGCGAGAGCGCGTAGGCGCCGAGGAATTGGCTGCCGGCGTGATCGAACATCGGGCGTTTCGGTTGCGCTCCAGCCAAGCGGTAGCGCAAGGCATCGCGCAGTCGACGTCGCCACGGCAAGTTCGATTGATTGCGGCTTTCCCAGTCCATGCAGGTGAAACCCTCTTCAACAAATCCCCAGCCGCGGCAGCGGGGATGGGCGAGGATTTCGCGATAGCTGGGTTCGTTGGTATGCGGGAGCAGAACGTTGAAGGGCCCCGGTAGGACTTGTTCGAGTAGGCTGAACAAACGATTGCGAGCTTCCTGATAAGAGCTTCGATTTCCCCGCTTGATCGCGTTTTTGAGCTGGTCGTTGATCAGGTCCAGATGGCCGGGGGTCGATGGAGGCAGGGTGGATCGGAGGCCGACCCAAGCTACCCGATTACGCGGAATGTTTCGCTGTCGAATAGCCGCCTGACAGACACGGGTGACCAGCGGCGAGTGGGTCACGCAGAGTAATGCATCATCGTCAGCCATAGTCAGTGGTCGGCTGTGCCGTGGTGGTTTTCAGCACGGGCCGCGAAGGATGGCCCATCGAGATCGAGTAGTTCAGCCAAGGTTCCCTCGGCGTGGATGACACCGTCTAGCTTGAGTTTCCGCAGATAGTCGTGGGCGAAGAACAGATCGTGGGAAAAGTATGACCACAGGATCGATGCCCGTTCGTTCACCGTTTTTGCGCCGTGGTGGGTGGGGTTGAGGTAGGTTTGCTCGCTGAGGTAGAAGTCGGCGTGGTAAAGCGTCGGGCGTAGTCCTTGGCGCAGACACCAATCGACCACACGCAGGGTGATGTAGGTGAAGGGGGTGGTGGTGCCGCGGATGTTGTCGATTTCAAACCGCACGTTGTGCCCACCAGTCGACCGACCTGCGAGCTTGCGCGGGAGGATGGAAGTGGGGGCTGAAGCTTCTGCTGGCTGACGGAGGAGACGCTTGGCATTGTGGATGTTGAGAAAGAGGATGTCGCTACGTGTCCCTTGGCTGGCTTGGTGTTCAGGTTCGGATGGAGGTCGGGTCGTGCGGCCGACGAAGTCATGTGCCTCAATGGAGTCCCCCGCGTCAGAGCTTGGCGTCCCGGGAAGGACCAAGGCGATCGTTCCTTGGTCGCAGGAAACCGGCGACTGGTTGAGCTCGCCGTTATGGAAGTCGCTCCAGAGGGTGTAGGCCTCGGAGAATTTTCCGGCGAGCATCGCTTGAGCATAGCGCAGAGTCCGAACATTTTCCTCCGGAGCATGGCCGGAGTGCAGCGCTTGGAGGAGTTGGTGAATGTCGCTCTGCAGCTTCTCAAGGTCGCTGCGATCGAATGCCCGGATCGATCGCTGACGGAGCCGACGATTGGTGCGCGTCAGAAGGTGAGCGATCAAGATGTCGGGCGACAATGCCGTGCGGCGAAGAACTGCCGCAGCGAGCTCAAGGGAGCTGTCATGACGTCGTAGGCGCACCAAGGCAGTGCGCAGCAATCCGCTGGAAAGCTGGGTTTTGAACGACGTGGCGGGAGCGGTTTTCATCGGGGCGGTGCGTCTTAGTTGCAAACGCAGGAGGCCTGCGTCAGACAGGGTAACCTATGACGTGCAGGTGCGGACGAAAGACTGGGATGGTGTCAAAGTGCTCACAAACAGGGAGCCATTTTTCATCCTTCACCCCTAACCGAAGCGGCGTTGCAAGCGTGGCTGGAGGAAATTCGCCAGCACGATCGTGAGTGCTCCAAGGTAGAAGCTGAGCCGAAGTTCCTCGTGTTCGCCAAAGATGAGGGCGGCGGCCATGATCCCATAGACAGGTTCAAAGTTGGCCGCGAGGTTGAGCTTGTAGGCGCTGATTTGACGTAGCAATCGATTGGTAAAGTCCTGGGCAAAGACGGTGCAGACCAAGGCCAAAATCAAGAGCCAGAGCCACTCGGTAGGATCGGAAAAAGCCATGGCGCCATACCCGCCGGGATCAAACACCGGGATGGCGAGGCTGCAGACGGCTGCGGCTGCCATCATCTCCCAGTAGACCATCACCATTGGGTCGCTGCCGGAGACCACCATGTGTTTATTCACCACCATGAAAATCGCCGCCAAAAAGGCGCTCACCAGTGCCAGGCCAAGCCCCGCGAAGTAGGCACTCTGGGTGCCGGCGATCAGCACAATGCCCGCTAAGACTAACAGCCCAAGCATGACCTCGTAGGTTCGGATTCGGCCACGATTCAGCAAGGGCTCTGCGAAGGCGGTGAACAAGGACAAGGTGGCCAGCCCCGCCAGTGCGATCGAGACATTGGCAATCTTCACCGCGCCGAACAGGCACAGCCAGTGCAGGCCGATGAGCACGCCGATTCCCATCAGCTTGGCCACCACTACCTTGCCGAGCCAGAGTTTGCGATCGGACATACATTTCACCCAGAGCATCGCCCCGAGCGTCGCCAGAAGGCAGCGCCAGGTGACCAACACCGAGGCACTTAAACTGCTCAACCGCCCCAGGATGGTGGTCGCTGCAAAAATAAGAACCAGCAGGTGGAGTTGAAGAGTCGGATGAATGGCAAGACGGATACAGAACGGATCCGGAGAGATGTCAACTCACGGCTCGCTGATTCGGTGTCGGGTGTGAGTAAAGAGGGGAGGCTTATCGCGACTCTCGTGACCTAAAATAATTGGCCGAACTCGACGGCGATCTCTGCCAGTCGGGCTTTTTCCGTGTCGGAAAATTCGTAGGGCTTCACCTTGCCGATGCCCAGTGTGCCGATTACGCGCTCGCCGTCGTTGGAAAAAATAGGCACAGCGAGCGAGCCGGAGACGCCGGTTTTGCGGGCGTCTTCTTTGGCCACTCCACCGAGGTCTTGTTGTAGATTGCACAGCTCCACCGGTCCGCGACTTTCTGCAGCCACGCCGGCGATGCCTTTGCCGAAGGGGATTTTGGAGATTTTATCCATCAGGAAATCCGGCACTCCGATGGCGCTTTTCAAGATCAGCCACTCGCCCTCGGCTTGATGCAGGGTGCCGGTCTGACACTCAAATTCCTCCATGGCCGTTTTCAGTTTCATGTCTAATTCACTCATGCAGACAAACTGAAATCGGAGAGGCTAACTGTCCAGTGAGAAAGCGGTTAGGCAAAGGGTATTTTCCTAGGGGATACTGATGCCTAGTAATACGCCACTGAGATGTTAGTTGATTGAAAATGAACCTATCGACGTGGGGTTTATTATGAATTGTTATTGACTAACTAAACAGTGTTTTAATAGTGCCGCTATGCGTCTACCCCACTTTTCGGCTTTATTGTTAGTTTCTCTATCCGCTTATAGTCATGGAGATACATACACCTGGCTAGGAGGTGGTGCTAACAATAATACCACGACAGAAGCCAACTGGTCATCCAACACTGCCCCTCCGCATGGGCAAGGTGTGGGCACAGGAGCTGCCGTTTGGGACTTTTTCAGTGAGCAATCGCGGTCCCCATATCTCGTTAGCGATACCAAGTTAGGTAGCATAGAGTTCAGCTCCAGGTTAAGCTATAGCCTAGGGGGGGCATCAAGAACCATCAGCCTCAATGAGACAATCCTCAATGACGGTGGCGGGACTGCCACGCTTGCCCCAAGTATTAGTGTGAATGGTGGTTCGGCAAGCATCAGCGCAACCAATGGCTATATTGTCCTTAATGGGGGAGTGGCCACTAACAACAAAGATTTGGTGCTCAATGCTGATGAGAGCCAAACATTGACGATTAACGGTGTCTTAAGCGGTGGTTATTTACCAAACTATGGCGGAGTTGGTCTTACCAAGAATGGCACCGGAACCTTGGCTCTGGCTGGAAATAACACGTTTAGTGCGCCATTGAATGTGACGGCTGGGACATTGTCCCTACTGGACGATAACGCTCTTTCACCGAACATCGAGAGTCTAAGTATTGCTGAAGACAGCACATTGGTCGTCGGGGATGGGGTGTCGATCTCGGACCGCCCAGTTATCTTGGCTGGCACTCTGGATTTCGAGGGGACATCCGATTGGTCTTTCGAGGACGGATTGGAATTAGTGGGAGCGGTAGTAACATCTGAAGATGTCCCCGCGCGTGTGGTGCTGTCTGCTTCAGGAACTTCCGGCACGCTGGATAGCACCGATCCTATTGTGTATACGGGCGGTGGGTACTTGGAATTGAAAGCTAAGACTGGAGCGACGTTGAAAATCGATGGTGAACTGAATATCGACCCAGACGGTAGTTACACGAAGGTGCAAGTGGGTGATGACGGTAGTGAGTATGAAGGCACGGTGGAGATCAATAATGGGATTAATCGTTATCCCGGTAGTAATGGCTCTTTGTATTCAATCATCGTTAAGTCAGGCACTCTGAGATTGGGTATTGGGGAATATGATGAGTTCTTCAGGTTTAGCCTCTTTGAAGATGGTCATGTCGATATCAAGAATGGGCATGTGTCCATCCCCCGCTTGTCCGGCAGTGGGGATATGACGGTGGGGGTTAGCGGTCTGACCATCTTTCAAGATATGGATGAGACCTACAGTGGCGATATTCAGGGTAACGAAGGATCTCGGGTTACCAAAAAGGGAGACTCAGTCCTGACCGTGCAGGGTCAACTTAACCCATCCAGCATTATCATCGAAGAGGGAGAACTGAAACTCGATGATGGTCAGCTGCACGCGACTACCGGTCTGAGCCACGAAACGGAAGTATCCGGCACCGGGGTTCTCTCGGGTGTTGGGCAGGTGGATGATCTGCGTATTAGTAGCGGCGGAGTGCTCCGCCCTGGATTGAACGAGGTGGGCGTCATGGTCGCTGACCGAGTTTTCCTGGAGAGCGGTGGCATCGTGGAGTGGTCTCCCGACTCGTGGGTCGGGAGTGCTGGAGTTGGCTGGCCGACTGTTAGTGCCAATAGCACAACGATCAATGCAACCAGCAGCAGTCGCACAGTGATTCGGATTGATACGGACGCGATCAGTGATTTCATCGATGGGAATGCCAAGTTTGTCATCCTGTCTGGTTCGCTCACTGGCTTTGACGCGGATAAATTTGAGATCGAAGACCTGAGTGATTCACCACTTGAGGGCAGTTGGTCGGTGGTTGATGATGCATCGACTACTGGACTCGCTCTCAAATACACATCGGCTGACCCTTACCTGGCTTGGATCAATGATCACGGCTACACCGGCGCAGAAGCGGAGTATGCTGCCGACCCTGATGGTGACGGATTGGTCAATGGAATCGAGTTTGTCCTCGGCTCTGCTCCCAGCAGCGATGATGGGCAGAGTCTCCCTGTCCCGACGGTGGAAGATGTCAATGGCAGCGATCACCTGTGTTTCACATTCACTCGCACAGATGAATCTGCATATACATCACCTACCGGCATGGTTTCTGTCGACTTATCTCTCTGGGTCCCCATGTATAGTGTGACTGGCTACATCATCAATGAAACCGATCTTGGAAATGGGAAAACGGAAGTGAAGCAGTACATTCCCTATGATCCGCAAACAACACCGAAGCTCTTTACCCGCTTGGAAGCTTCGGCGGAACCGAATGACGAATAGCGCGTGACGCAGCCGGTCAATCGGTTGATCGCCGCACGTGGCTCGTTAGGTTTTTAGGAAACCGCGAACAGTGCCTTGGCAACTGCTGGGGTCTGGTGGCTGGCGAGGCCGGCAATGTTGATGCGGCAGCTGGTGGTGCCGTAGATGCCGAAGTCCTGGCGTAGGCGATCCATTTGTGCCGGTGTTATCGGCAGCAGGGAGAACATCCCTTTTTGATAGCGCAGGCTCTGAAATTTTTCAGCAGCGCCAAGCTTCAGCAGCTCATCGGCAAGATCCCGGCGGATATCTGCGACCCGACGACGGCAGGCTTCCAGCTCTGCGAGCCATGGTTCTGGATCTTGAAACAGCATGGCAGCGACGGAAGAGCCGTGATCGGGTGGCATCGAGTAGTTCGCACGGGCGATTCTTTCCAAGGTGAAGCGGATATTTTCCAGCGGTTTGGCATCGGGTGCAATGATCATCGCCGCCCCGGTGCGTTCGCAGTAGAGCCCCATGTTCTTTGAGCAGCTGGCGACCACGAGCATCAGTTCATGTTCACGGGCCATCAGCCGGAGTCCGGCCGCATCCTCCTCGATGCCATCCCCAAAACCTTGGTAGGCGATGTCCACGAGAGGGATGAGTTTTTTCTCACGACAAAGATCTGAAAATGCCTGCCAGTGTTCGAGCGTGGGGTCGATGCCCGATGGGTTGTGGCAGCAGCCGTGGAGCAGTAGCACATCGCCAGCCTGGGCCTCGGCGAGGTCTTCCATCGCGGCGGCGAGATCGAGGGAATGATCGTGCTCTTGTTCCTGCCAGCGGTAGGCACCGAGCTTGAGACCGGCCGCCGACATGATCGGGTGGTGGTTGACATAGCCGGGGTCGGAAATCCACGCTGTGGCGCCGGGGGAGATGTGCGGGATGAAGTCGGCGAGTAAGCGCAGGGCACCGGTGCCGCCGACGGTTTGGATAGTGCATTGGCGATCGAGCACCGGGCTGTCCGGTCCGAGGAGGAAGCGCGAGATGCCATCGATAAATTCGAGGTTGCCGGACAGGCAGCGGTAGGACTTGGACGCCGCGGAAGCTGCCAATCGAGCTTCGGCATCCTGCACCGCCTGCATGACGGGTGTCTTGCCCTCGGCGTCGCGGTAAACTCCCACGACCAGGTCGATTTTTTCCTCCCGTTGATCGTGAGCGAATGCCGTGGTGAGCGCCCAAAGAGGATCGGATTCTGCGGGGGCGAGTCGGGAAATCATGAGGCCGGTAGGTGAGTGTTAGGTCGCGGATCGATTGGATAAGATGACTCCCACGGTGATGAGGAAGACGCTGATGGCGGTGCTGAAAGTGATCGATTCACCGAGGAAGGGCACGGCCAGAATGGCAGCGAGGGCGGGGGCGAGCGAGCCGATGGTGGCGCTCTTGGCGGTGCCCAAGCGCGAGATGGCGAAGGCATAACCGACGGTGGACAGCAGCCCGACCCCCAGGCCCTGAATCAACAGGAAGGGGACAGCCTGATGCAAGGTGATGCTATCGAGATGGCTGGGCACCACGCCGGTGAGCATCAACGTCACCAGCATGACCAATGAGCCCACTGCGAGCACGATGCCATTGCCGATGGCATCCAGCCCTGAGCTCCGCAGGCCGACGCTGTAGATCCCCCAGAACAAGCTGGCGACGAGAAGGTAGCCAATGCCTCGGAGCGTCTCCGGATCGATGCCCGCAGGCTGGGCGATGATCAGACCCAAGGCCCCGGCGATGATGATCGAGAGAGGTAACAGCTGACGGCGAGGCAATCGACGACGGTCGATTAGGAAATACACCAAGCTCACCGAGAGGGGCGCGGTTCCGGCGACCAGGGCTCCCACATGAACGGCGGAAGTGGTGCGGGCACCGGCGGAGGCGATGAAGAAAAAGGGAAGGCCTCCGCAGAGCACCATGAGCACATCGCGCAGGCGAAGTTTTTTAAACTCGGCGAAACGACTGGAAAAGGCGGGCAGCAGAGCGAGCACGGGAACGGCAAAACGTATCAGCGCCACATCCGCTGTGGTCAGTCCGGAAGTGCTGATCGCTCGCAGAGTCAGCGCGAAACCAGCCCAGATGATCACCACACTGTAGAGGACCAGGTAGCCGGTGGTTTTCGGACTGAGAAAGCCTCTTCGGACTTGAACTTGATCGGCGAGAGTGTGCATAGCGACGGAGGTCAGCTCTTGAGATGACACCGTAATTCTAACTCTGTCCTGGCAAAAACATCTTGCAGGATTCCACAGCGAGCGATGAGCATTCGGCAAGGTCGCTCAGCCTCGTGAATCCCGTCATTGCGCACTTCCTTATGACACTGATCGTTAAGGTAATGTATTGATTTTTTGCTGATGCCCTCGGTTTGTCCGGCACAAATAGCTTGGCAACAATCCTTCCTGAAAGGGTGTGAATTGCGCGCTGAATTACTGACCCGATGCTTGAGCTTTCCCCTTGGAAAAGATCACCACTGGGCGCAGAGCTTGGTGTGCATGTTCTTTGCTTGCGATTTCCACCACCCGACCATCGTAGTGATAGTCTCCGCGATGATAGTAGCTGTTAGAATACTCGTTGACGTTATAGCGCACCGTGCGGGCGATCACGAAGGTGACATCCATCGTAGGCTTGTCACCGGCCACGGACTGCAGGTAATCGGTGACGTCCAAGTAGTTGTGCCGGTAATCTGAAGCGTGGAAAGAAACTGCACCGAGAAACTCGCCGTAGAGTCCGAGCCCTTTGCCGACGCCACTGCTGTAGCCGGCGTGGTTGTCTTCGATATCAATCATGTCCCCGGTGCCATCGGTGGACCCCATGGTGGTTTGGGTGATATGGTATTTCCCCAGCCCCGGCGCATCCGCCCATTGCATCGCAGAGCCTTCGCTCCAGTGGGTATCGGTCACGGCATAAACATGGAGAATTTCGCGTTCGCTTTGATCGCTTCCGCTATTTCTTCCCGAGATTTTCAGCAGCACCTGCTGCATCTCTGCCGGGGACCCCAGACGGAAACGTAGCAACCCAACATTACGCTGGGAGGGATCTGAGTGGTGGTTGGAAACCTTTATGGTGGCGGCTGCTCCGAGGCTCTCGGTGGCGGCGACTTGTTGGGTGGTGTCCTCGCTTGGGATGACCTGCATCCGGGCTGACACGGCGCCCGCCATGGGCACCTTGATCAAGTAGGCGGTGTAGTTCGGCGCATCAAACGACAACTTTTTCGCGTGATCTAACGCTAACAGCTCAGTGACTTGGCCGGTGTTGTATTCATCGACCCGTTGCAGCGACACCACCGCGCCAGCTTCGACCTTCAGCGCGCTGAGATCGATCGAAACAGGAACGCCCACACCTGAGGTGTTAGATCCGTAGATATAATACATCTGCTTGGCCTCATCGATCGCTGCCAGGGTGCGGCGTTGATAATGGGCACCGGATACCACCTCGACCGGCACCAAGGGTTTGCCGCCACAGAAATGCTTGGCATACATCTGGAAGCAGGCGCCACCGCGAGTGATCCCACCATAGTTTTTAGGCTCTTGACGACTGACATAGCTCAGCTTGTTTCCCACGCCCTCGAGTAGTTCCGGTTTTTGTGAGGCTCCGAGTTTGAAAATAAAGATCCCACCGTCCTCGCCGAGTCCGTTCGGCCCGTGCTCGCCGGAGACCTGGAGGATTTGCGCCATCGTGACGCCGAAATGGAGGTCTTCGGTATCGAGTTTCTTCTTGGTAAAGGTGCCGCCGGTATTGGTGTTGTATTCTGAAATGACCAGAGGGAGGTCCGGCATCGGGTCGTTGTCTGCGGTGGCGACGTCGTTCCGCGTTCTTAGCATAATCTTCTCCGCGCCTAAGGCGTCGCCGTAGCGGTGGTAATCGTATGAATGATAGTTCAGCGGGTTGTTTTTCCGATACTTGCCGAAGATGTCGTATTTGACTTTCTTCCACGAGATGTTGCCCCAGTTGTGTGGGCTGCTGCCTTCCTTGCCTTTGACGTAGGGTTCGGTCAGGCTGTTGTCCCAGTATGAGCCGGCGCAGACCGGTCCGCAGAGATTCGGTTTCAGGGATTTGCCAAATGCGGCATTCACATCGGCGATCGCTTTGCGCGTGGCGTCGGCATGCACCAGCCAGTGGCTTTCCCAGACATCGTAGCTGATCCAGTGGTGCGGCTCGTTGCGGTATTGATACATCGTCACATCATAGGTCGAGGCATAGTGGTAGACGATCGCATACCAGTATTTCCAGTATCTGAAAATGGTCTCCCAGTCGCCAGTGATCGGCGTTTTGCTGATGTCTCTGGAGCTGACGAGCATCGCCATGATGTCGTGGTTTGCCAGATACTGCATGTGTTCCGGCACGCCATGACGCTCGAGTTCAGTGTGCAAATGCTTCCAGTCGATGTAGTAGTTCGACGCGCTGGCCTGGCGCATGGGGTTCTTGCGAATATCTTCGGATGCTTTGGCAAAGGCCGCTGCGGAGGTGATGCTGCTATTGTCGGCCAATTGCGAAAAGCTCGGTTTAAACCAGCTCCGGTGCTCGGTGATGCCCCACCAGTTCAAGTAATCAAAGCCTGTGAGCATGGCTGTGTCGGCCGTTGCTCCCATGATCTTGGGAATGCGATGGCCGTTAGGCGCTTTTAAAACAAGGGAGTGAGGTGGGGCCGATGCCTTGTAAAGCGTGGTGACTTCACTGGCCGACAGAGCATGGTCGTATACTCGAAAATCATCCAGGGCACCGTGGTAGAACTGATCGTTGTGGCCGCTACCGATGATGAAATCGGCAGACGGATCCACCGGGGTATTCGTTCCGTTGACTTCATGCCACAGCTGCGAGTTCACATAGATTTTCATCGATCCCTCCGAGGCATTCTTGGTGAACACCCAATGATTCCAATTTCCCCACAGCAGTGATTCCTCATCTCTGGCGTAGGCCTTCTCAAGGCGGTCCCGCTTTGCAGACGTGAAGGTATCAAAGTAGATCCGGCCATTCTTGTGAGGGAAGTGGGCGTTGAGCTTTGGCTCGCCATTCACATGGGCGAAAAAGAGATTGCCGTCAGGTTTCGAAGGGGCTCCGTAGCACCAGACCGCAATGCTTAGCTCGTTGGCTGTGTTCGATAACACCGTGCCGAAATCGACAACCTGGCAGCTGCCGTCAAATTTCAGTGCACCTCCGATCAGTCCGCGTGTCCAGCTCGGGTTCACCACCTTGCCATGATATCCGCCACCGGAGGAATCCGCGGCTGTGGTGCCGCTGGTTTCATCAAATGTCCAATGCCCCACCAGACCAGCGTGAGCACTCATGCTGGTGATCATCAGGGTGGCGAACAGCGTTTTGTAAATGCTTGGAAGGGTCATGGTTGCTGGAGGGCTTATCTGGGGGATAGAGGGTGGGGGCTGTTAGGAACCTTGGTTTTCTATCTGCTCCCATCAAACCTCGTCGAGCACACTATGGGAAAAGGGAGTCATACAGAGGCAGTGGCACCGAGAGAGTCGTTGTTGTCTCCCGAGCGCTTGATAGGCGGCAAAAGAAAAGGGGAAAGAGTCAGCGCCCTGACTCTTTCCCCTAGATGCATGTAGCGGCTGGTAGTCCGCGCTTGTTTTAGCGATAGTGGCTAACGGGGCGGGGTTTCACTCCGAACTCCTCGTATTTGAATCCATCCTCCAGTGCTTTGTAATCACCCACGATATCGACCGAGCTCTTGGCATCGATCTTATCCTCCATGCCCAGTCCCCAGTAGAGAGCATTGATGGTCAGGCGACGTACTCCTTCGTTTTGAAAATCTTTGGCCGAACCCATGGTGAAGTGGAAAATGGGCGAGCTAAGCCCCTTGTTGCCCACCCACTTTTTCGTCCAGGCGATGGGAAGAGCTTCCTTCTCGGTATTCGGCGCGGCGTCTTTTTTCAGCGACTGCATAGGCTGGCCGGTCAGCAGCAAGGTGCAGTCGGCAGGAACTTTGCCGTCTTTGTGACAACGGTAAACATCCGTCGTGCCCCAGACGTCGTTCACCCCGCGCAGAATGGGGTTCTGCTTGGCCTCGGGGGCGATGATGCCCGTGGTGGCCTCGCGTTTCCAGCCACCGTGGTGACCCATGAACTTGCCGCCGAGTAGCTCTTGGAGCGACACGTCTTTGCCATTCACACGATACGGTTTGGTATCGCGCCAGAGGCCGTGGTTGGCGGTGCGGAGGGCGAGGATGGGTTTGCCGGAGTCGAAGTAGGAATAAAGATGATCGACGTCCTCGTCGGGCAGCTGCAGGAAACGTGACATCCAAATCAGGCCGTCTGCCTTGGCCAGATGTTCCATGCCGGGCACGATGCTTTTGCGGCCTTTTTCTTTGAAGGGGGAGGGCATGGTGGGATCGACTAAGCCGTCCTCATTCATCAGGAAGAGCACGGTGCAATGAAAGCCGTGATGTTTGGCGAGCGTGCGGGCCAACATGGGCAGTGCCTGCTCGGCACGGTATTCCTGCTCGGCGGCGATGAGCACGATGTGCTTGCCCTCACCAGGGCCCTTGCCTCCGGGAATGACTAACCACTGATCTGATTCAGGGACCGGATGAGGTGAAGCCATGGATGAGAGGGAGGAAAGGAGAAGTAAATAGGATGCCGCGATACGTAAAATCATAATGAAGGATGACCGATCTCATAGGGAAACGGGCGCCATGCAACAACGCTAAACTTGTTATAGCTCAGGGGGCAAAGGGTCAAAAATCTGCGTCATAGAGAGACGCTTGCTCGCTGGTGACGAGAGTGGGTTGCTACCTTCTTCCGCCGCGCCGATTGCCTTGTCGGCTCTGCTTTGGTTCAGCGGTCGGATCGTAGTTGGTATTTTCCTCAGGCCGCTGTGCCATGGTTTCTGTGAGCCGCGCTTCCATGGCCCTGACCATGCTGTGAAACTTCTGCAGCTCGTTGCCGGCCAGGTTCTTTGATTCGCCGAGGTCTTCCTTCAGGTGGTAGAGTCGATTGCTGCCCGATTCCCAGTCTCGGAGCAGTTTCCAGTCGCCGTCAATGAGTGCGGTCTGGGGAACTTGCTGCGGGCCGTGGCCGTAGTGGGGGTAGTGAAACAGCAGGCCTTTGGTCCGTTGGAAATCTTCTTCGTGGCCAGTGAGCAGGGGCGTGAGATCGACACTTTCTGCGGTGGTTTTGCGAGACCCTGACCAGGCGGCAAAGGTGGAAAAGAGGTCGGTGCCGCTGACGCTCTGCCTGCAGTAGCCGGTTTGCACATCAGGACCCAGCACGATCAGCGGAACGCGGATGCCTCCTTCGTAAAGGGTTCCTTTTCCCCCCTGAAGCGGTGCGTTGTTAGGCGTGCGTGGGTTGCCGCGAGTTCCGTTGTCAGACATGAACACGAGGTAGGTCTGGTCGGCGATCTTGAGTTGTTCAATGGCTTGGCTGATCCGTGCCAAGCTGGCGTCGAGGTCCCAAGTCATCCCGGCGTAGTCGGCTTCACGATGGAATTGACCAGCGGGAAGCGATTTGAATTTGTCGATGCTTGCCGGCTTGCTTTGGGTCGGCTCATGCACGGCATAGTGTGAGATCTGGAGGTAAAACGGTTTTCCTGCGGCGACATTTTTTCGCATGAACTCAATGCCGCGCCGAGTGAGGCTGTCGATTTCCTTGGGGTCCTCGTCAGTGCCTTTGGATTCGTTCTGGGTATTGCCGTCGTGCAGGTCGAAGCCGTAGTCACCGGCGTCATCGTTGCGGCCAATGTGCCACTTGCCGAGGAGCGCAGTGGCGTATCCTTGCTCCTTGAGCACCGATCCGATGGTCGGCTGACTGTCCGACAGACGGGTGGTCGGTTCCGGCGTGATCAGTTTCTTGCTGCCATCGTTTTTGCCCCTCCCCGGTGTGGTGATGTGCAGCTGCGCCGGTGTCAGACCGGTCAGCACCGCGGCCCGACTGGGTGTGCACAGGGCACTGGGTGAATACGCTTGGGAAAATACCATGCCACGCGCAGCCAGCTTCTCCAGCTGGGGCGTTTGGTAGTAGTCGCTCTTACTGGAAGCATCGCCCTGGATCATCGCCACGGAGGTTCCGGTCCAGCCCATGTCATCGGCGTAGATGAAGATGATGTTAGGCTTCTTGGAGGGCTCGGCCGCCACCACTGGGCTGATGGAAGTGATGGCGAGGAGGCCGCAGAGGGCTCTCTGAATGATCGCTGATTTCATCTCTTTTACGGACGTTGTGGGCGTTGCGATCCTTGAGGTCTGCCCTTTGGAGCTTCGTCCTCGGTGAGCACGCCGTCTTTATTTTTGTCGAAACGGTCAAAGTGGGCGTCTGGTCCGCCGAATTCCTCTTTGGAAACTTTGCCATCACCGTTTTTATCCTCACGCTTGATAAACGCAGCACCGCTCTGGCCTCTGTTAGGTTCCGGTTTCTTGCGTTGCGTTTCTGACGGCTGTTGCGGGCGCTCGCGTTTGCCGGACTTTTTCTGTTCGATTTCTTTTACCACGGGAGCATCCACCAGTTTCACTCCACCGCCGCGCACCAGACGCACCATGTTGTAAATGCGGATCACATCGCCCTGAGGTCCGCGACCGTAGGGGAACTTCGAGGCGTCGCCTGTTTTTGGATCGGATCGTTGTGAACCGGCACCGTGCACATCCATCAAGGTTTTCTGACCGTCTTCGCCCATCCAGCCGAGCGATCTTCCGAACGCGAAGTAGGTGGCTGTGGTGTTGCTGCGGGTGCCGACGTGGGTGCTGCTGCTCCAGTAGTGGGCGTAGTCTTTGTTACCGCCTTCGTTTTTCAGAGCCGTGCATTCAAAGATCGGATTGATCGCGGCGGAGCCTGTGGTGTCGGGTGAACGCGTGTAATCCACGATGCTCTGCAGCTCCTTGGCACTGGGGAGTCGCCAGTCGGAGTGACCGGCCAGTTTCATCTCCTCAGCGTATTTGAGCGCCGTGGGCCAGTCCATACCGCGCCCGCTATCCGCCTTCATCCAGGTCAGGCCGGTGGCGGCGTCCGTGATCGTGCCGTCGTCATTGTCCTTGAATTGGTTCACTCCATAATCACTTTTTCCACGAACGTAGAGGACGTGGAAGGTCTTCTCGCCGCGACGACTTTTGATCGGATATCCCTTGATCCGACCGTCCGCAAAATTGACGCCGAAGAGGGTTTCGTTGCCGCCCATGGTGGTGCTGACATACTTGGTGGAAGTGGCGAATTGAGAGTCGATAATCCGCTCACCCTTGGTGGGATCGCCATACTTGAAATCGAACACCGTGCGATCGATGAACGGCTTGAGACGACTGGTGTCCGTGGCGTGAGGATCGGGGTCGATGCCATCGAGCTTGATCAGCGAGTAGAGCTCTTTGATGGTGGGCAGTCGCCAGTCGCTGTGGCCGCCGACACGACATTGGGCGGCATTTTTAAGCGCCTCGGCATAGGTCATCTTTGCCCCGGGGTCCTTGGTCCACATCAGGCCGGTGACGGTGTCGGTGACCGTGCCGTCGTGCACTTGGTAGGAAGGAGCATTGCCCGCGTAGTGGGCGTCCTGACCTGGATCATCCCCGTAGGCCACCGTCTGGCCGGTATCCACGATGGGGTAAGAAAGTGTCTCCGCGTGGATCGAAGTCGCGCAGCTTACCAAGGCTGCTGCGGCGATGGTGAAATTTCTCGTTCGCATAGTGTTTGAACTATGCGGCGATTGAAAAGTTGTAGAGTTTCAGACCATCACCCTTGAGCCTGATGATTGGAAAACGATCGAAGCTGCCGCCTGGTGGGGCGACAGCTCACGGTCAATGGTTCTGGTGGATGGACCAGGTTATTTTTTCAGAGCAGCCAGAATCTCTTCGTTGCTGGCACGCTTTTTCTTAGTCCCTTCGATCTTGGCAGCCACCTTGCCGTCCTTGTCGATGATGTAGGTGTCGTATCCAGTTTGCGAATACACCTTTGTCTGGGCAGATTTTTCGTCTAACAAAATAGGAAATGACCCCTGGCTGACTTTGGCAGATTTTTTCATGCCTTCCAATCCATCGCGTTCTTCACGAAACACAACAAGCACCTCAGCACCTGCTTCCGCAAACTTGTCATAATCTTTGCGGAGCTGCACCAGCTGGCGCATGCAGAACGGGCACCAATGCGCACGATTGAAGGACAGCACTACGGTCTTCTTTCCTTCGTAGTCTTTCAGGCTGACTTTTTCGCCTTGGCTGTTCATCAGTTCGAAGCCTGGAGCCTTGTCGCCTACCTTGACCTCGGCGGCCGCTACGGCTTCTGCACCGGACTGGGCTTGAACGAGAGCGCTGCCGGCAAGGAGACTGAACATGAATGCAATATATGTGGTTTTGATCATGTCGGTATGAGAGTTGCTAGACACACTTTATTCCTCGATTGAGTGAAAATTGACGACTTTCACTGGAACGAAGCCTGAATGGCCTTCATTGAAGGCGGCCTAAATCTGCCCCTTCCACGACGAACAATAATGATATACATCCTTTTTACGGTTCGTATTTCTAGCCTTATCACGTTCGGAGTTTTTCCTCCTTGAGGCAGGGGCTTTCGAGTAACACACAGAATTATATTTATGAATCAACGACCTATTCAAGGATGCCTGGCCATTGCGGCAGGTGTCATGGCTTTCTCCGGGGGCTATGCCGAGGCAGCTCCGAAAAAGAAAAAACCTAACAAGTTTAAGTATCGCGAAACAGCACAGGTTCAAGCGCTGAATCAAGCCCCTGAGCAACCGCTATCCTTGTGGTATAACAAGCCGGCGACCCACTGGGAAGAAGCCTTGCCTGTGGGGAATGGTCGCTTGGGAGCGATGGTCTACGGCGGAGTCTCGCAGGAGATCATCCAGCTCAATGAAGAATCAATCTGGGCAGGACCACCGATCCCTGAGGTGAAGGAAAATGTCAGGAGCACGGTGGACGAAGTCCGTAAGTTGCTCTTCGCCGGTAAATATGAAGAGGCACAGAAGAAGCAGCAGGCTGTGCTCACTGGCCGGATCGCCCCAAGAAGCTACCAGACGATGGGCGAGCTCAGGTTCGATTTTGGCTCGGCAGAAAAAGTCAGCGGCTACCGCAGAGTGCTCGATCTGGATACGGCTGTGGCCACCACCGAATACAAGCTCGGCGGCGTCAGCTTTGTTCGCGAGGTCAGCGTCAGTCCGGTGGACGATGTGATCACGATCAAGATTTCCGCAGACCAACCTGGCTCGATTTCGTTTAAAGCCAGCGTCGAGCGGGATGGAAAATTCAGCACACAAGCGAGTGGCGATGACACGGTGATCGCCACTGGTCAGGCAGCCCACGGGAATCGCCATCTGGGCGTCAAGTTCTCGGCCGTTTATAAAGTCGCCGCTAACAACGGCTCGACGAAGGCAAAGAACGGGGTGTTATCGGTGAAGGATGCCGACTCCGTGGTGATCTACATTACGGCGGAAACCGACTACAACCGCGACGACACCGATCACCCACTGACTCACGACCGAGTCGCGCAATGTCAGCAGACGATTGCTGCGGCGATCAAAAAAGGATACGCCAAGGTGAAAGCGGATACCACGGCATCGCACCAAGAGCTTTTCCGTCGTGTCGATCTCAAGCTCGGAACCCCATCGAGCAAGTCGACCCTCGAGAGGTTACAGAGCTACAACAAGGGGGAAGTCGATCCCGACTTTGAAGCACTCTATTTTCAGTATGGTCGCTACCTGCTGATTGCCTCGTCCCGACAGGGCAGTCTGCCAGCCAACCTGCAGGGGATTTGGTGCAAGGATCTCGCGGCTCCGTGGAACAGCGATTATCACATCAACATCAACATGCAGATGAACTACTGGCATGCAGAAACGGCTAACTTGTCCGAATGCCATCTGCCCTTCATTAGCTACATTGAGCGACTGGTTCCTTCCGGCAAAAAGACCGCCATGGACCTCTACAGCTGCCGGGGCTTCTTTGGCAATCATGCCTCAGACGTCTGGCACTCTGTGGTGCCATTTGGCAAAGTGCAGTATGGCCAATGGGTCGTGGGAGGTGGCTGGACCACCCAGCATTTCATGGAGCACTACCGTTTCACCGGCGACCAGGTCTTCTTGAAAAACCGAGCCTACCCCATTCTGAAAGAGTCCTCCCTGTTCTTCCTTGATTGGTTGGTCAAGGACCCGAAAACCGGCAAGCTGGTGTCGGGGCCAAGCACCTCGCCTGAGAACAAGTTCCTGGCTCCGGGAAGCAAGGCACCATGTAACCTGACCATGGGACCATCCATGGACCAACAAATCATCTGGGACGTTTTCACCAATACCCTCGAAGCGGCCAAGGTGTTAGGCATTGAAGATGATTTTACCCAACAGGTCGCGCAGGCACTCAGCCAGCTCGCCTTGCCCCAAATCGGCTCGGACGGTCGACTGATGGAGTGGACCGAAGAGTTCGAGGAAAAAGATGCGGGCCACCGCCACATCTCCCACCTCTTCGGCCTGCATCCTGGCCGACAGTATAACGTTTACAACAGTCCGGAAATGGTCGCCGCCGCGCGGAAATCTATCGACCACCGCCTCTCCAAAGGTGGTGGACACACTGGCTGGAGTCGGGCATGGATCATCAACTTCTGGGCCCGCTTTATGGACGGCGAGAAAGCCCACGAGAACCTCGGCCTGCTATTTAGTAAATCCACTTACAACAACCTCTTCGATAAACACGCCCCCTTCCAGATTGATGGCAACTTTGGGGCCCCGGCTGGCATGATCGAAATGCTGCTGCAATCGCATGCCGGACAAATTGATCTGCTCCCGGCATTGCCCAAAGCTTGGGCGGACGGATCGGTCAAAGGCCTGTGCGCTCGCGGTGGGTTCGAAATCGATATGGAGTGGAAAAACGGCTCTCTCACGGCGGCCACGCTACGCTCCAAGCTCGGTAATCCCTGCAAAGTTCACTACGGGGAGACGACCAAAACCATCAAAACTAAAAAGAACGAGAGCGTTGATCTGCTCGCGCTGTTAGCTCAGTCATAGTTTCAGATTGCCGCTCCTTGACGGAGCTCGGGGGCGGCAAACAAAAGGGGCAGGTGGTTAGAGATACCACCTGCCCCTTTTTCGTGAGGAAGTTCTAGGCCGGCATACCCGTCTCCATGACAGTGGGTATCCGGCTATACGAATGGAGACCTTGTTGTAATCCTACGCTGAGGCCTCCAGCTTTTGTGTTAGTCGACCTTGGGAATGTTAGTCATGCCGATTGGTTTGCGTTTTTTCGGCGCGCTGCGACCGCTCTTTTTCAGCTTTTCGAGAAGTGCTTGCAGCTCCTTCCGTTTCTCGGCCTCCTTGTAGTAAAGGTTGGTGGTTTCACCCGGGTCTGTCTTGAGGTTGTAGAGCTGGCCTGGGGCGTCGGGCTCTTTTTCTTCCAAGGCGTATTTGGACAGCAGGCGGGAGTGGTAGGGGTTGCCGCCGGAGCCTTGGTGATCGAGATATTTCCAATCCCCCTGGCGAATTTGAAACTCACCCCGGAAGCTCTGGGTGAGCAGGTGGGGGCGGATGGACTGCGCCTGATCCTGGGTGCCAATCATGGCGGGGAGCATGTCGAAGCTGTCGGTGGCGGCCTCATCCGGGAGCTCAAAGCCCACAATCGAGGCCAGGGTGGCAAAAATGTCGGTGGTGTTGGTCATCTGGTCCGACACCTGACCTTTGGGAATCCGGCCTGGCCATCTGACGATGAAGGGCACGCGATGGCCACCTTCCCAGGCGTCCCTTTTCATGCCACGATATCCTCCCGAGGCATCGTGGTTGTGGTCTTCGCGCATCCAGGCGACGTGCATGAATTCCGCGCCATTGTCGGCATTGAAAAGGATGATCGTTTCGTCGTCGATGTTCAGCTCCTTCATCAGATCGATGGTGCGTCCAACGATGTGATCGAGCTGATAGACAAAGTCGCCGCGCGGGCCGGCTTCGGTGGCGCCGTTGAATTTTTCCGCCGGAAGAACCGGAGCGTGCGCAATCTGGGTGGAGAGCACCGCGAAGAACGGTTGTTCCGGGCGTGTCTCCCGGTGCTGGGTGATGAAGTTCTTGGTCTTGGCGTAGAACAACTCATCGACGCCGACAAATTGATAGTCGGGAGCCACCCAACCTGCGTCGTTGTCCCAGCGCCACTTGCCGCCGGGGTTCGGTGTGTTCTCGGGGTTATAGCGATGGTTGGCCGGCTTTGGGACCATGCCATTTTCGATGTAAACGTAGAGGGGATCGGTGGTCGGGCAGTTCGGGGTGATGAAAGATTCGTCGAAGCCGCGCTCATTGGGACCGTCGATCAATGGGGTGCTTTTCTCGTAGTCAATCAGCAGTGAGTTGTCGAAGCCGCCGCCGAGGCGTTTGCCATCTTTGTCGAGCCATGTCAGGCCGACGTGCCATTTGCCGAAGACCGCGGTGCGGTATCCCTTTTTTTGCAGCATGCCCCCGAGGGTCATGGTGCCAGGTTTCAGGTAGCTGGGACCGCCGGGGCCTTCAAAAGCGCCGCCGCCACGGCCAGTGGAGCGATAGATCTGTTGCCCGGAGAAGAGCCCGTAGCGGGAAGGGGAGCAGATGGTGGACGGGCTGTGGGCATCGGTGAAGCGGATCCCCTCAGCCGCCATCTGGTCCAGCCGCGGGGTTTTATAAGCGGCTTTCTGATTGTAGGCGGAGAGGTCTCCGTAGCCGAGGTCATCGGCATAGATGATCACAATATTCGGCAGCTTGGCAAATGCCGCGGCCGATAAGGAGAGAAAAATAGCGGTGGTGAGCTTGAGCATTGCCTCCATTTACGGATGGCAATGCCGTGCTTGTTCAAAAAATCACGGGTGCACTGAGGTGGGGCGTGTCAATCAGAGGAGAGGGGCTCGCCGATGTGCTTATTCCATGACCTCTTCCGCCTCGAAGCGGAAGAAGGCCTTGCTTTGTTCGCCGGTGAGCATCTGGTAACGGTAGGTGGAAAACTGCCCGTCAGCCTGATCCGGTGAAAGCTCGCTCAGTGGCAGGTCGTCGATTTTCCACTGGTTCAGATCCGTAGACCACGTTGGCTTGAGACGTGCGCCCGACATCGGGTAGCGAGCACGCACACTGAGCGCGCCATCAGTGATGGTGACCTGCCTGGAGCCTCCTTCATCAAGCTGTCTGGGGTCGCCGCCGAAGACGAATTCCTCGATGTTGCTGCGGCCGTCGCCGTCCATGTCTCCATGGGGCAGGGTGTCTGCCTGCGGCACCGAGCTGTGGCTGCGGCCAGTCATCATTCTGAATTGCTCGTCACTCCAGTCGTGATAATTGGTCATCCGGTTCGCTTGCACCGGTGCATCGATAAATCGGAACGCCTCGCTGACGATGGAGGCGTCCGGATAGGAGTGGCCCAATCCGGGAACCCAGTATTCGTCCATGATGAATCCTTGGGACCACCATTGGGGGTAGTAGCTGCGGAAAAAGGAAGCGGAGGCATCTTCTTCGCCGGCCATCCAGACAAAACGTTGATTCTGTGCGACGAATTCATCCCACTCGGTGTCGGTCCAGCTTTCTCCGTAAAGTCCGTAGTAGTAGTTGATCGGTAACGCGTGGGCCACACAGACGGCACCGTGATAGACGTCGGGATAAAGGAGGGTGCAGAGCGCGGAGATCAGAGCCCCACCGGAAGACCCGGCAATGTAGACCCGCTCGGGATCCACTTCATACTCGTCCATCAGCGATACCGTGAGGTCGAGGATGCGTGCGATCCTCCATGGGTCAGGGTTGGCGTTACTGGTCTGTTCTGCGGAGGCACCGATCAGATAATGGTCGTCCATGACGCTCTCGAAGCGATTGACATCGAAGGCTCCCAGAGCGGTGTTCACAAAGATCAGTAAGCCGATGGGTTTGTCCGGCTCGTAGGCGTCGGGAACATAGACTTTTCCTACCTGGGTGCCAGCTGGGTATTGCACCTGCTCCTCGACGGTCATGGTTGCGGCGTCAGTGCCGTCGAAAATTTTCAGAACACGCCAGGTATCAAGTCCGCTGAGTTGTTTCGGGGTTGAAAAGTAGCCGTCAATGTCGGCGGCGTATTTCAGGTGGGATCCCCAACCTTCCAGAGTCCCACGCACGATGGCATCCCCCGGATCGGGAACATTCCTGCTAGAGATAAAAATCACTGGGTCGTTGTTCACTTCGATCGTTTGCACCCGGCTAGGAGAGAGGTCGATGTTGGCTGATGCGGTTTCGGCGAGCGCTCCACCATCGCGGCGGTCTTTGTTGTTGGATCGCCACAGTGACAGCGTGTTGTGTTCATCGGCCTCAAGCCAGTTGATCACCACTCCGTATTCGCGGCCTTTCTGGAGGTTCGTTAGAGGAGAGCTGAGGTTGAAGGTGATGTGGTCACCGGTGACCATCGATAGCCCGGCGAGTGAGAAAATTTCATCGGAGTCGGCGATGAATTCGTTTTGCTCCAGTGAAGTGTCACCCGTTCCGGAGTCGCCGGTATTGAGGTAGAAGGAAAGGCGCACGGCGGCTGCGGAGCCGAAGCTCTGGGCGATGGCGCTCTTAAAGGTGATCGCACCGAGGTCGTAGCTGCCTGTGCCGGAAACGACGAAGGTGGTGCCACCGATCGATTCCGAGCTATTCACCTTCTCGATCTCCGTGCCGTAGGGGTAACTGGTGGAGCGGATGTTGCGGTTGATGTTTTTCAGCAAAATGTCTGAGGAGGGCAAAATCGCATCGGGGGCTTGTCGCGTCACCAGCACCGTGCCGGTCGGCGTCCCCACGGGTAAGACCGTGACACTGGTCGTGGCCGATCTGTTTCCTACTGCGTCAGTGACCTCCAGGGTGTAGACGGTGTCCTCGCTCGGCTGAACGCTGACCGTGACTTTGCCGTCGTTAGGCACGGCGTCGGTGGCGTCGATCGCTCGCAGGTCGGTGACCGAACTTGCCGGCGTGCTCGATAGCGTTGCGGCGCTCGCCGATGGATCGTAGACGATGTTGAGATCCACCGAGTCGCCCACGATGATGAAGCTGGATGAGGCGGTGACATAAGGTGGCTGCAACTGGGGTGTCGTGGTGGTGAGTTTGACTTCACGAATGGCATTGTCAGCCGACCCCTGGGTTCTGGAGCGGAAAAAATAGGGGAGATTCAGGTCGATGTTCGTCGTCCCCGAGCCATTGATCCCGCCATACGAGTAGGTGTAACTGCCATTAGCGGCGACGTTGAGGATGAAGCTCTGCTCGGTGCCGGCGGTTGTGGCAAAGGGGGTGATGTTAGAGGTTTCGCCAATGCCCGCATTGCCATCCGCATCCCACTCGATGATGCCGGTGGAAATACTGCCATTGCGCGGAGTGAGACTGATGCCGATGCCGTCAGCCGGGGCGATCGAGCTGTCACCGCTCGCGGTATCGAACAATTTCGTCGTTTCATCCTCAGCGGCTAAGCCTATGGAAAAGTGGTTGGAAGGATAGGGCGTCGTGCCCGTTGCTCCGAGATCAAAGATGATTTCCAAGGTGAACCCCTCGCTGATGAAGAAGGGGGAGTCACTGTAGAAATTGTTGACCCGGTTCCCTGTGGAGGCGGTTCCGGCAGTGAGGTTTCCGTCGTCTGCCCACAGCCAGCCGCCACCGTTCGATGCCACCGCGCGGCCACCTCCGCCGATACCGGCATTGGTTTCCAATCCATCACCGTCGAATGTATCATGGTAGACGATCTGCCCGGTCGCATGCGTGATGCAGCTGCATGAGAGGAGAAGGAGGTGGGAAAGTTTTGTAGTCATGGGTGTGGAAATACCGTCACCTCACCGCCGTGGTGGCTCGCAGGCTGAGATGCCCGGAGCTGTGTTCAGGGTGAGTTGAAAAGGCTGGGTGCGTTGCTGTGCTTAGGGGCTGATCGAGCAATATCTGTGCTCGGATTTTATAGCGGCAGACTATAGTTCCCTGCCCCTGCGCACCAAGGAGATTTTCCGGGTTGATGAAAAAAGTCCTCTACCTCTTAGGTGGTCGCTGGGCGCGATGCTGTGAGCGTGTAAAATAAGTTTAGTCAGCGTCCTTTACTGAGTTTTAACACAATTGATGGGTCTTCACATATTCCCTTAACGTGAAGGGGGCATATTTCGAACAACACCAAGAGCTCTGGAGATCTCTCTCTAACAAAAACCAAAACCCATTGATGAAATGAAAGGACAATCGCATTTTATAATACTCGCCAGCACGCTACTTGCTGTGACCGCGATGGCAGAGGAACAGAAGCGGACTTATCCTCTTGTTGATACTGGACAGATCCGAACTTACGCCGGAAATAATGAAATTCCTTACCCCAAGGCGGGTGAAGCCTACTTTGGTCAGGATGCTCAGTTTTCAGCCGCTCCGTTCTCCTTCACCGATAATCACGACGGCACCGTCACGGATGCCAATACCGGCTTGATGTGGCAGCAGGTCCCCAGTGCGAAGGGTTTCGGCTGGAAAGAGGCGATCGAATACTGCAACGAACTCAAGTTAGGCGGTTATGACGATTGGCGGATTCCCACTCTCAAGGAGTTGTTCTCGATCAGCGATTTTTCCAGTGGCTGGCCCTATCTGGATACTCACTATTTCACCCTAGCCACAGGGAACGTCTCCAAGGACGAGCAATACTGGACGTCCAATGACTACAAGGTGGGCACTACCCACAACGGTGCGCATTCCGCATTTGGAGTCAATCATGTCACGGGTCACATCAAGGCTTACCCCTCCGGCGCGGGAGGACCGCGTGGAGGGAAGTGCGTGCGAGCTGTTCGCGGCAAGGTCTATGGTGAAAATGCCTTCAAGGAGAATAAGGACGGAACGATCACCGATGAGGCAACCGGGCTGATGTGGATGACAGCTGATGCCGGTAAGGGAATGGAGTGGAAGGAGGCGCTTGCATACGCTGAGTCATCGACCCATGCCGGTTACGACGACTGGCGTCTGCCCAATGTCAAGGAGCTGCAGAGCATCGTGGATTACTCCGGAGTTTTCCCAGCGATTGAGCCTCTATTTGAGTGCTCTCCGATCACCAACGAGGCGGGTGAAAAAGACTACCCCTATTATTGGACGAGCACATCGGCCCAGTTTAGCAAACGGAACCCTGGATACCACTACGCTTGGTATGTTGCCTTTGGTCGTGCGGTCAATGGGGAGGGTATCGATACCCATGGGGCTGGCGCCGTGCGCTTCGATACCAAATCCGCGTCCGGCCCTGATGGGGAAGGCGGCGAGCGTTATACGAACTATGTCCGACTCGTTCGCGGTGGAGTTGCCAAACCACGCGCTTCTGGTCCTGAAATAGAGAAAGTTCAGGCTGTCGCGGCGCAAGAAGAAGGTGGCCAGCGCCCTTCCGGTCCGCCACGGGGGGAGCGCCCTAACGGAAATCGACCAGGTGGAGAACTTCAAGGAGGTCCTCCGCAGGCTGGTCGTCCAGATGGTAAGGCGTTCATAGCTCGATTAGATAAGGATGGCGACGGCAAGGTATCCAAAGCTGAATTCGACGGCCCCGCCGAACACTTCACCCAAATCGATCAAAACGGAGATGGAAAGATCGATGCCCGCGAGGCGAAAAATGTGCCTCCAAAAGGTGGTCCACCTCAAGAAGGTGCCCCGTCGAGATAATCCGAGTGGATTGGAAAGACGGTTTCGTTTCGCAATAGGGCAGGCACTTAGGGATCGACGCGAGCTCTAAAAAAGAGGCGTGAGTGGTTCCTGGGTAACAGGCTGTCTTTGGACAGACTCCACGAACCTCTCACCTGTCCTTGGGAATCCACAGATTTGATATCCTGCAAGCCAGGAGGGTTGTCATACCATGTTTCCATATCGAGGCTATATTGCGGGGTAATGGATTGGCCGAGCAAGAAGGGGAGCTGATAGTTTACATCGATCGCACCCAGGCCGTCGCTTATTTCCAGAGCATTGATACGTTTCGTTTCCAAGCTCCAACGTGGCCGACTTGCTTGCAGGGTGGAGGAAGACTCCACTTGATACCCCCAGAACTGGAGCGGGCCAATAGATGTTGTTAGGTCGAAGTTGAGCACCGTGGTGCCAATCGTAATCGTGCCAATTCCAGTGCTTGGATTCAGTTGCATCTGGCACTCGGCTCGCTCGGAAGGGAAATCTGCGGCAGCCAAGGTCGTGCTCGTCACCGCTGAGCCGGCGTAACTGATTTCCAAGACAGAATTGCTGGCGTTGATACGAACTGCCAAGCACTGCGACGGGGTGTTGCTTGCTCCGAGTAAGAAGGAAGCGGCCCCTCCCGACGGGAATTGCATCGTCCACGTGAAGGTGGCTTCTTGGGTTAGGCCGCCGCTGAATGGCAAGTAATTAAAACCACTGCCGGTTCCGCTCGCTGTTAGGCTGTAGCCGTCGGCAGCACCACTGCCGTCGCGAGTGCCGATCTGATAAGCTGCCGGAGTTAGATTGGACCAAGTAAAGAACTCATCGTCTGCCTTGAAGTAGGTCGAGCGAGTCACCTCGTGCGTCCCTTCAACGAGCGGAATAAGGTTCTGGAGAATGGTCGTTTCTGATGCCGAGAGGTCTGTCGTTTCGTAGGGATCGTTGCTCAGGTTAAACAGCTCGTAGGTTGGTGCGCTGCCGTTGTTGGCGCGATCGCGGACAATTTTCCAATCGCCCTGGCGCACCGCCCGCCAGCGCCGACCGCCTTCGGTAAAATACCAGTAGTGATAATCGCGAGGTTGAAGGTCGTCTTTATGGCCGCCGAGGAGGACCGGCAGAATGGAACGTCCGGTGACCTGGGTGGGCGTCGAAATACTGGCGAGCTCGGCGAAGGTGGGTAGCATGTCGGCAAAGGTGCCGATGACATCTGAGGATGAACCTGCTTCGATCGTGCCAGGCATCCAGGCTACGAATGGCGAGCGGATACCGCCCTCGTAGCAGTCTCGCTTCGCGCCCCGGAAGTCCGCGTAGCCAGATTTCAGGTGTTCGGAGGTGAGGAAAGTGGGCTCGTCTTCGCCGTTATCGGAGCTGAAGATCACCAGTGTGTTGTCATCGATTCCTAGTTCCACGAGTTTGTCCATGATGCGGCCGGTGTCGCGGTCGGCAGCTGAGACCATGGATGCGTAGCAATGGTCGTTGAAGTCAGGCATCGTGGGGACATCGGCATCAGCACCGAAGGGCATGCCTGGATACACTTCGTTGATCATGGTTTGGTTCAGATCGGAAGTATCGTAGACCAGTCCGTCTTCATCAGTTAGAGCGGCTAGCGTGGCGGCCGGATACATGTAGGCATGCGGCGGAGTCCAAGCGCAGTAGAGGAAGAATGGGCGGTCGGCATTTTCTTCGATGAATTTGAGGCCCTCGGCCACGACGACGTCGTGCGAGCAGACGTTTCCTGAGTTGTCTGTCCAGGAGTGCATGATCTCGTTGTAGTTGTGGGCTCCTGCGATATAGAGGCTGTCACCTGCTCCTAACTGATCCGAGTTGAAGTAGATTTTCTGATCGTTTTTCCATAGAGACTTGGGGAAAAACCTGTGTGCGGCAGTTTGGCTGAGGTAGCCGCAGAAGAAATCAAAACCCTGGTTCCAAGGAGCACCAGTTGAGGTTCCCATTCCCCATTTGCCGACGCAGCCAGTGGTGTATCCTGCCTGTTGGAGCACTTCTCCGATGGTGATGCGTGTGGGGTGAAGGTTTTCTCCAGAGTTATGACGGTCTTGAGATCGTCGAGTGTCCTGGCCCGTCATGAGGGAGGATCGACAGGAATGGCAGACTGGGCTGGCGGTGTAGAAGTTGGAGAACATCATTCCCTGGCTCGCCATGCTATCGATGCGTGGTGTTTTCAGAGTAGCTTGACCATAAACTCCAATTTCGCGTGTATCGAGATCGTCGATCATGATGAAGATGATATTCGGACGCCTGGTAGGCATGTGGCTGGCATCAAAGGGGTCAGAGCCAAGCCTGATTTCTGTGCCGTCTGGAACATCGTCGCCGTCACTGTCAGCAAGCATTGGATCTGTTCCGGTGTTACCCGTGGAAACAAATATCCCAGTCCCCGTCTCTACACCGTCGAGCAGATCGTCGTCATCACTGTCTGAGTCCAATGGGTCGGTAGGACCGGCGATTTCGACGCCGTCATCGAGACCGTCGTCGTCGGAGTCCGGATCGTTCGGCTTGGTTCCCGCTGCATGTTCGGCTGCGTTATCGACGCCGTCATTGTCGGGGTTACCGTTCGCGTTTTCGTCAAGATCTTGGAAATAGAGGTATTCCCAAGCATCCGGCAGGCCATCGTTGTCGGAGTCCGTGTTACCACCATTGCTAGAGCTGCCATGGAGGATGTAGCGCACGTGGCGGGTAGTAGCGACGGAGTGGTTGGTGTTTGTGATCGTAGACCGTCCGCCGTCGACGCCTTCGTTATACTGGAAGTAATCGGGGCTCGATGAGCCCGACCCGTAATAGGTGAAGAAAAACCCGTAATCTGCGTTTTCTTCTACAGTTAGAGGCGTGCTTAGCTTGAAGGTGATGTAGTTGTTGTTAGACAACTGACCGTCTATAGTGAACGCTTCGGCATAGAGCGGGGTGACGGTGCTGCCCACGTAGTAGTCGTCCCCGTCGTTAGACCTTGAGTGACCTGTTCCTGTGTTCCACTCCGCGACAGTGCCCTTGTAGATCCGTAAGGTAATCGTGTCGTTGAAGAAGGTTTGATTGCCGTTCTTGTGGATCGTGATCGACGTGATTTCGTAATGGGTCTCGGCGCCGTTGCCGAGGTAGAAGGTCATTCCTCGGGCGTGGTCGCTATCGCTGTCTTCGTCCTTGATTCGCGAATAGGTAGTGCCTGTGTTGTTGGAAGATAGGATATCGCTTGTCGGGGCAGTGGTGGTCACAGTCACCGTTTGGCCGATGGCTTGGTGAGTAAGCACGATGAGGGCTGCGGCTACGGTTGAGAATTTGATCGTCATGAATGCAGAGCGTTTCTGAAATACCTTGTCCGCGCTACTCATGGATTTGTTAACTCCAAGATCGTCAATATGCAGAACTGAGATTTCTCTTTATGGAAACTAGTTCTTTCACCCCGTGTGCCAAGGAAATTCCACGAACGGACGCTTTGATCGGGGCTCAGCAAAGAGGAAGGGCGCTCTGTGTGAGCTATTCGTCCCTGTGCCTCCGTTCCGCCACTTCAAACAAATTGCAACTTCCGTTCTGCATCCGGGTTTCTCTCATCAGATCCATGAAACTTCCGATGTTCTACCTTGCCCTCGCGCTGATCTCCAGCCTTTCAGCGCAAACCAGTCCGTCCCGCAGCCAGTCCGCTGGTCACGCATCGTCACTGCTGAAAAGCGGTAAGATCCCGGACCTCACTGCCGTCACCGATCAGGGGAAACCGGTTAAACTCCGCGAACTCTGCGCAGGCAAATTCACGGTTCTCGCATCCGGCTGCCTCACTTGCCCGGAGTTCCACAAATCCTACCCGGAAATTGAAGCCGCGCGCGCCGACTATGCCAGCGACAAGGTGCAGTTCTACTACTTTTACAAAAGCCTGCGCCACCCGGAACTCGGAGGGTATGTCGACGCCCAGAACATCAAGGAGCGACTGCTGCAACTCGCCGAAGCTCGCAAAAAACTCGCCACCCAAACCCCATGGCTGGCCGATACCATGGACGACTCGCTGCGCATCGGACTCGGCGCCAACTCGCAATCCGTTTATCTCATTTCTCCCGAAGGTGAAATCCTCTACGCCAATGGTAAGATCAAGCGCGCAGACCTACGCAACGCTCTCACCAAAGCCCTCGGAGCCCCGGAAAAAACCACCTTGGCCGCCGACCTCAAACTGCCCCGCCTCCAACGTCCGCCCCGCTTGGTCAACGAAGATTCCAAACTCGGAGTCAAACGCCCGGAAGGCCTGACCATCCTCAAGATCACACCCGCTGATCCGGAAAAAACCTACTACGTCAAACTCCGTGCCGAAGGTGACGACGCCCTGATCAAAACTGGCACCGGGCGACTGTTTCTCGGCTTCTATCCGGACCCCATCCACGATGCCTGCTGGAACAACCTCACCCAACCCATGCGCTACCAACTCACGCTCCCCGAGGGCATGACCGCTACCCCCGCCGAAGCGTCGGCTCAAGTGGGCCATGGCGACAAGGACTCGCAACCTCGCCAGTTCTGGGTCGATATCAAATCCAATGGAACACCCGGACCGATCGAGCTGAAACTCGACTACTTCGGCTGCACCCCGGACATGTGCATGGCGCTGACCCACGGCTACACCATCGAACTCAAAGACCAAAACCGCGGCTCCCGCACCTACGGCATGAACCGAGGCGGCCCGCGTGCCTCCAAGGGGACACGAGGATCTGGGAAACGCGAAACCGCCAAGCGTGAATCCCCGCGAGATGGCGCAGGCCAAATCACCCAGATGGATACGAACAAAGACGGATCCGTGAGTTACCAGGAACTCCTCGCCTCCGCTCGCGCAAAGCGGGGAGACCAAGTGAAGCCGGAACGAGTCAAATCTCGATTCGACTCCATCGATACAAATAAGGATGGAAAAGTCACCCCTGAGGAATTCAGCCAAGCCCCCCGCGGCGGCAATCGTCCTCAGGCTTCGCAGTAGCTTGGGAAGGCAACGAGCATTCGCATCGACCGAGGGAGGAAATGAAGCGAGGTGGGGGAGTGACCTATTTATTTTCTTAGAACAGACCGCTCCCTTTCTCTCTTAAACCGCGCACGCTTTATTCGGAGCGATGCTCTCTGTCTCGGCGACGTCGGCGTTGAAATTCAGCTCTCAGAGCGATCGAGATTTTCCCCCGAAACTCCTCACATATCTTGGAACGTTTCGCTTGTTTAACTGCTTTCTTGAAAGCCTCCTTTTTTCGGGGCGAGACGAAGGGACTTATTGGAATAGATGCCGTAGTGTCGGACCGTTTGCTGGTCAAAGGGCGGAAGGTGGTTGTGTCCTTATCAAAGTCTGTATCGTAATACGTGAAACGGTCCAAGGCCGCGAGGTTCATTAAAGTTTCACCTAAATAGGGATGAAGCTCTTCGAGAGCTCTAAATTTCGATACAAAAAACCACACTCCGCAACATGCAAAGTGTGGTTTGATAAATGAGTGATGATCTCAATGATTACTTACGGCGGCGCATGATCAGCGCCAGACCACCAAGACCCAGTAAAGCCACAGAAGATGGCTCAGGGACCAGTGTGAGGGTGCTTCCACCACCGCTGATGGGAGTCACCTCGAAATAGTCTGTGAAGTTACCAGCGGTAATGGCGGTGCCACCCACAGTGGCAGTGCCATCTCCTGTGTTAGTGACGAGCTCCTGAATCCAGTCTGCTTCGGTAGTTGTCACCCCGCTCGAAAAGCTCCCGGTCCAATCAGTTGCAAAATCGAAGACTCCAGTGGCTGTGCTGATATCAATATCAACAGCACCGCTGGCAGTAATCACCACACTGCCACCAATGTTCAGAACACCAGTTGCATTATTAGATATAAACCGGCCGCCATAAAAGAGTTCCCCTCCTGTCAGGTTTACAGTGCTCCCGTTCGCGTTGAGGAGTCCGGTTCCTAAATTGAGTGTGCCGCCTTGGAGGTTGTATGTAGGAATAGTCGAGCCGCCGCTATTGAAAAAGTTGAAACCTGGGGTGGCAGTGATCGTTCCCGCAGTTTGTGTGAGTGTGGCACCCCCAAAACCACCTACTTGGTTGTTACCTGTAACAGTTCCGTCCACCGCAATGGTGCCCGTGTCGCCATCTCCCGGTAAGCCTGTGCCGCCGGCGGTCTGATTGGTCCAATTGGCAGCTGCTTCGAGATTACCTCCATCGAAGATAAATGATGCGGCAGATGATGAATGACAAAGGGCTACCGAACATAGGGCCATTCCGAGTATCGTTGTTTTTGTGCTCATGTGTGTGTTATATTGTTATTACCTAATGAATTAAGGCTCGGGTATTCATTACTGCTTTTTGGATGCTGCTATCAAGCTTCTTTTCGAGAAAAAAATAACGGTGATCTCTCTGATTGCGATCTTTCAAGAGTGAATACAAAAGGCAGAAAAGGGGGGGCGGAGGAAGAATGGGTAATAATAGTGCACTTTACTTATTCTGGGCCGTTTTTTCAGCATATGCCTCTTGTTTTTTTAGCGGGCCTTGAGCATCTGCTCGTTGTGGGTGACGCCGCTTCTCATCCTCATCGTGCGGACACGAAAAAATACTCACACGGCCTGAACTCACTCACGCAATCATCATTCTCGCAAGTATGTGTCATTGCCCTGGCCCTCTTTTTTAAGTATCAAGCGCCCTTGAAAAAAATTATCTATCGCACAGAAAAGGGTGATCAGGCCAGCGTCAGCTACTTCGTGGAACCCCACGCGGATGAGGCTGAAGTCAGATGGTCCTTTTACCCGCATTTACCGGAAGGAATGTGTGCAAAAAAAGGCGATGAACGTGGACTGGGGTCTTTTCATCACGACACACGCCAATCATTCGAGGACTTCAAGATCAGGCCCGCGCGAGAAATTTCTGATGCAATCTACGAGCAAGTGATGTCCGCGATGGGAGGGCTGAGCGAACTGGAAATGATCACCAGGAAAATGGGCCCCAGCGGAATGGAGTTCAATCGCGTGTCCATGCCCTCGTTCGCACAATTGAAAAGCGGCCTCAGCGAGCCACGGCCGGCTTCGCAACTATCTGATCACGACCTTTTCCCAAGCTGGACATTCATCAAAGAAATCAAGGTCGAGGGTGAAACCCGCTTGTTGCTTCGCTGCGCCGAGTATGGGATGATGTGGGTGCATGTGGACGAGACCGGAATGACTCACGCGTCGTCTCAGATCAGCAATGAAGAAGCCCGGGAGCTCTACAAAAAACACCTGCTATACTTCACCGAAGGCGAGAAAGAGAAACTCAAAGAGGCTCTTCAAATCGGCAATAATTTTGAAGAGGCATTAAAGACCGCTTTAGGTCGCATGAGAGTCATGGATAGCTTCTTTTTGCCGGAATCTCCGAGCATCGAAATCGACGGGTGCATCACAATGGCCATGTGCGTGGAGGACGCGGGCATCATCAGCGCTACCTTGACTAAAGATGGCACCCTCGTCGATTATCGTTTGATCCAAGGACTCGAAGCCTGGAGAATTCTTCAGCCCATCATCGACCCCGTGGTGCCTGAATAGCTGCTGCATGTTGTCATGAAAGAATCTTTGCGCACGACGCAGACCTTTCTCGAACTCTGTATATGGCCGCTCTTTCAGGCTCCAGATATACCCCTATTTTGAAAGAGTTTATCAGAGACTGTTAGGAAAAGGAAAACCCAAGAAGCCCGCTGTTACTGCTGTCATGATGACCGACCGAAGGGAGATAGACAGAAACGATGTGACGTGCCTGAAAGGTGAACGTAGAGAATCAAAGCTGGTTTGTCATCTGAACTCGCTGATTAAGAGGTGTAAAATAAAATTCAATCCGCTTAATGAAAATAATCACTAAAGACAGTTGCTGCCCCCTTTTTCCTTTTTCAGGGCCTCTCGTCCGTTCGTACAATCTGGTCTAATGTCTGAATATACCCCATCACATGATAAATGGCACCGTCATTATTGGGTCTCACCAGGCGGCGTATTTGGGGATTTACCAGAGTAACTGGGCGGCAAGGTGAGGTGGCTCCAGGTCTCAGACTGCTTCCCGTTCAAATGATTGACAGATATCCCTTATTCCGTTAGTCCTTTTTACTTATTGTACTAAATCATGTTTTTACTCCGCACACTCTCTATAACAATAGTGCTCCATCTTGGCGTATTTCAATCGCTTGTCCTAGCGCAAAAAGTTGAGGAAACCCAACTGGACCAGCTCAAGGACGCTCTGTTATGGGGCGATCCAATAGCAACCATGAAAATCTCTGGAGAAATGCGACAAGCTTCTCCTGATCATGCAGATACCCACACCGCGCTTGGGATAGTCGCGATGGTGCAGAAGAATTTAAACTTGGCGAAAAAGCACTTTACCTCCGCTACCGAGCTACAAGCGAATCACCCTGTAGCTTCTGCCTATCTAGCACGCATTCTTATCGTCCAACAGCAAGCCAAAGAAGGGGAAGGCATACTGAATAAGGCTTTGGTAGCGCATCCTGAAGCGGCGGACTTGCTCGACTTGAGAGCGGAACTGCAGGTCAGACAGGGTAAAGTGGATGACTCCATAGCGACCTACAAGCGGATAGTAGATAATACAGAAAATAGCGACCTTCAACGTGCTACTTGCTATATGAAGATCGCGCAGATTTATGTTCTGAAGAAGGATTCACCCAGTGTAATACGCACCCTAGAAAGCTCGCTCAATGTGGAGTGGACGCCACAAGCTGCCATCGCTCTGATGCAGCATTATGTGGCGTCACAGCAACCTATGAAGGCGAACAAGGTTCAGGATAAGATTGTGGCGCAAGCGAATACCAAACGGTTCAAGTCCAAGAGAATGCAAATGTTGAAAGCCATTGAAGGACCTACAGTCTTAAATAATTTCATGCTGATTGGATACTACCTAGACCAAGCAGAATACAACGCAAGGGAGGTGAGTAAGCTTATTTATCATAATCGACTGATTCTGGATAAGATGAAGACGGCAGAGGCAAAGACGAAACTCAAAGAATTGGATGGCCTAGAGTTTAGACACGAATACAGAGAGTTAAAAGGGCTAGTGGCTGAAAAAGCTGCGTCAAACTCGATCAGCCGCATAGCTAACAACATCGTCAAACTAGCGCCTTCTGTGACGGTCAAAGATAAAGACGCAATCTTAGACTACGCCAAGAAACAATTGGCGAGTGGGGACGAAGTGGCAAAAGAACAGTCCAAGATTGCGCTCCAGTTGGTGAAAAAGCAAGATTACCGACTTCATGATTTCACCCATCCATCGATCGCATTCAAGAAGATACTCAAGCAGCATAAGTTGCCTGAGTACTTATCCTCATCAGCTATTACTGAGTTGAAAAACTATTACAGGGAGCAGGAAAAACTAAGAAAGGTTCCTGTTTACAAGGATCTTGTGATTCAATTTGCCGCTAATCCGAGTGATAATACATTACAGAAGAAGTTAGCGGCAGCTTATCTCTCTCACATTAAAGACATAGACATTAAGCGAGATCAAGCTAACGATGAGGCTCTTTACCCTAGACGCTATTGGGATCAAATTCCCCTAGTGAGGAACTCACCAACCGGTGAGAGAAGCTATGCAGAGAGAAAATCAGCAGCGTATGCCCTACACGATTTAGGAGCACTGTCCTACCTAGAAGATAATGAGAAATGGAAGGAGTCGGTAGCGTATAACACGCGGATGCTGAAGGTATTTCCTTCTAACAAGGCTCTGTTGAATAGAGCGCAAGCATACATTCATCTGCAAAACTACCAAGCAGCGGCAGAAGACTATGCGGCTCTCTCAGCGGTGCTTGCTTGGGATCGTGCCGAACGTTATATACCGCCGAATCAAATAAATGGACAAGGGCCTAACCCTGGATTTGCTCAGATTGCTAAGGACCTCCATTTACTCGTAACTGGAGATCAATCTCCTGAGACGCAAAAAGCGCGTAAGCTTCTGCAGTCTATCCATAGTAAACAATGGGACGATGTAGTAGATTTCGTAAAGGCGCCAAGCCCAAGTATGGGTCTACTAAAGGCGCTTCATTATGAACTCAGCTACACGAAAGCTTGGAATAGCTCACTGAGTCAGCATTTGAGTGAGAAATTACACAGACTGTCAGGAAAAGCCGCCGACGACTATTACAAAAATCACCATAATCTGATCTACAGTTCGGTAGCAGCTACTCTGTATAAAAACCAATCAGAGAAATCGTTGGATAAGAAAATCAACGCGTTAGAGCGATGCTTGAACTATTCTAAAACAGAAGGTCGCAGTGTCGCGGGCCATTACGAATTGGCTCAGCTTTATCTTAAGAAAAGCGAAAAACAACGCGCCAGACTTCACCTCAATGTGGCGGCACGTGGACTCGCAAGTAGCAAGCTAACGGGCTTGGCTAAAAAGGCTGCTCAACAACGGAATGTCCTAGAGGGGAAACGCAGTAAGAACGAAAACTTCCAAATGTGTCTCAATGATGATAAATATCTCGTTTCTCTCTATGCTAAAGAGAGGTACAAAAAAAACCTCAACATGCTTAGAGCTGAAGTCTTCACGCGGATGCGACTCTTTACGAATCAAGATAACGCCATTAAAGACAATAGAGGTCGAGTCTATGCCACAGGAACAGAGCCGGCACTAGCTAAGGCCGACTTGATAGCTGCGACACCAACCAAGGGTAGTGAAAGTGTTTTTTATGCCTTGTTAGGGCAGAGTTGTAGAGATTTAGGCGAATTCAAAGAGGCCATTAAGTATCTAGAATTAGCCCGCAAACATGGCAATAAAAGTTCATTTATCTACAACACGTTGGGGATGATGCATTGTTCTCAAATGGACTACCAAAAGGCTTTGGAATTACAGAACGAACAGCTCAAACACACCCCCGAGACTGTGTCAGCTCTTATTCTCAGATCCAAGCTCCATCAGTATGCGTTTGCTAATGACGAAGCGGCTCTGAAGGACATCGATAAAGCGATAGCCATGTTGAAAAAACAAGGTGTGAACCCAAAGAATATGACCTACTTTTCTCTACTAAACCGTAAGACAAGCATACTAGGGGACCGATTAAACGGTATATTTAGAAAATGAGCAGATGATCACGAATGGCACTTGCTACAGCGAATTTTCAAGGGATAGTGATTGACGGAAAATCAGTGACACACAGGTTAAGAAGTGTGCACAAGCTGTCCGCTCTTTCAGGCTTTAGCTATAACCCTATTTTGAAAGAGTCTTATCAGTGGATGTTAGGAAAAGGAAAGCCAAGAGGCCCGCTCTTACTGCCGTCATGAGAACAGGCCGGAGGGAGGTAGACAGGAACGATGTGCCGTGCCTGAAAGGTGAACGTAGAGAATCAAAGCTACGTTGTCATCTCAACACGACATTGAACATTTAAAATCCAGTCCTGACCCCATGGCTGTTAGGTATGCGGGAAAACTATTCGACTTCAGGGCGGTCCTGCATCTACCATGGTGACATGACCCCCAACCCTCCTATCTCCCGCCGCCGGGTCTTGAAGACTCTATTCTGCTCGAGCCTAGCCATGAACCTCAATTTGGCATCGTCTTCTGCCGCGACCAAGTTGGTAGAGGCAGCAGATCTGGATTTGTTTGCCCTTGGAGATTTTGGCAGTGGTGATGAGAAGCAGAAAGCGGTCGCACGGTCGATGAGGCGCTACTCGGAAAAGCTTGGAAAGAAACCGGATGGGCTCCTCATGTTAGGCGACAATTTCTATCGCAAGATGGCAGGTGGCCTGAAGTCCAAACGCTGGATCACCGGATTCTCAAACATATATCCTGCCAAAGCATTTCCCAATCCCTGCTGGGCCATTCTTGGCAATCACGACTATCGAGACACTCCTAACAACGAAAAGGTGCAGCTAGGCTACGCCGCATCGCTCGACCGCAAGACGCGCTGGACGATGCCGGCCAAGTATTATCGCGTTGATCTTCCGGCAAAAAATCCACAGGTCACCTTCCTCATGTTGGATACGAACCTGGAATCCATCAATCGCCCCCTGCACGGCCCCAAGGTTGCCTGCTGGCTGACTCCGGAAGAGCAAGCGGCACAGCTGGTCTGGCTCAAGAAAGAACTCGCCTCCGACCGCGCCCCCTTCACCGTGGTGCTCGGCCACCACCCACTCTACTCCAACGGCAAATACCAGGGCACACCCAAGCTCATCGAGGAGATCGGGGAACTCTTGGAAAAGGCCGGCGTCCACATGTACTTGAGCGGGCACGAACATGATCTGCAACACCTCGAACTCGAGGGCTTGAGAACATCCTTTGTGATTTCTGGCGGTGGGGGTGCACGCGTCAGAGGAGGGGAGGAAAAACATAAGGGCAATTTCTTCCAAGTCGCTCATGGCTTTTCCCACCTCTCGATCAAGAACGCCCGACTTCATCTCCGCCACATCGACGCCAACGGAAAAACCATCCACTCCTTCAGCAAAGGGGTGAACCACGACTGGAAGGTCGAAGTGTAGAGGCTGACCAAGCGACCTCAATGCAACATTCAACATGCACCAAATCCGGGGTCAGAATCCGGGGTCAGAATCCGAGAATCCGGGGTCAGAATCCGAGAATCCGGGGTCAGAATCCGAGAATTAGGGGTCAGAATTAGGGGTCAGAATTAGGGGTCAATTAGGGGTCAATTAGGGGTCAATTAGGGGTCAATTAGGGGTCAGGCATCAATTAGGGGTCAGGCATAGAAATGGTGCATCTCCTCTATCTTTCGCCACATTCTCTGCACCTGCTTCTTGTTTGCCAACTTCACTTTCAGCATCTGCTCCGCCCGGGTCACTCCGCTGCGCACGCCCATATGTAGCTCCTTGGCAATCCAGTCCAGCTTCACCGAGCTGTGCTTGCGGATGCTGCGCACGATCATCGCCTTGCGCCAGTCGGTCTTGTTAGCCGTGGCCAGTTCCTCCCTGCTAAGCCCGACCACTTCCAGCCCTCGCTCGATCCATAACCGCGCCGTTGCTTCAGCGTGATCGTTGGTCTGGCTACCACTGTAGCCGTTCGCCTTGCTGCCTGCCGTTCCAGTATCGCCTTTGGCCGCGCCAACCAGTAAGCTCATTTTCTCCCGAAATTCCTCGCTGCCAAAGCACCAGCCCCGCTCCACAGTCACCTGCAAACTCGCACCCTCAGGCGGATCGATCCCAGCCCTAGTGAGTCGGCTTTTATCAACAAGCCCCTCGGTGTCGGCTAGGAATTTCCTCCGGCCTGCCGCCGTGTCGGCATAACCCAGATGCTCCAGCCCGGCACCGACCGCGATCCAGCTACGCCTCTTGCTCGCAGGCTTGATGTAGTCGGCCAAGCTGCACCATGGATAATTCTCAATGCCATCCTTCACCGCAACCAGTTTAGCCCGCACGGGGTTCAGGTGCACGTAGTGGATCAGCGTACTCAGGTAATCATTTTCCTCCACCAGCACCGCCTTGTAGCGACCGCTGAAAAGATGTCCCCGCAACTTGTTCCGCGCGTTGTGCCTCTTGGTCACCGTGTTCTGGAACCAAGTCATGCCCTCCACCAGGTTGGCCTTGAGAGTCTTGAAAACGAGATGGTAGTGGTTGTCGATCAGCGCATAGGCATACACCCGCCAACCCGTCCTCCCCACCACTTCCTCAAGCGTCGCCTCAAAGACCTCACGGTCCGCGTCACTGCGCACAATCTTGTCCAAGCGGTTCCCCCGCGCCATCACGTGGTAGATGGCATCTTCGTATTGGACTCTAACTTGGCGGGGCATAGAGGGGAGCTTAACTGAGGAAATAGGGGAGTTTCAAGGCAGTATGCGCCATTTCTATGCCTGACCCCTTTCGGCCGATGATACTTCCACCGGGGGTATGAACTGGCACATGGGTTACTAACAAACCGACCACATAGGTTACACTTCTTGTTTAGCTTCTTCCTTCATTATTGCAAGTCTTGCTCTCCC